>JAZKYR010000132.1:0-18122 GCA_045612245.1 Agathobacter sp.
GATTTTATTAGATCTTCTATGAGAGTGACTAACTGCGATTCCGAAATGAACGCCTTTTTCACATACTGCACATTTTGCCATTTTAATTGCACCTCCTTGCAAATTCACTAAGCCCAAATAGTGTTTCGAGCTCACAACATACACATTCTAACAGAAAGGATTACATAATGCAAGAAAAAAATAATTTTTTTTACAACCTTTTTTCATGCATTAGATTTCTTCTGTTTCTACCACTACTGAATCATTTTTTGCAGGCACAAAACGATCAAGTAAATCTGGAACCATATCCAAAATTTTTGTAATTGCATCCTGATTTTTTATATTAACAAGTCTTGTTGAATCATTTTTGATTACAAGCACAGCACTTGGCGAAATTTTTCCACCCATGCCACCCATACCATTGTTTTTGTTTGTTTCAGCAACAGCACCAGCCGCAACACCAAAAGAAACATCTGCTAATGGAATGATGATTGTATCACCAATCTGAGTAGGTTCACCCACTACTGTTTTGGTGCTAACGAAATTTTCCATCCCTTTAAATAATGAATCTACTGTTGTATTTAATTTATCCATTTATTTTAACCTCCGAATTAACGCTCTTATAATAGTATACAATCTTCTGCAATTCTTATCAAATACTATTCTAAAAATTATACCAATAATTTGATATCCATAAATCTTGCCTTTTCCCCAGATACAACCTTTGAAATAGATCTCATCTGACTCAAAATCAGGAATAATATTCCAGTTTTTTTGATACATCGCAGGAAAACATGCCAATATACCAAAGGTTTGTCCTGTTTTATCTGGCGAGCCCAAAGAAAACACTCCATCAACTTTTGATTTCTTTGGCAAAATAATCTTTATCAGATAAATAAGTTCATCTTTTAAATGTTTTACCGCTTCCTTATTTCTTTCATCCGTAAATACCTTCTTCAATTTAGGATATGCTGTCTTTATACGTTCTATCATTCCCTTTATTTTGGAAACGATACCCTCATCTGAAGTTTCGGTCTTCGAATTCTCCTTCTTTTCAACAGGCTCTACTTCTTTTTCTGCCGTAAAGTCATAGGAAAACGTTTTTCTTTTTCCAAAAATATTGGTTTCGCCATATACCAAACCATCTCCATAGGCCACCTTCGCGCGGATTAACCGAAAACACCACTGTGCTTGAAACTTTGCTTTTTGTTCTTCCATCCATTGAATGTCCACCAAATATTTTGCAGGATGAAATAAAATTACAAGCACAACGAAAATTGCTATAAGCACTAAGCCCAAAATGAATCCGCCCAAAAACTGTAAAATAGAAAGAACTATCTGCATGCTTGTCCCTCCCATTTCTGTTCCAAATATGGGCGAATATCAGCAACACCTGTTTCCTGTAAAGAATCCTGTATGATTCTCTCTACCAGTTTTACAGCTTCCTTTTTCCCATTTGCAAGTCCTACTATTCGTAGCATCTCCTTTGGATACAATTTCTGTAAGACTTCCCATTGTGGAATTAAATCCAGCATATTGTCTGGGTTTGTTGAAATCGCAAGCAAATACAGATTTGGAACAACTTTACTATTATGAACTTTTCTTACAATATCATACTCTTTTGTTAAGATAGATTCTCCAACATAGAGCTCTCCCATAAACTGCATTCTTTCAACCCTCTTAAAAACTATAAGAAATATGCCACCCTTTTACGGTGGCACTTTTCCTTAGAATCCAAATTAATAATATTTGTGAGTTCCCCAAAGGTTACTCTTTTTCAGATCTAGATATTCGTTATACGCTTTCTCTAAAATCTGTTTCTCATTGGCAAATTTCAGCAAATGATATGCTTCATGATATTTATAGAACCCAGAATCCACAAAATACTCTTCTTTCTGTGGTTTACTATAATAGCTATCGCCCATCATCAAATACCAATGAACCTCTTTTTCGACGGTATCTTCTGGTACAGTAAAGGTATACTGGCTTTTACCTATGTATCGGATAATTGTTGCATCAGCTCCCGTTTCCTCTTTTACTTCACGGATTGCCGTATCCTTGTATTCTTCGCCTGGCTCTACAGTGCCTTTTGGAAGAACCCAACCTTCGTATTTGTTCTTATAATTCTTATATAAGAGCAAAATCTTACCACGATAAATTACTACACCGCCACAACTCGTTGCCTCGATCATTGCAATCCCTCCTACGTGTTGGTGTCTCAAAAACTATACACAGTATACCCCTTTTTTCTCATATATGCAAGATTTCAAATGCTATTTAAAGTATAAATTAAAGATTTTTTCCGCTATAGGAACTGCATAAGCACTTCCGCCTCCAGAATCCTCTACTATCACTGCAATCGCAATTTCTTTACCATCTTTTTCTGCATATCCAACAAACCATGCATTCGTTTTATGCAAATCATCCGTCGTCTGTGCCGTTCCAGTTTTACCATATGCAGTGTACGTTTCTTTGTTTAAACGATTCGCTGTTCCCTCTTCAACAGTACCACGCATAAAATCGCTCAAAACATTTATCTGAGTTTCATTAAATAAGGTTTTATACGCCTTTGCCTTTGTTTCTTCTACTGTAATACCATTATAATTTTCCACTTTTTCTACCAGTTGAGGTCGCATTACCACACCATCATTGGCTACTGCACTTGCAATCATTGCCATATGAAGAGGAGATACGAGCGTTTTCCCCTGTCCGATTGCCGTGTCCATCTTAAGAGCAAGCTCATCATTTTCAGAAATAGCAAAACTACTAACAGAAGACTCAAACGCAATCGGAAGATTTTGATTAAACAACATGGAATCACAAACTTTTTGAAACACTTCTTCATCAACACTTTGCATCATATTTGCAAAGGATGTATTGCATGACTTTGTAAAAGAAGTCTTCAAATCTACCGTACCATGCTTTTGGTTAGATGCACAATGCATCGTCTTGTCACCAATCGTAATTTCACCCGTACACTCATAACTATAATTTTGATATGTATCTGGGTTACTTTCCATAAAACTAAGTAAGGTCAACATCTTAAAGATTGAACCAGGTGTATATTGCCCCTGACTTACACGATTATAAAGTGCAGAACCTTCTTGCAATCTATCCCAATCCTCTTCAATCGTATTCGGATTATAAGTAGGCTTAGAAACCATAGCCAGAATCTTTCCTGTAGATGGCTCCATAACTACAACTGCTCCATCATAATTTCCAAGTGCATTATATGCTGTCTCCTGCAAATCATAACGCAAAGTTGAAATTACCTTATCTCCAATCTTTTTCTCACCTGTTAGTTCACACACAAGCTGGTCTACAAAGAATCCATGGGAACGAAGCAAGGTAAAATTCATTTGTTTTTCTAGTCCAGTTCGCACCTTTGCAGAATAACCAGTTGCATGTGCAAACATATTTCCATATGGATAGTGACGTGTGCTGTTTCCTTCTGAATCTGTTATCGTTTCAGCAATCACATAACCATCCGAAGTAAGAATTTCACCTCTAATTACATCATCTTCAAACAACGTCTGAAGTCCATTATATTCATTATTTATAAAATCATCGCTTTCTATTGCAAGGAAGTACACAAAATAAGCAATCATAGCTAAAAAGATTGCTAAGAAAAGGTATGTAGCTACATTATATTCCAGATTGCTATCCTTCTTTGGAGCTTTTGCATTGGATTTTGAAGCTGCTTTTCGCATATAAAGCCCTTGAACAATACCAAATACAATTAAAGTAGAAAGCATACTGCTTCCACCATAACTTACCAATGGCAAAGTCACACCGGTAGATGGAATAAACTTTATCGCACCGCCAATCGTCAAAACAACCTGTGTCGCATACAACACCGCAAGCCCAATTGCTACTAATTTATAAAACCTATCTTTCATCTGCATGGAAATATTTGTAATCATGAAGAATGTACTTACACAAAGCAAAATAAGTCCGATTGCAAAAATTGCACCGAATTCTTCAGAAATAGCAGAAAAGATAAAGTCTTTATCTACTATCGGAATCTTTGTAGGCAAACCTTCACCAATACCTAGTCCAAACCAGCTCCCGGTTCCAATTCCAAACAAGGACTGACAAATCTGATAACCTTTATTATCGATATCCGCAGTAGGATTCATCCACACGAAGAAACGTGTACGTACATGTGAAAACAAATGGTATCCCGCTACGCATGCTACTACGATTCCAGCTAAACCAGCACCTAAATACACTTTCTTTTTCGATGAAACATAAATCATAATTAGATATGCCATGAAATATAAAAGCGCTCCACCTAAATCCTTAGATGCAACTAACAACAACACAAAAACTGCTGAAAGACAACTCGTCAAAAATACTCGTTTAAAACTCGCATCTTTATAAAGCATCGAAGCGACAAAGAAAACAAAGATTATCTTTACAAACTCAGATGGCTGAAAAGAAAATCCTGCAATTTCAATCGTAAGCTTCGCACCATAACTGGTAGCCCCAATAACAACTACTGCAGCCAGCAAAGCCACTCCGCTCAAAAAGTATAAGGCTGAAAACTTACGAAACAAAGATCCTTTCTGTAAAAACAAAGGAATTATCAGCATCAATACAGAGCCAATTGCAATAAAAATGAATTGACGAAATGCTTTATCAAAGGAAATTCGTGTCAGCATAATCATGCCAATCGCAAGAAACATGCACATATTGTTGATTAATAGAATCGAACAACGTTTGTACATGAAGTGATAAAACATAAAAATCACGCTGAGCAAAACCACCTGCATAAGATAAAAGCCCACTAATTCTGTACGATTCTCTTTAAGATACAGGCACCAAAATCCAAGTCCATGTATCAAAAACAAGAAAACTTTTTGTATCACATATATAATTTTTTGTTTTTCAGGCTGTTTTCCGAAACGAAAAACATAAAAGGCACCAAATACATATCCTAAAAATAGAAATAGAATGATGTATTTAAAGGCCTGAATAATAATAGAAGCCATATTATTCTACACCTCTTTTATAATGACCGTTGGTATATAAAATTTCCTTTCCGTTTCCTTCAAATCGAAGTTTTAAGATATTCTCCACTTCTGCCCCTGTCTCAATCGTAAAATCATAACGGAAGTTTAAAACACCATTCTCTCTCAAACGATTTACTTCAGAGAAAAGACATACGGGAACAGAATTGTAGATTATATTGTAACAATCCTTACAATAATTTTTTACTGGAAACAAAACATTATATCGATCTTTTAAGTATGTGATTTGTGATTTTTTATCACAGTTAGAAGTGTTTTTGTGCACACATCCAGCTGTAGTCATAAGTGGATAATATCCATAAACCACCATTTCACTATTTGTATTATCACGTCTTCTAATTTCCTTTTGGTTTAGTTCTAAAGGAATTGTATCCCTATGAATATCATACTTAGCAAAGGCTGCTTTTGCATAATCATTATAGGTATACAAACTATGATCAATCACAATGTGTTTTCCTGGAAACTCCTCTTTTATAAAGCATAATTCTTCATAATTTCGAACTACCACACCATCCAAATTACACTTATTAATTCCTGATTTAATTTCTGTAAAATAATTAGAAGTTTGTTCTCTGAAAATCGCAGGTAATTTTAGATATACTTCCTTTCCTGCTTTGTGTACTCTATCAACATCTGCCTCAAGCTGTTCTGCAAAAGCATTTCTATCATACATTTGTGCATCTACATAAACATCGGAAATTCTATTTCCATAGTTTAAAATTATCTCAAACTGCTCTCTAGTTTCACAAGAACATATATTTCTTTCTTCGTTAGAGACATTCTTTTTTACAAACACTTCTTTTTCAAAACCGTCCTGTATATACTCTTCGCGCACAAATTGAGATAACATAGCTTCTTCTAATTGGGCAAGCGCATCTCTACGAAGCTGATTTAATACGCCGTTAGGCACAAAGATACCTTCATCCATCTGGATATCCAAGCTTTCAAAACAGAACGAAGATCCCCCTGTTTTATTCATACGTTCACGTACATCTTCTACTGATAACGGTTTATTCTTAGCTTCCTGCACCTCACCCAAAGATACATACGCATGATAGTCACCACTATTCACATATAATTCAAGCGACTGTCCTTTATAAATCAACAAAGTCCCTGTCACTGGAATCTGACTCTTTTGCCCCAAAAAGTTACGTTCAATTTCCTGATGAAGTGCTTCGTTGGATTTTTCATACGAAGGCTTTTCAAAGGTTATCATACTCTTATCATTATGTTTCGTAAAATATTCTGTCGTAAAACCACAACGGTTGCCAAGCTCATACAAATGCTGCATATCTTCTTTGCTAACCTGTTTCTCTAAATCGATATATTTGCGATAAAAAGAAACCACGCCTGCCGCATAGGACGCTTGTTTCATACGTCCCTCAATTTTAAGAGAATATACTCCTGCATCTCTTAACTGCTGTAAATATTCAATTCCACACAAATCTTTTAGACTAAGAACATAAGATTCCTTCTTATATTCTTTTTTATTTTCATCAAGCACAGCATATGGAAGACGACATGGCTGCGCACAACGACCTCTATTTCCGCTTCTTCCTCCTAAAACGCTACTAAATAGACACTGGCCAGAAAAAGAATAACAAAGTGCACCATGAACAAAGGCTTCCAATTCTACATCCGCCTCTTCTTTGATACGTTTCATCTCTGAAATCGAAAGTTCACGAGCTAAAACAACACGTTCTACCCCTAAATTCTTTAATAATTTTGCCCCTTCTACACCAGTGATTGTCATCTGTGTACTTGTATGAATCGACAAATCTGGAAAATGTTTCTTAATATAATCAATCACACCAAAATCCTGAACAATTACTGCATCTAAACCTTTTTTGTAATATGGAAGCAGATATTCATACAAAGATTCATTAATTTCGTTGTTTTTAAAAAGAGTATTTACTGTTAAAAACAGCTTTTTCCCTCTTAAATGCACATAATCAATAGCTTGTAGAAGCTCCTCTTCTGTAAAATTATTTGCATATGCTCTTGCGCCAAACTGACTACCACCTACATATACTGCATCAGCTCCTGCAGCGATGACAGCTTTTAAAATTTCAAACGACCCCGCTGGTGCAAGTAATTCAAATTCATGTTTCATCATAATCATATCTCCTTAAGATAATTCTTAAGATTTATTGAAAATAAGGGACAGAATATGCCTTCTGTCCCTTTTGTTGTCTAAATATTATTTTTTAGAACCAATTCCAGTCAATAAAGCATCTTCTAATGTAGCTTCTAAACGAGCTTTATTTAAAAGAAGTTCTCTATTTTCTGCTTCTAATTCTTTGATTCTTTCATCTGTACCTTCTGTCTTAATCTGGTTTGAAATAAGATCGTGTTTTAAATCATAGAGTTCTCTATCTTTAAGCTCCATATCACGCTCTAATTTCTCAACCTGAGCTTTGGCTTTAAAGTAATCATCCGCAATATTCAACTCAATCATAACACTTTTCATATTAGCAGGAAGTGTTTTAGCCCCCTCTAATCCATCGATTTCGTTGATTTTGCTATTTATGTATGCAGCAACTTTCTGAAGATATTCTGGTTCTTCATAGCCGCTTAAGGTATATACTTTTCCATCGATAACTACTTCTGCATTGGTTTTCGCAGACATCTCGTATCCTCCGTTTTCTAAATCATACTAATATATTATACCTTTGATGGTAAATTTAAGCAACCTTTATTTGCTTAAGCCAAAATGCTCATAAGCCAAGTCTGTCACTACACGTCCCTTTGGAGTACGATGGATAAAGTTGTTCTTTACCAGATATGGTTCATAAACATCTTCGATTGTACCGGAATCCTCTCCAATAGACGCCGCCAACGTTTCCAAACCAACCGGTCCACCTGTAAACTTCTCAATAATGGTCAAAAGAATATTTCTGTCGTTTTGGTCCAAACCAAACTTATCTACTTCCAGTAAATCTAAAGCAAAAGAAGCTACATCATAGGTGATATTGCCGTCGTATTTTACTTCCGCAAAATCACGTACTCGTTTAAGCAAACGGTTCGCCAGACGTGGTGTTCCTCTACTTCTTCGTGCTAATTCAAAAGCGCCTTTTTCATCGATTTTAACACCAAGTTTATTTGCAGACTGTACAATAATCGTCTTAAGTTCTTCAACAGTGTAGTATTCCATATGACTAATTACACCGAAACGATCTCTAAGAGGAAGCGAAAGCATGCCTGCTCTAGTAGTCGCACCAACTAAAGTAAATTTAGGCAAATTAATACGAATAGAACGAGCTGACTCACCTTTTCCAATCATAACATCAATCGCGTAATCTTCCATCGCAGAATAAAGCACTTCTTCTACCTGACGGTTTAAACGATGAATTTCATCGATAAAAAGAATATCACCTTCTGACAAACCATTCAATATTGCAGCCATTTCACCTGGTTTTGCGATTGCTGGTCCAGAAGTAATCTTAAGATGAGTCCCCATTTCATTTGCAATAATTCCTGCCAATGTTGTCTTACCCAGACCAGGAGGTCCAAAGAAAAGCACATGATCCAATGCTTCCCCACGCCCCTTCGCAGCCTCAATATATACATGAAGGTTATCTTTAATTTTTTCTTGTCCAATATAATCCTCTAAAGTCTGAGGACGCAGGCTAGATTCAATTTTGATATCTTCTTCCTGCATTTTTGTGGAAATCACACGTCTTTCCATAATTAAACTCTCCTATAAAAACGCCATGTTCTTTAATGCAAGTTTTAAAACCGCTTCTACATCCATATCTTCTGTAATGGCAACCTTTGACACCGCTTTAAGACTTTCTGTAGAGGAATATCCAAGTGCTGTAAGTGCCATTACTGCATCGTTCTTCACTTGATTATTCGAAGACATTACTGGTGCATGCTCGTGCTCTAATTTCTTTTCAAAAGCATCTTCTAAAGACATCTTGTCCTTCAACTCTAAAATAACACGTTGTGCAGTCTTCGCTCCAATTCCTGGTGCTTTTGCAATCGCTTTAGAATCACCTGCCAAAATAGCAAATCTTAAATCATCTGCTGATAAAGCGGATAAAATCCCAAGTGCTCCTTTTGGACCGATACCACTTACGGAAATAAGCTGCTTAAACAAATCCAAATCATCTTTTGTAAGGAAACCATATAAAAGCATAGCATCCTCTCTTACATAAAGATAGGTATGAATCTTACATTCTTCTCCCAAGCCTGGCAAATATTCAAAACAATTCATCGGAATATATACATTGTATCCGATACCATTTACATCAATTACAACATGATCCAACTCAACCTCAGCAAGCGGACCTCTGATATATGCGTACATAAACGCCTCCCATTTCTATCTTACTCGTAAAAGATGTCCTACTCGTAAGAAAACTTCTTGTGCCACAATTCCAATCAAGGTTCCTGTGATAAAACCAGCAACCATAAGCACCGGAATATAGTACATAACAGAATAATTTGACACAATAAGTGTCGCAATAATAATCTGACCAATATTATGAGCAATACCACCTGCAATACTAACCGATATTACAGAAAGCAACTTGGTCTTCTTAAGCAGATACATAACGGTCAAACTAAGCATACCACCTGCAAAGGAATATGCGATAGCCATCACATTTCCAAACATAAAACCAGAAATCAAAACTCTCGCAATAGAAAGAATATATGCTTCTTTTGTACCGAGACTATATAAGGCAAATACAATTACAATATTCGCAAGTCCTAGTTTGATACCTGGAATTCCAATTGAGAAAGGGATCAACACCTCTACATAACTACAGATAAGTGCCAATGCCAACATTACACCTAAATAGGCTGTCTTTTTCTTCATTTCTTCATCCTTCTATCTAACGATGCCATCTACATCGCTTTCTACATCACTGATTACTGTAATAACTACTTTGTTTGGCAAGCATATTATAGACTCTTTATCGAATGAAATCTCATTCTGGTCTACACAAAGCTGATCTGGACAGCTGGCCTCTCTCATATATGCCTTGCCACCTTTGATCTCAATAATATTCTTTGTCTCACCTTCGCCAATTGTAATCGTCTGTTCTTCAAATAATGAATAAATTCCATATTCCTTACCATCTACGGTAATAAGAATATTGCTACCTTCTACACTGCCGCCTTTGTATACCCATACACAGACAGCAATACAAAAAATTGCAAGAAAGCTAATGAAAATCACGTCATTTTTCCCAAAACGTCTATTCATGGTCAACAACCTTTCCAATATAATAGAAGCCTTTACATTCCTCTAATTTTACCTGATAAATATTTCCAATCATATCTGCTGTTCCAGGGAAATGAACCACTGAATTGTTGTCCAAACGTCCCGTCACAAGAGTTGCATCATGTTCATTCATCTCTTCTACAAGAACAGGCATTGTTTTTCCTTCAAGCGCCATTGCTTTTTTCGTAGAAATATCCTGAACTTCACGAAGCAAACGGTCAAAATGACATTTTACTTCTGCTTCTGGAACCTGGTTTTCCATAGAAGCCGCAGGAGTACCTGTACGTTTTGAATAAATAAAAGTAAATGCACTATCATATTCAACACGTTTTACTACATCCAGAGTTTCCAAGAAATCTTCCTCTGTTTCTCCAGGGAAACCAACAATAATATCAGTAGTAAGTGCAATATCTGGAATCTCTTTGCGAAGCTTGTCCACGATAGCAAGATACTGCTCTTTATCATAGTGACGGTTCATCACTTTTAAAATATTTGAACTACCAGACTGAAGTGGCAAATGCATATGCTTGCATACCTTTTCACAGTCTCTCATCGCATAGATTAATTCATCTGATAAATCCTTTGGATGAGAAGTCATAAAACGGATACGTTTTAATCCTTCAATCTTATTGATTTCACGAAGCAACTCCGCAAAAGTCATTGGATTTTCCAGATTCTTACCATAAGAGTTTACATTCTGTCCCAAAAGCATTACTTCGCAAACCCCATCTGCTACAAGATTTTCGATTTCACGGATAATATCCTGTGGCTGACGGCTACGTTCACGACCTCTTACATAAGGAACGATACAGTAACTACAGAAGTTGTTACATCCAAACATAATATTTACACCTGATTTAAAAGAAAACTTTCTTTTAATTGGTAAATCTTCTACAATTTTATCAGTATCTTCCCAAATATCAATAATCTGTGAATCTGATTCTAATGTATTGCAAAGAAGTTCTGCAAACTTATAAATGTTATGTGTACCAAATACAAGATTTACAAATTTATATTTCTTACGGATTGTTTCTACTACAGTAGGCTCCTGCATCATACATCCACAAAGAGCAATCATCATATGTGGATTTTTCTTCTTATAATTCGAAAGATATCCAAGACGTCCATAAACCTTATTATTTGCATTTTCACGAACGGTACATGTATTGTAGATAACAAAATCTGCATGTTCATCTTCAATCTCTTCGTATCCTACCTGCTCCAAGATACCTACTAATTTTTCAGAATCACGAGCATTCATCTGACAGCCAAAAGTCTGCACACAGAAAGTAAGCTTTCTGCCCATCTCTGCTTCTTTTGCTGCTACTAATACTTTTGCTTTTTCTATAAATTCGTACTGACGTACTGCTTCTAAATCTCTCATAAAACCACTATCTTCCTATAATAAATATTAACCACGCACCTGACCATCGCCATAAATTACATATTTATAGCTGGTAAGCGCCTCTAAGCCCATAGGGCCTCTTGCATGAAGTTTCTGAGTACTTATGCCGATTTCTGCACCAAAACCAAACTCATTTCCATCTGAAAAACGAGTAGAAACATTCCAATAACAACAAGCAGAATCAATTTCATTTAAGAATTTCTCTGCAACTGTCTCATCCTTTGTAATAATAGACTCAGAATGCTTTGTATTATACTTATTAATGTGCGCAATCGCTTCATCAACACCAGAAACAGCCTTAATCGATAAAATATAATCTAAATACTCTGTTCCCCAGTCCACTTCACTTGCTTCTTTTACGATACCCTTTGTCATATCCAATGCTTCCAGACAAAATGCATCAGCACGAAGTTCTACATTCTTTTCTAATAATTTCTCCTGCAACTTAGGCAAGAATTCTTTTGCAATATTTTCATGAACCAATAATGATTCACACGCATTACACACACTAATACGCTGTGTCTTTGCGTTATATACAACTTTTACAGCCATATCAAAATCTGCAAACTCATCTATATAAATGTGACAGTTACCAACACCGGTCTCAATTACTGGTATTGTCGCATTATTTACCACATTCTGAATAAGACCACTTCCCCCCCTTGGAATGAGAACATCTACATATTCCTTCATTTTCATAAAGGCCATGGTTGTTTCGCGGTTCGTATCTTCAATCAAACTACACGCTGCTTCTGGAAGTCCATGTATTCTCAAAGCCTCTTTTAATACTGAAACAATTGCAATATTAGAATGAATTGCATCTGAACCACCCTTTAAAATACATACATTGCCTGTTTTAAAACATAAACCAAATGCATCTGCTGTAACATTAGGTCTTGATTCATAAATAATACCTACTACGCCCATTGGCACACGACGTTTGGTCACAACCATACCATTTGGACGTTCTACACTTGAAAGAACTTCTCCAATTGGGTCATTTAAAGTCACAACCTGACGAAGACCATCTGCCATATCCGCAATACGTGAAGAAGACAAAGCCAAACGGTCAATCATCCCCTTTGCCATTCCTTTATTTTCGGCATATTCAAGATCAATTTTATTTGCAGACAAAATACTTTCTTCCTTATTTATAAGTAAATCTGCAGCAGTTATAAGAACTGCATTCTTTTCTTCTGTAGATAATTTGCCAATAACACCTCTGCAAGCATGTGCATTATGACATAAGTTTTTTAGAACCATACTTTTCACCTAAATTTTCAACACTTCCATCTGGATTTACAACATCAATATTATCCAGCTGTGCTTTAATATTTCTTCTAAAACTTGCAATAAATTCCTGTCTGAGAATTGTCTGTTCATTTTTCTCTGCTTCAGTCAATCCTTCTGCCTTCGCTTTTCTTGCAAGCTCATTAATTCTAACAATCTTTTCTTCGTTCATTAATCCATACTCTCCATAATATATTCTTCTAAATTAAATGTATGATTTACATTTGCATGGAACAATGTTCCTTTACCTTTTCCAGCAATAATATCTTCTATCACCGAAACATCCTCACCATTTGCGATAATCATATCCGCACCGGAATAGGTGGCAATTCTTGCAGCAGAAAGTTTTGTTGCCATACCACCTGTACCTACATTACTACCAGTACTTCCTTTTGCCATCCCCAGAATATCTTCGCTGATTTCATATACATCAGAGATAATCTCTGCCTCAGGATTCTTATGAGGATCATCTGTATAAAGTCCATCAATATCTGATAATAACACAAGCAAATCTGCACCAGTTAACGATGCAACCAAAGCAGATAAGGTATCATTATCGCCAAAACGCATTTCATAGGTACTTACCGTATCGTTTTCATTTACAACAGGAATAACTCCTAAGGCAAATAACTGTTCAAAAGTGTTCTTTGCATTGCTTCTCGACTTAGGATTTACCATAGTATACTTGGTCATCAATACCTGACCTGTCACCTGATTATATTCTCCAAACAACTTCTGATAAGTCATCATAAGTCTCGCTTGTCCTACAGCAGCACACGCCTGCTTTACAGAAATATCCGTTGGACGCTCACTTAAAGCAATCGCATCCTTTCCGACAGCAATCGCTCCAGAACTAACCAGACATACATCTATTCCCTGATTTCGAATATCGCACAATGCACGTACCAATCGTTCCATTTTTGCAAAATTGATACTTCCTGTTTTTTCATGAGTCAAAGATGATGACCCAATCTTGATAACTACTCTCTTGTACTCTTTCATACTACTCACCGCGAAAAATGAATTTCTTCCTTAATAAAATAATACAAAGTATACTCTATCATAAAACAGAGAAAAATACAAAGAAAACCATAAATTCTTTAAAAATATGCATCTTTTTACGGATTGTACACAATTTTTTCTAAATAGCACGAAATAATGATAAATATCGCTTGCTTTCCCATATATATTGTGTTAGAATTCATAAAGGTGTGAGTGTTAGAAATTTAACAATCACAACAGAAACGGGAAAAATCCCAACAATAAGATTATTTCTTAATAGGAGGAAAACAAAATGAAAAAGAGAATTGCACTCTTACTCGCTGGTGTTCTCGCAGTTGCTTCATTAACAGCATGTGGCGGTAACGGCGACGCTGGAAAAAACGATGCTGATGCTAAAGTTAAAGTTGGTCTCGGTGCATGCACAAGCTTCTCAGAAAGCTACAGCAAAGGTGATAACCACCAGGGCAAACCAGCTGAAGCTACAAACGCTCAGGTTGATATCCATGTAGCATCTGTAGTAATTGGTGCTGACGGAAAAATCGCTCAGTGTGCCATCGATGCAATCCAGGTAAAAGCTACAGTTGATGAAAAAGGCACTATCGCAGAAGAAGCTAAAAAAACATTCATCTCTAAAGCAGATCTTGGTAAAGAATATGGCATGGAAGGCTATTCTGCTTCTGAAGGTGCTGTTTTTGGAGATGGCAAAGGCGGAATCGGTAAAGAATGGAATGTTCAGGCATCAAATTATGCATCATGGTGTGAAGGTAAAACAATTGATGAAATCAAAGCTGGTGTTGGTACAGATGAATACCCAGTAGACAACACTCTTCTTTCTGGATGTACAATCAAAATTGGCGACATGACAAAAGCTGTTGTAAACGCTTACGAAACAGCTGTTGAAGCAGAAATCTCTGCTGATGATGTTTTAGGTATCGCTATCATCGGTGAAATGACAGGCATTACTGCTCCAGTATTAGATGCTGAAGGCAAAGTTGCAAATGATAAAGACGGAAAACCTCAGTATGGTAAATTCCAGGCTTATGTAAACTATGCATGTACAACACAGAATGCAAAAGGTGAAATTACATCTGTATTAATCGACTCTATCCAGGCTTACCCAACATGGGATGAAAATGGTATCCTTACAACAGATGCTAATCAGGACCTTCGTTCTAAATACACCAAAAAAGGCGACTATAAAATGCAGCCAGCTTCAAGCCTTAAAAATGGCGAATGGTACCAGCAGATTGATGTATTCAAACAGTTCATCACTGGAAAAACAGCTGATTTTGTTAAAAATATCGCTGTAAATGAATCAGGAGATAATGCTGGTAAAACAACAGATAAAGAACTTATTACTGGATGTACAATGAAAATTGTTGCATACAAAACTGTAGTAGTTAAATCTCTTGAAAAATAATTCATATGAATTTTTTATTAGGGGTGCGTAAAACGCATCCCTATTTTTTTGCTTGATATTCCTACTATCCTATTATAGAATAAATCTGTTATAAAAATATGTTTATTCATGGAGATTATAATATGAAAAACTTTAAAAAATACATTCCAGCTATTGTTGCCTTTTTATTTGTTGTTCTCGGCATTGGTATTCCTCTATATCAAAATACTACTCAACCAGAACAATATAAAAAATACTATATTGATGCCTTTGATACCGCAACGCAGATAATTGGATATGCAGATTCTGAAGATACATTCACCAAACAAGCTGATTTGATTAATGAACAACTTATTCGATATCATAAACTTTATGACATCTATAATAATTATGAAAATATAAATAATCTTAGAACCATAAATAGCAATGCTGGCAAAGAACCTGTTAAAGTCGACAAAGAAATTATAGAACTACTTCAATTTAGTATTGATTTATATAAGAAAACCGACGGCGAAATCAATATTGCTATGGGAAGAGTGCTTAGAATATGGCATAATTACCGTACTGCTGGTATCAATGACCCTGAATGTGCTGAATTACCACCTATGGATGTGTTACAAGAAGCTTCTAAACACTGTGATATTAACAATATCATCATTGACGAAGAAGCCTCTACTGTCTATCTCGCTGACCCAGAAATGTCTTTGGATGTAGGTAGTATAGGAAAAGGTTTTGCAGTTCAAAAAGTTGCAGAATATGCAAAAGAATTAGGCTACAATAACCTTGTTATCAACTGTGGCGGAAACGCTATTTCAATTGGACAAAAAGCAGATAATACAGATTGGATATTCGGTATACAGAACCCTGACTTAGAAGCAGAAAATTCTCTTTTAAAGCGTGTTGCTATCACAGATAAGTGTTTGGTTACCAGCGGTGATTATCAACGTTATTACGTCGTAGAAGGCGAAGAATACTGTCATATTATTGATCCTGATACTCTTATGCCACCAAACTACTTTTCTGCTGTTTCTATCATTACAGAACATTCAGGACTTGCAGATGCACTCTCTACGGCACTATTTAATATGCCTTATGAAGATGGATTAGAGCTTATTAATTCAATTGAAAACGCTGAAGCTGTATGGGTATATGAAGATGGTTCGATGAAATATTCAGAGAACTTTGAAAGTTATATTGTAGAATAAAAATAAGCCCCTCACAAATGTGAGGGGCTTTCTTGTGTCATAAACAAATTATTTCGCTTCTTCTTTTACAGGAGCTACATAACCTGTAATGATTTTCTTAGGACATTTCTGAGCACATGTTCCACAACCTGTACATTTTTCCTGATCGATGTGAGCAATGTTATTTTCTACTGTAATTGCTTCTGATGGACAATTCTTAGCGCAGAGTGAACATCCAATACAACCTACAGAACAAGCTGCCATTACATCTTTACCTTTGTCTTTTGAGCTACACTGTACAATGTGTTTTGCATCATATGGCGTAAGTTCGATAAGTCCCTTTGGACAAGCTGCGATACATTTACCACAAGCTTTACATTTATCTTTATCTACTACTGCCACACCATCTACAACATGAATAGCATCAAATGGACAAGCTTTTACACATGAGCCAAAGCCAAGACATCCGTAGTTACAAGACTTAGGACCGCCACCTGGAACAAATGCCATAGCTGTACAATCTTCAATACCTGTATATTCATAATCTGATTTTGCTTTTTCACATGTACCTGCACATTTAACATATGCAACCTTTTTAACACCTGCTTCAGCAGCTACTCCCATGATTTCGCCAATCTTAGCAGCTACTTCATCACCACCAACTGGACACTGGTTTACAGGTGCTTCACCTTTTGCGATAGCTGCAGCAAGACCAGAACATCCTGCATAACCGCAACCACCACAGTTGTTTCCTGGAAGACAACCATTAATTGCTTCTTCCTTAGGATCTACTTCTACTTTGAACGCTTCACCAGCGAAGCCGAGGAAAAGTCCAAGGAGAAGTGCTACAATACCACATACCGCAGCAGCTGCTACAGCAGCAATTAAAATCTCTGTCATTTCTTTTTCCTCCTAATTAAATACTCATACCTGAGAATCCCATAAATGCAATTGACATTAATGCAGATGCAATAAGTACGATTGCAGTGCCCTGGAAAGGCTTTGGAATATCACTGTATTCGATTTTTTCACGGATACCTGCTAAAAGTACGATTGCAACGAAGAAACCAACACCTGTAGCAAGACCATAAACTACTGTCTGTAAAATATCAAATTCATAAGTAATAGCATTAAGAGCAACACCAAGTACTGCACAGTTTGTTGTAATAAGTGGTAAGAATACACCAAGTGATTCGTAAAGTGCTGGCATTGATTTCTTTAAGAACATTTCTACGAACTGTACTAAAGAAGCAATTACTAAAATGAAAACAATTGTTTTAAGGTATCTAAGGTCGATACCCATGTTAATCAAAGCTTCATTTGCTAAGATAAATTTGTTAATAACACCAGTTACGAAAGCTGCGATTGTAATAACGAAGATAACCGCAAGACCCATACCTGAAGCTGTTTCTGTTTTCTTTGAAACACCAAGGAAAGGACAGATACCGAGGAACTGGCTTAATACTACGTTATTGATAATTGCATAGGTAACTGCAATTGAAAATAAACTTGCTAATGTTTCCATAACCTATCTCCTTCCTATTTCTTTTCATCTGCACATTTAGATGTACAATTTGCACAATCGCCTGTAAGACAT
>JAZKYR010000133.1:0-11186 GCA_045612245.1 Agathobacter sp.
CCCACAGATCAAGTCCGATAGATTTTAAATCATCAGAAACGATTTTGGTGATTGCAAGAGTCTGAGCTTTCATGCTTTCGAACATAGCCGGTGTCATGATTCCAAGTGCTGCAAGACCTTCGCCTGTTACAAGCGGATCGCCGAGAGCATCGTTCTTGAATGTACATTCTACATAGCCACCTTCTAAAACAGTACCATCTTCGATGTATTTGCCATATCTACGGATGAAGCTGCCTGTAGCTACCTGACGGCAGATTACTTCAAGACCATGTCCAAATACAGTTGCTGGAAGAACTTCCATAGTAGCGTTTTCTACGTCAGCACTTACATAGTGAGTTTTGATTCCAGCTTCTTTTAATAATTCGAAGTAGTGGATAGATGTGATAAGGTTTGCTTTACCAATACCTTCGATTGTTAAACCTACGCTGTTTTCGCCTGGATCGAAAACGCCATCTTTTCCTGTACAATCATCTTTAAATTTAAGCAATACATTGCCATTTTCAAGTTTGTAAACGTCTTTTGTTTTACCTGTATAAATTTTTTCCATCTTTATCAATCTCCTTATGTATAAGATGCTTCATAAATAACATAGATACTTTACCACTTTTTACTCTAAAGTAAAATATTTTTTTGAAAAAAATTCTAAGTTTTTTTGAAATTTATTTATTAACACTACTTATGAATATTTGTACGTGCATAATCTGGAAAAACGTAGTATAATAATTCTATTGGTATTACATGGGAGGAATTACACATGAACAAATTAAGAAAAAGTATGAGTATTAGTACCAAAATTTATTCTATGCTCGGTATTCTTATTATTTCCTTTGTTGTATATAGCTTTATGGCGACTCTTGGTTTGAACCAGGCGAAGGACGTAATTGAAGAACTGGCAGATACATATTTGGATATGCAGACTCAGAATGAAACGGTGAGTAAAAATATCGCAGAAATTCGTTTGTATAGTAACCTGATGGTTATGATGCCAGATCAGACTAGTGCAGGTGCAATGGCAGATATGATTCCAGGCTATATGGAAACAATTAATGCTTCTGTGGAGGCTATGAAAACCGAATCTGCTAAAATAGGTAACAAAGAATTATCTGGTCACCTGAATGCATATGAAAAGCTTATCGTAGAACTGGAAACGAATATCGATACTACGGTTTCTTTATTTAAGTCTGGAGATAAAGCTGGGGCAGCTGCGAGCAACACAGCAATGAGGGATATCGTAACCCGACTTCAGGAGCAGCAGACAAATTTTGCAAAGGTATTAGATAAATGCGCGCAGGCAGATGCAGAAGCAGGCGTAAAGAGCGTTCAGTTTACTCAGGATTCTGCATTGGCTGTAAATGTCGTTATTATGATTGCGGAACTGATGATTATTGTAATTGTTCGTACTTCTATTGTAAAACCTGCAAAACTTGCTTCTAAACATATCAATTCTATTATAGAAGGAATTGAACAGGGCGAAGGTAATCTTACAGAACGTTTGAATGTAAAAGCGAAAGATGAAATCGGACAGTTGGCATTAGGTATCAATGCATTCCTTGATCAGCTTCAGAATATTATGATTAAACTTCGTGGTAGTTCACAGGGTATGAACACACAGGTAAACAACATTAATTCTAGCATCATTACTTCTGAAGGAAGTGCAAGTGATGTGTCAGCGACTATGCAGCAGATGTCAGCTAGTATGGAAGAAATTGCAGCTACATTGGATACAATCGCTTCTGATTCAAGAATCGTAATGGATTCTGTTCAGGGTATGAAAGACCTTGCAAAAGAAGGTGTACATGTTACTGATGTAATCAAAGAAAAGGCAGAAGGCATTCGTCAGGATGCTATGACAAGTAAAGAAAATACAATGCATATGATTGAGGATAACAGACAGTTGTTAGAAACTGCTATCGAAAACAGTCGTAGCGTTGATAAGATTAACGAACTTACAAATGATATCTTAGGTATCGCGAGCCAGACAAACCTCTTAGCGCTTAACGCTTCTATCGAAGCAGCTAGAGCTGGTGAAGCAGGTCGTGGTTTTGCGGTAGTAGCGGATGAAATTCGTGATTTGGCAGAACGTTCAAAAGACACTGCAAACAATATTCAGGAAATCAGCGTACTTGTTACAGAAGCAGTAAATGCTTTAGCAGGTAATGCAAATGAAATGTTAGAATTTATCGATGGAACCGTTTTAGGTGACTACGATAAATTAGTAGATGTAGCAAATCAGTATTATGCGGATGCAGATACACTTGATGAAATGATGGATGTTATCGATGATAAATCAACAGAAATTGAAAACAACATCACAAGTATCAACGAAGGTATCGATGGTATCAATACTGCTGTAGATGAAAGTGCTCAGGGTGTTACAAACGTAGCAGACAGTGCTTCACAGTTGGTAGAAATGCTTGGCAGCATTCGTAATGACGCTGAAAGCAATAGAGCAATTTCAGATGAGTTGTCTAACGAAGTTGCACAGTTTAAACATATTTAAAAAGGGAGAAACTTATGAAAAAAACAATCACAAAAATTTTATCCATCCTCTGCCTTTTAGGCGTGCTTGCATGTGCTTTTGTGCCATGTATGAAATTGACAGGCGATTATCAAGCGACACTTGGAATGATTACTCAGATTAGCTCAGCTATTCCTGAAGAAGCACTTCCAATGATAGAAGAGTTGCTTAAAACACAGAATATCGAGTTGGATATTAAGGGAATATTAGATTCTTTCACAAATTTATTAGAACCACTTAACGATGGAGAAATTGCTATCGTGGATTTTGTTACTGTTAGCCAGAATTGTACAGAAGTAGCTAATAAGTTGAGCGGACTTCCAGTTGAAGGTATCAAAAATCCAATGGAAGGAATTGAGATTCCAGGAGATAACCCAATGATGCAAATGTATGAAAGTGTAAATAGCATGATTATGACATTGGCACAGATTGGTGCAGTATTACCATTGCTTAGTTATGTGCTTTTAGTTCCAGTTGCATTATTTGGCGTATTAGCATTCTTTGTAGTGCTTCGTATTATTCTTCGTATTTTGGGTAGAAGAGGTTTAGGTATTGGTATTACATTCCTTGCAATCTTAAATGCAGTATTTATGATTGGTCTTCCAGTTGTTGTTTCTATGTATGCAGCAAGTGGTCTTCCATTCGGTTTAGCTGTTACAAATGTTCCATATATCATGGTTGGATGCTGTGTTGTAAACTGCATTATCTGGGCAATCGGTAGAGGTGCTAAGGTTAAGAAAGTAAAAGAAGAAGCTGTAGTGGAAGCTCCAGTAGTTGAAGAGGCTCCAGTGGAAGAAGTTGCAACTGAAGAAGTTGTAGCTGAAGAAGCTGCAGTTGAAGAAACTGAAGTAGAAGAAACAGAAGAAGTTGTTGAAGAAGAGGTAGTAGAGGAGTAAGAGTCAGATGAGGCTCGACCCGAAATTCAACGACTAAGAGTCCAAGTGCACGACTAAGAGTCCAAGTGCTCTCGCGTCGACACTTCGTGTCTATCAGCGATTTCATCGCTGTGACGCTCGAACAATTTGGCTATCGCCAAATTACGAGAACAAAAACAAAGCGGCAATGCAAATAAATTTGCATGCCGCTTATTTTTATTCTCTACTTGGACTCTTAGTCGTTTGTGTAGTTATCAAAATAACCCTGAATGAGGATAACAGGTGTTCCTTTGTCACCTGAACCTGATGTAAGGTCACAGAGGGAACCGATGAGGTCTGTAAGCTGTCTAGGTGTTGTACCCTGAGATGCCATGTTACCTACTAAGTTGTCCTGTTTTGCTTTGATACTATTTGAGATAGCTTCTTTTAATTCTGCAGCGCTAAGGTTTGCAAAATCGTTGTCTGCTAAGTATTTAAGTTTAAGTTCATTTGGTGTACCGATAAGGCCATCTGTAAATGCTGGTGATACTACTGGGTCAGCAAGTTCCCAGATTTTACCCTGTGGATCTTTGAAAGCACCATCACCGTAAACCATAACTTCTACAAATTTTCCAGTTCTCTTTAAGATTTCATCCTGGATAGCTACTACAAGATCTTTACATTCCTGTGGGAATAATTTAATAGTATCTTCTGTAGATTTGTTTGAACCAAGTAAACCGTATTTTTCGTTGAAACCGCTGCCGTTGATTGGAGCTGTAAGGATGTCATCGAGACCGCATACAACTTTAGCACCGTTTTCTCTTAAGATACGTTTTGTTCTAACACGTGTATGAATATCGCAGTTGATAATGCAATCTGTGTATTTCAAAATTTCTCTTGGGTTGTTAGCGAAGATAACTTCTACTTCAGCGCCAGCTTCTTTGATGATGCTTGAGTAGTAGTCTACATAATCAACGCCTGTGAACTCGTGTACGTTTTCTCCGAAGAGTTCACGATATTTTTCTAATGTAAGTACATCTGAGTATGGATTGATGCCTGCATCATCCAACTGATCATATGTTAAAAGTGCATTACCTACTTCGTCACTTGGGTAGCTGAGCATAAGAACAACCTTCTTACATCCCATTGCGATACCTTTTAAGTTGATAGCGAAGCGGTTACGGGAAAGGATAGGGAAGATAACACCAACAGTTTCTCCGCCAAGTTTTGCTTTCACGTCATCAGCAATATTCTGTACGCTTACGTAGTTACCCTGAGCTCTAGCTACGATTGATTCTGTTAACGCGATAATATCTCTATCACGAAGTGAAAATCCTTCGCTTTCAGCTGCTTCTAATACGCTAGTAACGGTCATAGCTACAAGATCGTCACCTTCACGAATAATTGGACAACGGATACCTCTTGAAATAGTTCCAACTTTTCTTTCCATCTTTATTACCTTCTTTATATTAAATTTGTATTTTGCACAACACATAAATACACTATGTATTATAAAACCTAATAAACCATCGTGCAAGAAAAAAGTAGTGGTTTTTACAAAAAAATTTTACCATTAAATTGCATGCAAAAAAAATCAAAAAAATCTTTTTCAAGGGATTGATTTCTGACAAATCAAGTACTATAATTACCACATTAAAAAACAATTTTACTCAATTTAGGAGGTAATTATGGATTCAAATATGAGACCTGAAACCATGGAACGTATTACTACCCCTGAACTTGCAGCAGCATTTATTGAAGAACAGGTTGCAGCAGTACGCGAACAGGTTGGTGATAAAAAAGTATTATTAGCTTTATCTGGCGGCGTAGACAGCTCAGTAGTAGCAGCACTTCTTATTAAAGCAATTGGCAAACAGCTTGTATGTGTTCATGTAAACCACGGCTTAATGCGTAAAAACGAATCAGAAGATGTTATCAAAATGTTCAAAGATGGCTTAGATGCTAACTTGATTTATGTTGATGCAACAGATCATTTCTTAGGATTATTAGCTGGTGTTTCTGAACCAGAACGTAAACGTAAAATCATTGGTAAAGAATTTATCACAGTTTTCGCTGAAGAAGCTAGAAAACTTGAAGATATTACATTCTTAGCTCAGGGAACTATCTATCCAGATATTCTTGAATCTATCAAAGCAGCTGAAGGTAAGAAAGCAGTTAAGTCTCACCACAACGTAGGTGGTCTTCCAGAAGATCTTCAGTTTGAACTTGTAGAACCACTTAAATTCTTATATAAAGACGAAGTTCGTGTAGTTGGTGAAGCTCTTGGTTTACCACACTCTATGGTTTATCGTCAGCCATTCCCAGGTCCAGGACTTGGTGTACGTTGTTTAGGCGCTATTACACGTGATCGTTTAGAAGCTCTTCGTGAAGCAGATGCTATTCTTAGAGAAGAATTCGACAAGAACGGTCTTGCTGAAAAAGTATGGCAGTACTTCATCGCTGTTCCAGACATCAAGAGCGTAGGCGTAAAAGACGAAAGCCGTTACGAAGGTTGGCCAGCAATCATTCGTGCTGTCAACACAAAAGATGCTATGTCAGCTACAATCGAAGAAATTCCATACGAAATTCTTCACCACATCACACATCGTATTACTCACGAAGTTCCTGGTATCAACCGTGTGCTTATGGACCTCACTCCAAAGCCAATCGGAACAATCGAGTGGGAATAGTCACGTTAGCTACAAGAAGCACAAAAATAAGAAAGCTCGTAAGAGGTATTTATATCTCTTACGAGCTTTTATTATTTTTATGTGCGGCGCCAGCCGTGCACGAGGAAACGCGGAGCGTTTTCGAGTGAGCTTCTGTAGCTAACTGGTTGGCGTCTACCCGTTCTTCATTGCTTATAAACTTTTCATATGGTATACTAACCTCAAATATTATGTGTAAAAAATAAAACAACAAGGAGCTTTTATGAAAAAAACTATACTTATTATTTTTACAACTTTGCTTTTTATAATCAGTTGTACAGGCTGTGGTGTGAGCCAGCAAAAGCAAGAAGAATTGGTAAATATTTTGTTTGAACAAAGCGAGACAAATAACGGCTACTATGATGAGATGTTAGCTGGAAGCGGTGAGTTCGGTGAACTTTATATGAAGGTGAAAGATACAGAAGAATTTCACGAAATCGTATACGATAAGTATAACGAGCTTTTAAATCAGTACAGTGATATGGAGTCTTATGAATATATCGAGAAAAAAACATACGTCCTGAAAAATGAAGGTCTGTTTACGCCAGAGGTGGAAACACTTTTCTCTGAGCACCAAGACAACATTGCAAAGAAATATAGCGAATACATCACCCAAGAACTTGCCGATAAAGAATACGAAGAGGTTGCAAAAGACCTTGCGTGGTTAGTCAAAGAAGATTTGTTGGAAAAAAGTGGATGTGATATAAATGCTGTTTTAGATGAACTTGTTAAAAATTGTTCGATCTATTCCCTTGAAACAGGTAAGGGGGCTTTTTATGATTTTGCAGAGTTGCGAGATTCTAGTTCCTCTATGGGGCTAGGTGTTGATTGGATGCCTCCTATTGGATATAGACACAGTTCATATAAGGAGTTGGCTTATGGTGATTTCTGTGTCGGCGAATCATATAGCTCAACACATTATGAAGGGTTAGAAGGTTCATATCTAGCTGGCAAGTACAATACTTCTTCATCCTCATTAACCGTATATTTAAGGGGAAAAGAAACCAATGGTTATGGTTGGGCAGATACACTTGCATGGACTTCTGATCATGGAGCTAAATATATTATCTGTCATGAAACAATTAATAAAAATAATCGATTAGAAGTCGATTGTATTTTAATGATTGGGGAAGATGCATTATATCCAATGACTTATTACGGAGAGAATGGATATGCAAAAGACTCATCTGGAGTTTCTATAAAAGGTGATTTTTCACAAACCTTAAAACAGATTGAACAAGTATATGATGAAAAGTACTCTACTGTCGTTGAAATCAATAATGCTATTGATTGCATGAGAAATGAAAAATACAAAGAAGCTTTAGACGTCTTAAAATACTATACTCATTTGGAAGTATGTGAAGACTATGTATATACCATGGCTGTTGAGAGTATCAAGAATGGTCAGCAGGAATTAGGTTTTGAAGCGTTGCGCTATGTTGAAATGTACTCTTCAATTGGCGGTATAAATATTGAAGATACCCTTGCTTCTTTAGAGGGCAATTTTGATGGCGATGTCAAATATAAAAATGACAAATACCAGCTTTTCTTACGATTGATGATGGATGTTTTTGACCCTATGGATAATGCCCAAATTAAGGAAACTCTTTCTGGAAAATATTTTAAAGACATCCCTGATTATACAAAGGCATTTAAAGCCGATGGAACTGGTTATAGCCAAAAAGCTTTTTCGAGTACAAATCACTTCAAATGGTATGCTAAAGACAACAAATTATACATTGAGTACAAAGGCAATGGAGAACCTAGAGTTTATACGGTATATAACATTTATGATCAATATTATTTATTAACTAGTACTACATCTTATTCAAGCAATGTATATATGACTCTTTTAAAAGAAAAATAAATAAGCAAAAAAATGACCTTGATTCAACCCAAATAAGGGTTTTGTCAAGGTCGTTTTGATTTCCAACATGGCGCGGAGCTTATTTCCAGGCGCTGGCCCGCGTGCGAGCGACTTTGTCGCGAGTTCGCGCTCGGCTTTATTTTAAACGAGGCTTGCTACTTTCACGATTTAAACTACGTGTCCAAATGAATGCTTAAAATATGATAGGAAGTGTGTTATAATTATTATGAATGTTGGAACAAAAGAGGAGGCAAGGGTTGTATGACATACTATGAAATACTTGAAGTGTCTGAAAATGCATCTGAAGAAGTCGTTAAAATGGCATATAAGGCGCTTGTAAAGAAGTATCATCCCGACGTCTTTAAAGGAAATCAACAGATTGCGGAAGAAAAAATCAAAGAAATAAATAAGGCTTTTGATGTCTTGTCTAATGTGCAAAAAAGAAAAGAATATGATGATTGGTTATATAAGAATCGTCAAAAAAATAAAAGTAATGAGACACCTAGGAACAATCAGACAAATCAGGAGTCTGCTCCAACACAAAAAAGAACTGCAAAGGTATTTTATACGATTTGTTTTGTGACGGTGCTTGCCTTATTATCTGGAATATCTAGGTTTAGTAATTTGTTTTCTAATAATGATTACGATGTAGATGATTATGAATCATCACCTCCTATATATTTTGAAACATTTAAAGATACAGGAGTTGAGTGGATTTCGGATTATCGATTTTTGTATTATAATGAAACATCAGAGTATGTTTTATTGTTTGAATTGTCAGATGAAAATGAAAATGCTATTTCTGCGGATGGAGCGGTGGACATTCGGATTGTGAATGATTCTGGTGCTACGGTTTATAAGGAAACAAGAGAGTTTTCGTCGAATAATTTTGAAGAGTGGATTTATGATGAAGAAAGAGAAGTCTATGTAGCTGCCATATATATTGAGCCAGGGGATATGGTTCGTGGCAATACTGCTAGTGGAATGGTTTATTTTAAGGTGAGTGGTTGGGACTATAGCTTTGAGGAGTTATCGTATCCAGTGTATGATTTACCATCTGTGGAGAATGTTTCATCGAACGGTAATGTTTCTCCTCAGCTAGGATATACGTGTTTGGACTATACATGTGATTCAGATTTTTGCATTCTTTGTGAGTGTTATAATCCTGTTTGTAAAAATGTAAAAGCAGATCAAGGATTATATTGTATGGAACATACTTGCTATAAATTGGGATGTAATAACGAAAAGAATATAAATTCAAATTATTGTATTTTACATGATTAATATTAAAGTGGATTATACCAAAGAGGAAATATATGCTAAAAAAATTTAAGACAAATTTTAGTAAGTTAATAGCATCAACAGATCGAGACAGGGTTATGTTATATGCAGCACAGGCATCGTATTTTGTAATCGTGTCTGTGATTCCCTTTATCTGTTTGCTGATTTCTGCATTTAGTTTTTTTATTCCTGCAGATATCTATACCATTTTCGATGTATATCAGATCCCAGAGGAAATCGAAGGTGTGCTGTATGCAATCATAGACCAGCTTTTTGCAACACAAAAAGTATCATTGCTTTCTATTTCGGCAGTATTTGCGTTGTGGACCGCTTCACGTGGGATGGATTCTATTCGAATTGGTTTGGAGCGAGTATATCATGAAAGACCGTCTACCGATTTTTGGAAGCAACAGATAAAATCTTTGGCGAGTACGCTTATCTTAATTGCGGTACTATTATTAAACGTGGTATTCTCTGTGTTTGGGGCAGTGATTGCAGAGATGCTACATATGGAAGTATTGTTTGATATTATTATGTACTTTAGTATTCCAATTTTGTTTTTTACAATGTGTGCAGCATTTACGATTATCTATGCATTTGTTGGTAAGATTGGAAAGGTAAGTTGGAAAGAGCGTATTATACAGCATTTGCCAGGAGCAGTGTTTACGACGGTTGGGTGGATGTTGTTTTCTTATGGATTTACATTATATATTCACTTCTTTCCAAGTGCATCCGCTATTTATGGCAGTATGACGGCTGTGTGTTTGATGATGCTGTGGATATATGTATGTATTATCATTCTATTGGTGGGAGCTGAGGTAAATAAGCTTATTCTAAGAAATAAAGGTATCTCAATAAAGAGCGAGGAATAGGAGATTTTGATGAGTTTTTTTGCAGGTAGAGGAGAATACCCACCAGCAGGCCTGTTCTCGTTGGGGCATTTATTTATGCTGGTTTGCTGCATAGCGGCATTGGTAATTCTAATAAATATAATAAAGAAAAAAAGAGCAGCACATCCCTATCGCCTGGTTCGAATAGTAGCGGTATTGGTGTTTGTATTAGAGATTGTAAAGACAGCCTGGGGATTATCCGCAGGACGTTATAGCGACTGGTATGAATATTTACCAATCTGGTTTTGTAGCTTGTTCATTCCATTTAGTTTACTTGCCGGATTCGGAAAAGGAAAAGTAAGACAGGCTGCTTTGATTTTTATGTATTATGGTGGATTGATTGGTGGTAGTACGTATCTGGTATTTCCTACGACTTCCATCGGAAGATATCCATTTTGGCATTTCATAACCTTCCACAGTATGCTGTATCATACTTTAATGATTTTTATGGCGGTATATATTGTAAGAAATCATTTGATCAAACCAAGCATGAAGGATTTCAAGATTCATGTGATTACAATTATTGCCGCATGTATATTGGCATATATTGTAAATGAAAATCTGGGTACCAATTACATGTTTTTAGCAAAGCCTGCAAATAATAATTTTCTACTGCAGTTCGCGCTCGCTGTTACAGGTCCATTTTATCCGGTAGCAGTAACCTTATTCCAGGCTTTTGTGTCGTTTTTTGTAGCTTTAGGAATATTTAAATTGTATACAAAATACAAGAAAATAAATTGAAACCACAATATATAGTGTGCGATTGAATTATGAACCACATGTATTTGTAAAAATACACGTTAAAAACATTGACATTCTTTGTCGAATTCGTTATCATTTAGGTAAGCTCTTACATGACTGACGGATGACGCGGGAGACCGCGGGGGAGTGTAAGGGAATAAAAGCCGACCGTCTGGGCAACTTAGTATATTACTGGGTTGCCCTTTTTAATACTCGCAACTCATATTTTGAAGGAGGAAAAGACAATGGAACACAACAATTGGAATGGATTCAAAAGTGGTGCTTGGCAGAATGAAATCAACGTTCGTGACTTCATCCAGCAGAACT
>JAZKYR010000134.1:0-3939 GCA_045612245.1 Agathobacter sp.
AATTGGAGGCAATATGATCGATATTAAATTTTTAAGAGAAAATCCTGAAGTTGTAAAAGAAAATATCCGTAAGAAATTTCAGGAACACAAACTTCCATTAGTAGACGAAGTAATTGAATTAGATGAACAGGCTAGAAAGACACAGCAGGAAGCTGATGAAATTCGTGCTAACAGAAATAAACTTTCAAAACAGATTGGTATGTTAATGGGTCAGGGCAAGAAGGAAGAAGCAGAAGAAGTAAAAGCACAGGTAAGTGCAAATGCCGCTCGTCTTGCTGAACTTGAAGTATTAGAAAAAGAGCTTAGTGAAAAAGTAACTAAGATTATGATGACTATTCCAAATATCATTGATCCATCTGTACCTATCGGTGAAGATGATAGTTGCAATGTGGAAATCGAGAAATTTGGTGAACCAGTAGTTCCAGAATTTGATATTCCATACCATACAGAAATTATGGAAAGATTTGATGGTATTGATATGGAAGCAGCTGGTAAAGTAGCAGGTAATGGTTTCTATTACCTTATGGGCGATATTGCTAGACTTCATTCTGCAGTTATTTCATATGCGAGAGATTTCATGATTGACCGTGGATTCACATACTGTATCCCACCTTTCATGATTCGTTCAAACGTTGTAACTGGCGTTATGAGCTTTGATGAAATGGAAGCGATGATGTACAAAATTGAAGGTGAAGACCTTTACCTTATCGGTACATCAGAACATTCTATGATTGGTAAATTCATCGATACATTAAATGATGAAGCTACATTACCACAGACACTTACAAGCTATTCACCATGTTTCCGTAAAGAAAAAGGTGCACATGGTATTGAAGAACGTGGTGTATACCGTATTCACCAGTTCGAAAAACAGGAAATGATTGTAGTATGTAAACCAGAAGACTCTCCAAAATACTATGACGTATTATGGAAAAACACAGTGGATTTATTCCGTAGCTTAGATATTCCGGTACGTACACTGGAATGTTGTTCTGGTGACTTAGCAGACCTTAAGGTTAAATCATGTGACGTAGAAGCATGGAGCCCACGTCAGAAGAAATACTTCGAAGTAGGTAGCTGTTCTAACTTAGGTGATGCACAGGCTAGAAGACTTAAAATTCGTGTGAAAGATGCAAATAATAACAAGTACTTTGCTCACACATTAAACAATACAGTAGTTGCACCACCACGTATGCTTATTGCATTTTTAGAAAACAACTTAAATGCAGACGGAAGCGTAAACATTCCAGTTGCACTTCGTCCATATATGGGTGGTAAGGACAAAATTGTTCCTACAAAATAATTTAATACTATGAAAATAATAGGAAATGAGCTATGATTATCATAGCTCATTTTTATATGAGCAAGTGAAGCTAAAGTGAGGGAAAAATATGAAAAAGGTCATTAAGGGGATAGGGATTTTTGTATTGGTGATTATAACTGCTGTAATGGTATTTATAGATTGTTTTGTGACATATTCGCAGAATTACACGGTAGATAATCAACCAGAGAAAATTGAAAATACAACGGGGCTGGTACAAGCATCGGGGAAATCATTATATGATGCAGAAGGAAATAAATTTGTAATGCATGGTATCAATGCAGGGCAAATTTTGTTACAGGAAGGCTGGATGAGTCCCTTTGCTTTAGAACCACTTAAAAATGAAGATGGTTCTTATGTAAAGGATGCAGATAATAATATTCAATATCCAGAATTTACAGAGGAAGAGTTCCGTGAGGGGATTAAAAATAATCCAAATTTGAATACCTATGATATGGAAGAACTTATGAAAATCTACTGGGATGCATTCTTTACAGAAGAAGATTTCCGCATTATCAAAGAAGATTTGCAGATGAATACAATTCGACTTCCATTTTATTATTTGAATATTTTAAATGAAGATCTATCTTTGAAAGAGGAAGAAAAAGCTTTTGCATACTTAGACTGGTTTATGGAAGAGGCAGCAAAGAATGAACTCTATGTTGTGTTAGACTTACATGGTGCACCAGGAAGTCAGAATGGGTTTGAACATTCAGGTAGAAAAGATCGTGTTGCGGGACTTTGGACAAATCCAGAATATGTAAGTGCTACGGTAGATATGTGGGAATACATTTCAAAGCATTATACGGAAACAAAACCAGAGCTTGGGAAATGGATTGCGACGTATGATATTTTGAATGAGCCTACCTACGAATGGAATACTATTACGACACCAGAATGTTGGGAAGTGTATGACCAGATTTATGACGTGATTCGTGCAAATGGCGACCAGCATGTAGTGACAATGGAAGGATGCTGGGATTTTTCGAAGCTTCCAGATCCTGCAGAGTATGGTTGGGAAAATGTCCAGTACGAATATCACTGGTACAACTGGTGGTCTAGTTTCCTGCCAAATGAGTTGGTTTACGCATATTATGATCTTCATAACATTGGGCGTGATTATGAAGTGCCTACATATATCGGAGAATTTACTTTGTTTGAGGATAGAGAAGCATGGGCAGATACTTTGGCACTTTTAGACCAGAGAAATTATTCATGGACAATTTGGAATTACAAATCTACAGTTACAGGTTGGTGGACGACTTCATGGGGAGTGTATACCTGTCAGCTTAAGGCGATTACAGAAAATGAAGATACCAAGTGTAATATTGCAACCTGTACTTATGAAGAATATGTAGAGACTTGTGAAAAAGTAAAAACAGAGAATTGTGTGACAGCAACACTGTACGAAGTGATTCAGGAATACAATAAATAATAGCAAAAGAGCGGCGTTTGCCGCTCTTTTCTTATTCATCACTTTCTGGTGAATGCATATATAGTTCTCGATATTCTTTTGGTGATACGCCGTATTCCTTTTTGAATGCACGGAAGAAGCTGGAGTAATCACTAAAACCACAGCGAAGGTAAGCGTCACTGATTGGTACATTAGACAAGATTGCATCTCGGCTTAGTCCTAAGCGTTTTTTTGAGATGTATTGGTGAACAGACAAACCAATATTTTCCTTAAATACATGGGCGATATGATATTTACTTACATAGAATTCGTTTGCAAGTAAGTCTAGAGATAAAGGTTCTTCCAAATGACTCTCAATGTAAGAAATAATGTTCTGATAAAGACTTTGCTCTTCTCGAGGTGCATTTGGGTTTTCCTGTTCGTAGATAGTTCGGTTTACATGAAGTATAAGGTCATTCACGAGAAGAGGAACTTTGGCTTCTTTTCCGAAACGTTCAAAATGAATTTCGTCAATCAATTGAAAGGCTTTTGATTGAATGGTATTGAATTCAATCAGGTCATAATGGTAGATGTACCGCTTGTTTTCCGCGATGTGTCTCGCAAGATATCCATAGTCCTGAGAAAGTTCAAGTAATCGATCTGCATATTTCTGTGAAATCCAAAAAACAATACGTTGATAGGGAATATCAGAGTTATGTACATAGACATGGTGATGCATTCCAGGTGGAATGAGAATCATATCTCCGGGTTTAAGGGAGTAACGAATATTATCGATATATATGGACACATCACCGCCTAAGAAGAAATAGAATTCGTAATAATTATGTGTGTGGTCTCGCAGAGTTGGGAGGTTTCTATCGTTATAATAGTAAATTTCAAAGTCTTCAGATAGCATGTACTGTCTGGTGTCGAATGTTGTGCGAAGTTCTTTTTTCATCGTTAAATCCTTTATGCAAATTTGATATATATAATGATTGAAAAAGAGAAAAGGTCTGTAAAATTGCTTAAATTGTGTGAAAAAATGTGACTTTTCTCGTCTTCTTGCACATATTTTATCACAATACCGCAACTTTTGCAATGTGTACAACAACGCCACCAATTTTCTTTTTTGGGAAAAGCAGTATAATAGAATTTAACATGAACAAATGTGCAAACGAAAGGAGATCGTTAATACTATGGAATTAAGTAATGTAGGTTTACAGAA
>JAZKYR010000135.1:0-18691 GCA_045612245.1 Agathobacter sp.
TTAAACAACTCTTATCACTATGGTTTTTCTGCAAATCATAATATAAAAGCCTTGGATTGTACAGGCGAGGTTATCCGAGACTTGTATCCAGAGTATCATAATGCATTTATTACGCTCGTGCACCAGAACGAAACCTATTTCGGAAATATGTTTGTCGCGAGCAAGGTGGTGTTTGACCGATACTGCGAGTGGTTGTTTACTATCTTTGCAGAGGTGGAAAAACGTATGGATTTGGATACTGATGAAGATGCTTATCATAAACGTGTGCTTGGATTTATTTCAGAGTTTTTACTCCTAGTATGGGTTCGCGTGAACGGACTGCGAGTGTATGAATGCAAGGTTGGTATGCTTGGAGAAAAAGCGGAGACTCGCGAATTAAAAGACAGGCTCGCTGAGTATTTCCGAAAGAAGGATATCGAAGGAGCGATGCGTTTTTTCTTACGGGTCAAAACGGCACGTCCAGACGTTATGATGGAAGCGTCTGATGTAACAGGAGAGCTTCGGCTTTGTATGCAGATTATTTCTACCGCAGGAAAAGAGATGGAGGTTTATGGACACAGTGTTCTCGATAGAGAAACGGATTTTCGTAAACTGATTGCATTATTTACGGAATTAAATAATGTGACCTATCGTAAGAAAGAAGGAAAGACGAAAGCAGCAGATGAAATCTTTTTAAAGAACAATCAGATTTCACAGATTGCGCAGGAAGTGTCAGACGCTGTATATTTTGCTACCAGAAAGTTTGGAAAAGAGGAATAAAAGATGTTAAGACCAAAGATTGGCTTGGATTGGGATGATGTAACTGCCCCATTCAATAGCATTGCCATCAATATGGCAAATGAAAAATACCAGTATGAAAATCCGCTTCGTTTGGATGAAATCACCAGCTGGGAAAATACAGGACGCACCAGTGTAATCAAAGAGTTTTACCATGACGAAGAATTATATAAAAGACAGGTAGTTACAGAAAAGACAAAGAAATGTGTGCGTAAACTGATGGAGATTGCAGATGTATATTTCATTACTGCAGTATACCCACAGTTCATGGGTATTCGTGCAGCGCAGATTTTGGACGCTTTTCCAGAACTTCCTCCAGAAAACATTATTCTTGGTAATGCGAAAAATCTGGTCCAGTTTGATATCATACTGGATGATGCAATCCACAATGTATTAGAATCTCCAGCAACCTATCCGGTGCTTATGCGTAAGCCATGGAACTGGAAGATGACAGGCCTTTTATCTGTAAATAATATGAGCGAATTTGTACTTATGGTAAAACAGATTATCAATGCGGCAATGCACAAAACACAGGAGATTAAAGTGCCTTCAGTGCTTGCTTTAGTAGGACCTTCCGGTTCAGGTAAAAGCCGCATTGCAAAGGAACTTAGACAGGATAATCGCTTTGAAAGTCCGCTTACTTATTGTACCAAGCAGTCAAATAAGCATAATTATCTTTCAGAAGCAGAATTTGCACAGCAGGACTTCTTTGAAAAGACCAGATATGCAGGCGTGCAGTATGGAACTAAGAAAGAGGACATCCAGGCGGTATTAGATAGAGGTAATTTTGCAGTTATGCCACTCGATATGTGTGGAGCGATTGCGATGAAACGCCATTTTCCTACTGCAATTATCTATATCAACAAAGATAAAGAAGAATTGATTCAGGATATCATAGAAAGTGACTATACGACAGAAGAGAAGACACTTCGTCTTTTGTCTATCGATGCAGAAAAACGAAATCGTGAGATTTGCGACTATGTGATTGATAATACAAAAGGGGATGGAGCAGAGCAGATTTTTGAGTTGATTTTCTAATATAAACGGAGAGGTTACACTCTCCGTTTTTGCTTACCTTGACTTCCGTGGAACATAGTAATATCATAATGGTATCTTTTTTTCTTTTTGTAATATTTCAAACCTAAATTCTCAAAGACATACAAACTTAAAACAGGGAGGTTGACACCGAATGTGACACCAACTATACTTGAAGGAGAAATATATGTCAAGATGGGACAAACTGATACAGAGAATCAAATTACTGGATAAAAATCTTCGTTTTGAAGAGGAGGAAAAGCGTAATGAAAACAGTTGAGTATTACATGAGTTTACCTTATAAGATTGAACTATATCCGGATGTAGAAGAAGGTGGTTTCGCAGTTGCCTGTCCAGAATTACCAGGATGTTTGAGCTGTGGAGAAACAATAGAGGAATGTATTGAGAGTATTCAAGATGCGAAACTTGCTTGGATAACAGCATCTTTAGAAGATGGAGATGAAATTCCAGAGCCAAGCAACAAAGATGACTATTCGGGTCAATTTAAGATTCGTATGCCAAAAAGTCTTCATAAAAAACTCGCAGAACATTCTAAAGAAGAAGGAATTAGCATGAACCAATACTGCATCTATTTATTGAGTATGAATGATGCATACAGAACTAAAGAAAAACTGATGTAAAATATGAAACTCCCAACGATTATTCGTTGGGAGTTTTTGTATTAGTAATTGCTTTCGATGTAGGCATTGGTAACTGTGTCAGTATTACAGCTGCAAACACAAGTCCACATCCAATGAGTTCTTTTGTAGAAAGAATTTCTTTTAAAATCAGCCATCCTGCAAGAGCGGCAAATACCGATTCCAAACTCATAATTAGAGATGCTACGGTAGGTGGCAGGTGTTTCTGCCCAATAATCTGGAAGGTATAAGCAATTCCACAAGAGATCACCCCTGTATACAACAGCGGAAGAGCTGCACCTAAAACATTATTCCAGGTTGGAATTTCTGTAAGCAGCATGCCGATACCAGAAAAGATAGCAGTTACAAGAAACTGCATCATGCTAAGAGCAATCCCATTTACCTTTGGAACAAAATAGTCAACTGCCGTAATCTGTATGGTGAAGAAGAAGGCAGATAGGAGAAGAAAGATATCTCCGGTGCTAAGTACAAATACTTCGTCTTTCATACAGAGAAGATATAATCCAGTCATTGCAAGTACAACGCCGATCCATACGCGAACTGGAAGTTTCTTTTTAAAGAAAAGTCCAAGAAGCGGTACAAATACAATGTAAAGAGTAGTGATGAAGGCTGATTTTCCAACGGTTGAGGATTCCAATCCCATTTGTTGGAAATTGGAAGCAATGCAGAGGGAAAGTCCACAGGTAAGTCCACCAATCAGCAAATCTTTGGAAAAGATTGATTTTATGCGATATTGAACCGTGTTCGAATTCTCCTTAGGTGCTAATATCTGCCATACCAACACTGGCATTAAGGTAAATGCACCGATAAAATTTCGGAGACTGTTAAAAGCAAAGGCGTTTAGATAATTGGTTCCCATGCTCTGTGCTACAAAAGCAGTCCCCCAGATGACAGAGGCAATTAATAACAGAAGGGTTCCTTTTAATGGTTGTTTTTTCATGTGTATATATACTTCCTTATTATATGCATTTTTTAGTAATTTCTATTTTAGTAAAAATTGCACATGTATACAAGTGAAAGTTTGAATAATTTCACAAATTGCCAAAATGAGTAAAAAAGAGTATATTAAACTTATCAATTGAAACGTTTCAAAAACGTTTTGAATATCATCTCAGGGTACTTAAGAGAAAGTCTCTGAGATATTATTTGAAACAAATTGGAAACGTTTCCAAATAAAAGGAGGAAACAAACATGAAAAAGAGATTACTCTCACTCGCACTCATCGCAGTTATGGCTATTTCTATGTTAGCAGGCTGTGGTGGCGGAAACTCAGATGCAGGCGCTGATGCTAAAGGTTCTGTATATTTTATGAACTTCAAACCAGAAGCTGAAGTTGCTTGGCAGGCCCTTGCAAAGGCTTATACTGAAGAAACAGGTGTAGAAGTTAAAGTCTACACTGCAGCGTCTGGTACTTATGAAAAGAGTCTTATGGGCGAAATGGCTAAAGAAGACGCTCCAACATTATTCCAGGTAAATGGACCTATAGGTCTTGCTAACTGGAAAGATTATTGTTACGATCTTGCTGGTTCAGACATTTATAAAGAATTGGTTAGTGAAGATTATGCATTAAAAGAAGGCAATACTGTATATGGTATTGGATATGTTTCTGAAACATATGGTCTTATTGTAAACAAAACTTTACTTGCTCAGGCAGGCTACAAAGTAGAAGATATCAACTCTTTCGCTAAATTGAAAGAAATCGCAGAAGATATCACTGCTAGAAAAGATGAACTTGGTTTCTCAGCATTTACTTCAGCTGGTATGCATGATACCTCTGACTGGAGATTCAAAACTCACTTAGCAAACTTACCAATCTACTTTGAATATCAGGAAGATGGCATCAGCTCAACAGATGCGATTAAAGGTTCATACCTTGATAACTATCGTGCAATGTGGGATTTATATGTAAACAACGCTACATGTGAAGGTAAAGAGTTATCAGCTAAAACAGGTAATGACGCAGTTGCAGAAATGGTTAATAAACAGGCTGTATTTTATCAGAATGGTACATGGGCATATGGAGATATCGTTGGAGAAGGTAAATTATCAGATGATGATGTACAGATGATTCCTCTTTATGTTGGTGCTGGTGATGAAGCTAACCAGGGATTATGTACAGGTACAGAAAACTACTGGTGTGTAAATAAGAATTCTAGTGAAGAAGATATCAAGGCGACTTTAGATTTCATTAATTGGTGTGTAACTTCTGAAAAAGGAACAAAAGCATTAGCTGAAGATATGGGATTTGTAATTCCTTTCAAAAAAGCACTTGAGGCTTCAAACAAGTTTGTTAAAGATGATATTGCATTAAGAGAAGCTGGCAAAACAGCTGTATCTTGGAACTTTACAACAATGCCTTCAGAAGAATGGAAGAATGGTGTTGGTGAAGCTTTAACAGCATATGCTGCAGATCCAACAGATGCTAACTGGGAAGCAGTTGAAAAAGCATTCGTTGATGGATGGAAGGCAGAAGCTAGCAAATAAGATATCGTATCATTCATTGGAATAATATGATGTTAATTCATCAGGACAGGCAGATTCCTACCTGTCCTGATTTTCTATTAGGAGGATTTATGGAAAAAGCGTTAAAAAAGTACGGGATAGTTTTTGCGCTTCCTACATTTGTTGCATTTGCTATCGGATTTATTTGGCCTTTTATACAGGGTTTTTATTTGTCTTTTTGCCAATTTATTACAATTGATAGACCTACCTTTACCGGATTAGAAAACTATATACAGATTTTTCAGGATTCAGAGTTCTTAGCTTCATTTGGATTTACAATAAAATTTGCGGTTGTGTCAGTTGTCTCAATTAATGTGATTGCATTTGCATTAGCATTATTTTTAACACGTGAATTAAAAGGGACAAATATTTTCCGTACGGTGTTTTTTTTGCCAAACTTAATTGGTGGTATCGTGCTGGGGTATATCTGGGAGATTCTGATTAACTGTGTGCTTGCATTGGTAGAGGCTCCGCTTCTTGCATTAAATTCAGAAGCTGGATACTGGGGACTTATTATCCTTATGTGTTGGCAACAGATTGGTTATATGATGATTATCTATATTGCGGGTATTCAGAATATTTCAGAAGATGTAATCGAAGCAGCAAGAGTAGATGGTGCGAATGCATGGCAGACACTTATCAAAGTTAAGATTCCGATGGTTATGTCTTCTATTACAGTATGTGTCTTCCTTACACTTACTAACTCATTCAAATTGTTTGATCAGAACTTAGCACTTACTGGTGGTAAGCCAAATCATGAAACAGAAATGTTAGCACTTGATATTTATAATACTTTCTATGGCCGTGCAGGCGCGCAGTGGAAGGGATTTGGACAGGCAAAGGCTGTTGTTTTCTGTATTTTGGTGATTGCCATTTCAATGTTCCAGTTAAATGCTACACGTAAGAGGGAGGTGCAGAGTTAATATGAAAAAACGAGGAAAGATTGTTGATTATATTATCATTGGTGCACTTAGCATTTTATCTGTTGCTTGGATTTATCCAATTTTTATGATTTTAATTAATTCAGTAAAAGCAGAATCTGCAATTAAGACAGACACAGTGTTTCAATTACCTTCAGCAGATGTTTTTGTAGGATTAGAGCATTATGTAAATGCATTAAATGCCAAAGGATTCTTTGAGAGTTTTATTTATAGTTTATTCATTACAGTGACATCGGTAGCAGCAATTTTATTATTCTGCTCTATGTGTGCTTGGTTTATCACTAGAGTGCAGGCATGGTATGCAAAATTATTGTATTTCTTATTTGCTTTTTCAATGGTAGTTCCATTCCAGATGGTAATGTATACATTATCGTCTACAGCGGATAAATTAGATTTAAATACTCCATGGAATATCTGGGTTATTTATCTTGGATTTGGAGCTGGCTTGGCAGTATTTATGTTTACCGGGTTTATGAAATCAATTCCACTTGAAATCGAAGAAGCAGCTATGATTGATGGATGTAATCCAATTCAAATTTTCTTCTTAATTGTATTTCCTATGCTCAAACCTACCATGGTTTCCGTTGCTATTTTAGAAGCAATGTGGGTATGGAATGACTACTTGTTACCAACACTTGTACTTGATATCAAAGAGTACAGAACAATTCCTATGTTGATTCAGTACTTTAAGGGAAGTTATGGACGTGTAGAAATGGGACCAATGATGGCATGCATCATGCTTACAGTTATTCCTATCGTTATTGTATACATTTTAGGGCAGAAACACATCATTAAAGGTGTTGCAGCAGGTGCCGTAAAAGGTTAGTGTATATTGAATGGAGGGGTTTCTATGACAATAAAGGACATTGCTAAGGAATCCGGATATGCAGTGGGGACGGTTTCGAGAGTGTTAAACGATCAGCCGGGCGTATCAGAAAAAGCGCGTGCAAGGATTATGGAGGTGGTAGATAAATACCAGTTCCGTTTGAATAGCAACGCAAAATTGTTAAAACAACAAAGTAATGATAATGTAGCCATTATTATCAAAGGAAATAAAAATATGCTTTTTGCAGGCTTGGTAGAAAGTCTGCAAGGGCGTATTAAAGATAAAGGTTATACAAGTGTCATTTACTATATTGGAGAAGATGATCACGAGGTAGAGCAGGCTATGCAGATATGTCGTGACATCAAGCCTCTAGGCATACTGTTTTTGGGTAGTAATGCGGAAAATTTCCGAGAAAAGTTTGAGTATGTGGATGTTCCATGTGTGCTTGTAACGAACCCTGCAGAGGGATTGATGTTTGATAATCTATCCAGTGTATGTATCAGTGATAAGAGTGCAGCAAAGAAAGCTGTAGATTACCTTATTGCTTCTGGACACAGGAAAATAGCAATTCTTGGCGGCGAAATGCTTCATTCCACTCCTGCAAAAGCTAGATTTGAAGGTTGTATGGATGCTTTCAAAGAAAATGACATTGTATTTGATGCAGATACATATCTTGAGAGTGACTACTTCACTATGGAAGGTGGATATACTTCCATGCAAAGACTTCTTAAAAGAGTACAGGATTTTACAGCTGTATTTGCGATGTCAGATGTTACGGCATTAGGAGCGATTCGAGCGATTCATGATAGTGGGCTTCGAGTTCCGGATGATATATCTGTGATAGGATTTGATGGGATTGAAATTGGCCAGTATATGGTGCCTAAGCTTACGACGGTTGCACAGCCTGAAGTACAGATTGCGGAAAAGGTCGTAGATATATTGTTGAAGCAGATTAGCGGAGACGAAAAAGCAATTTACGAGCAGACAGACTTTACCCTTATTGAGGGAGACAGTGTGCGTAAGATTAATTAATGAAGAGATAGAGAAAGACAGATGATGCATCATCTGTCTTTTTTTTCGTGCATCAAAAATAGTGTGTAAATACACCTTGTTTTTCCATAAAAATGGGTATAAAATTATAGATAACTAGTAAATAAATACCAAAAAGGAGAAGTGTATATTATGTTTACAAAAATGATTAACATCTTAAAAGAAAATCCAAGAAAAATCGTTTTTCCAGAAGGTAGCGATCCACGTATCTTGGAAGCATCTGCTAAATTACTTGCAGAAGGCATTCTTACTCCAATCTTAGTTGGAGATAAAGCAGAAATCGAAGCTGCAGCAGCTGCAGGTAACTTCGATATCACAGGTGCAGAAATCATCGATCCAGCAAACTATGATGGATTTGAAGAAATGGTTGAAATGTACTGTGAACTTCGTAAGAAAAAAGGTGTTACACCAGAAGAAGCTCGTAAAGTATTATCAGCTTCTAACTACTTCGGAACAATGCTTGTAAAAATGGGCAAAGCTGAAAGTTTACTTGGTGGAGCTACATACTCTACAGCTGATACAGTACGTCCAGCATTACAGCTTATCAAAACAAAACCAGGCAACACTATCGTATCTTCTTGCTTCATCTTAGCTCGTCCAGATGGCAATGGCGGAAATGAATTATTAGCAATGGGTGACTGTGCTATTAACTTATTCCCAACAGATGATGAATTAGTAGAAATCGCTGGTGAAACAGCTAAATGTGCTGAAATCTTCGGTATCGATCCTAAGGTTGCATTCCTTAGCTACTCTACACTTGGCTCAGGAAAAGGCGAAGCAGTAGACAAAGTTCGTTCAGCTGCTAACAAAGCAAAAGAAAGATATCCAGAACTCGCTATCGATGGCGAATTACAGTTTGACGCAGCAGTTTCTCCAACAGTTGCTAAGACAAAATGTCCAGATAGCAAAGTTGCAGGACAGGCTAATACATTCGTATTCCCAGATATCAACGCTGGTAACATTGGTTACAAGATTGCACAGAGACTTGGTGGATTCGATGCTTATGGCCCAATCCTTTTAGGCTTAAATGCACCAATCAACGACTTATCTCGTGGATGTAATGCAGAAGAAGTTTACGCAATGGCTATTATTACAGCAGCACTTGCATAAGACTTATAACGATTTAGATTAGATAAAGAGAAAAGCAGGACAATGAAAATGACACGGAATCAAGCTCGCTTGAATTTCCGTGTCATTTTTGTTGGACGTACTTGGCGATAAGACAAGTAGCGAGCGGAGAAGTCGCCATCAGGAGACGAAAAGGTGCGAAGCACTGTAACGCGAGCTAGCTTTTCTCTTTATCGAACAAACGACTTAGGTCTATGGCTAATTTTGTTTCCTGTTAGGGAAAATAAATTATATAGAATACTTGTTTTTACATAAATTTACGATATATTTAGGTCTCAAAGAGTATACTTTCTCACCTAGACCTAAATTTTTCAAAAAATTACAATATATTTTCCCTTGGAACGGATAAAATTACGAATAGACCTAATTAGCAAAATTGGATTAAAGTTTTGAGAATTCCATAGAGTAAAAATAGACGCGCGTGAGGTTTTTACTATTAACACGTTCGAAAAGCTAGCTCGACCCACGCCACGATGTGGCTTTCCGTCGCTATGCGACTAGGCTCTCGCTAGATGGCTAATCGCCAAATAAAAACGACTTCATACGCCCACGTTCATGCAAGCATGTGTGGTCGACGAAGTCGTTTTTACTTTTCTCACTTGCTGAGCTAAATCGTTAACTAATAGAACACATGGTTTCCAATTATAGTACCTGGCCTAGTACCTTTATTTACTCTAAAGAATAAGGCATCTATGATGTGTTTGCCTTGTAAAACTTCTGTAGCTGCACGAATACAATCACTGTTTACGCCTCTTTCGAGACGGTCTGCTAATTTTCCACTAGCGGCTGGAGTAAACTGACCTGGTTGATAAATAACACCAGTAATGGTATTTGGGAAACGAGTGCTTTTTACTCGGTTCATGACGACATTTCCAACAGCGATTTTTCCTTCGTAGGGTTCTCCCCACGCTTCGCATTGGATAATAGCGGCTAGAAGATAAGCTTCTCCCTCTTGTGGAGTATAGTCGATATTAGAAAAGTCTTCTTTTTCTAATTTCTGAAGCTCTTCCCATTTTTTCTGGTCAGCGATAGCTTTTTCTTCTTCAAGTTTCTTTTCTATAGCTTCCCAATAAGCGAGCTTTTCTTCTAAATCTTCCAAATCTTTATTTGCATTTGCAATGCTAGATTGGGTTTTGTCGATGCTCTGCTCAGTTTTACTGATGAGAGCAGAGACATTCGATTGCTTTTTCTTCATGTCCCCTTTTAAAGCGACGAGAGACTTGTTTTCTGAGACAAGCGCCTCTTTCTTTTCAGCAATTTTTGCTTGTAATTGCTGATATTCATTTAACTGCTCCCGGTCATAAGCTGTGATGTTAGACACATATTCTGCTCTGTTTAGAAAGTCGGAAAGAGATTTGCTTTCCAATAAAGTTGTAAGCAAGGAAGTATTTCCGCGTTCGTACATAAATTGGATACGCGCTTTCATATCTTCATATTGTTTTTCAGAACGCTCTGTCGCACTTTCTAATTCGGATGTAATGGTTTTGATGTCCTCTTGTTTGTTGGAAATCTGACTTTCCAGGTTGTTCATGTCATTTGCAAGAGATTGAAGACTGCCATTTAAATCCTTCAAATCATCTTTGAGAGCATCTTCTTGTTTGTTATAGTCATCTAATTCATCCTGAGCATTATCTATCTGATTTTGTATATTGTCAATTTGGTTATTGGCATTGTCGATATCTGCCTGAGATCCACTTGCACAAATGGTGGTAAAGGATAGGCAAAAAACTAGTAGCGCTGCAGGAAGAATTATTTTTATGCATTTTAATTTCATATAAAATTCTCCTTAACACACCCATTTTAACAGAAAAATTGTTCTTTTGCAAAGAAAGATGTATACTAAGAGGTAAGTGGAAAAATATACTAGAAGTTAGGTAAGAAGGTGACGATAATGAGTACTCAGAAGAAGGCGAGTACATCTTTGACACAGGGCTCGATAGCAAAAAAAATAATTAGTTTTGCAATTCCTCTATTCTTAGGCAATTTGTTCCAGCAAATGTATAATATGGCAGATTCGCTTATTGTGGGAAATTTCCTTGGCGATGAAGCATTGGCATCTGTAACCTCAACAGGAAGTTTGATTTTTCTGTTAGTAGGTTTCTTTAATGGAACTGCAATGGGAGCAGGGGTAGTAATTGCTCGTTTCTTCGGTGCGAAGGATTATGATAGAGTAAAAAGGGCTGTGCATACGGATGTGGCCTTCGGGGTGATTTGTGGTGTGGCTATGACCATAATTGGTGTTTTGTTTACACCTACTATTTTGAGATGGATGGGCACACCGGCAGACGTTTTTCCGAATTCGGTTTTGTATTTGAGAGTTTACTTTACAGGATCAATTGCGGTTATTATGTATAATGTGTGCATGGGAATTTTGCACGCGATAGGAGATAGTAAGCATCCATTATATTATTTGATATTTTCTTCTTGTGTAAATATTGTACTGGATTTGATTTTCTGTGGAGTGTTTAGACTTGGCGTGCAATATGCGGCATTAGCAACGGTAATTTCACAGTTTTTAAGTGTTGCTCTTTGTATGGGGCGCTTGATGCGAGTGGAAGAGGTATATCAAATTCGAATAAAAGAAATAGGTATAGATCCAGTGATGATAAAGCAGATTGTAAAAATTGGTTTGCCATCTGGTGTGCAAAACTCCATTATTTCTATAGCGAATATTGTGGTTCAGTCGAATATCAATGCTTTTGGAACGGCTGCTATGGCAGGCTGTGGTTCGTACTCGAAACTGGAAGGATTTGGTTTCTTGCCGATTACTTGCTTTACGATGGCATTGACTACGTTTGTAAGCCAGAATCTAGGTGCGAAGGAATATGGTCGTGTAAAAAAAGGTGCTGCATTTGGAATTGGTTGCACACTCTTTTTGGCAGAATCGGTAGGAATTGCTATATATATATTAGCACCGCATGTGATAGGTATATTTGGGGGCGGAGCAGAGGCGATTGGATATGGTGTACTGCAGGCAAAGACAGTCACTTTATTCTATTTCTTGTTAGCTTTTTCTCATGCTGCAGCATCCATTATGCGTGGTGCAGGCAAGTCATCCGTGCCGATGTACGTAATGTTGGTTTCCTGGTGTTTGATCCGTATCACATATATTACAATAGTGGGTCACTTTTTTGACAATATTCAGTTAGTTTTTATGGCTTATCCAATAACTTGGACTATTAGTTCGGTGATTTTTTTGGTATACTTATATAAGGCAGATTGGATGCACAATTTTGAAAGGCAGGAAAAGGTATGCGAGTAGGATTAGGATATGATGTTCACAAATTGGTGGAAGATAGAAAATTGATTTTAGGTGGAGTAGAAATACCACATACACTGGGGCTTTTAGGACATTCAGATGCAGATGTACTGGTACACGCGATTATGGATGCTTTACTTGGTGCGGCAGCATTAGGGGATATTGGAAAGCATTTTCCAGATACAGACCCAGAATATAAAGGTGCAGACAGTATGAAGCTGATGGCACATGTACGTGATTTAATTGAAGAAAAAGGTTATGTGATTGAAAATATCGATGCAACAGTGATTGCACAGAAACCAAAGCTTCGTCCATATATCGATCAGATGGAGGAAAATATTGCGAAAGTGCTTCGTATTGAAAGAGATCAGATTAATGTAAAGGCAACGACAGAAGAAAGACTTGGTTTTACTGGAAGAGAAGAAGGTATGGCGGCACAGGCGATTTGTTCTCTTGCGACTATGTATGAAGCTAGTATTCAGGTAGGATGCAACGGTGGTTGTGGCGACTGTGGGAGATAAGATATGGGACTTACAAAAGCAATTTTAAAATTTGCAGCCCCACTTCCTAAAATTGAAGAATGCGATAGATTTCTTTTTGTTGGTCCACATCCAGATGATATTGAAATAGGTGCAGGAGCAACAGCTGCAAAGCTAGTAGAAATGGGAAAACAGGTACGCTTTCTTATTTGTATTGATGGAAGGTTTGGGACGGTAAATGCACCGGACGGTTTGTTTGGAGATAAATTAGTAGAAGTTCGAAGACAGGAATCCATAAATTCAGCAGAAAAATTAGGTGTGTCAGACGTACATTTTCTGAATTTAAAGGATGGCGGATTTTATGACCAGCAGGATTTGATTACAGGAGTTGCAAAAGAAGTTGGCGATTTTAAACCGGATGTGATCTTTGCTCCAGATCCATGCGTCACCAGCGAATGTCATAAGGATCACCTAAATGTAGGAAATGCAGCGAGACAAATTGCATGCTTTGCTCCATACAAAGAAATTATGGAGGGTTACGGAGCAGAATCGGCTCCTGTAAAAGCAATCGCGTATTATATGACTGCAAAGCCTACACAATATATTAAAACAACGGGATATTTAAAGAAGCAGTTGGATGCGATTTTTGAATGTCATCTCAGCCAGTTCCCAAAAGGGTGCGGGGATGCACAATCGATTCCATTGTATCTTAAAATAAGAAGCATTGATTTTGGAATTCGTTCGCTTAAGGGATGTGCGGAAGGTTTTCGAGTGCTGGGAGTGACACAGATGCACTGTTTACCAGAAGCGGGTGTGTAAATTCCTTGACAAAATCGAGAGTTTTGCATAAACTATATTGTAAGTTTTGTTTTATATGCAAAAGGCGTTGAACGGAAAGAGTAGAAAGCAGCGTAATGCAAAAGAGAGAAGCGGTCACCGGCTGAAAGCCGCTTTGGTATTACATTTCAAAAGTGCATCCGGGAGCTGACTTGGTGAAGTTAAGTCCTAGCCAAGTACGATTCGCACACGTTACGTGTTTTGAGGAAGTATACGAGAGGGGGATTCGAACCCTCGACATTAGTATGCTTCGAATTTGAGTGGAACCTCGGACTTTCCCGTCTCTATAGAGGCAGGATGGTCCTTTTCTTTTTAGGAGGTAGAAGATGGGATTTATTCAAACTGTGAAAGAAGAAATAAATATCATACGCGAAAGAGACCCTGCGATTCACTCCAACTGGGAAGTGTTTTTATATCCTAGTTTTAAGGCAGTCATGATGTATCGTACTGCTCACAAATGGTATGTAAATGGACATTACTTTTGGGCGCGTTGGTTGTCTCAGAAGGCTGTGCGAAAGACGGGGATTGAAATTCATCCGGGTGCACAAATTGGCAAAGGTCTATTTATTGACCACGGTTCAGGTGTTATAATAGGTGAGACGACTATTATCGGTGACAACTGTACACTTTATCAGGGAGTTACTTTGGGTGGTACTGGTAAGGAGACTGGAAAAAGACATCCTACTTTGGGAAACAATGTCATGGTAAGTGCTGGTGCAAAAGTACTTGGTTCTTTTTCCATCGGTGATAATTGTAAAATCGGTGCAGGTAGTGTGGTTTTAGAAGAAGTGCCACCAAACTGTACAGTAGTAGGTATTCCAGGACGTATCGTAAAGCGAATGAAAATGGATAACCCACAGACCCTTTTGGATCATGATAATCTTCCGGACCCAATTCAGGATGAAATTGGTTGTTTGGAATTAAATGAGGCAGAACTTGCAAAGAGAGTAGATACCTTGGAGCAGGAAATTGAACAGCTTAAGACTTTGCTGGCAGTGACAGCAGGTAATATAACGAATTAGAGGAGAACACAATGGAAAACAAATTTAAGTTTTACAACACATTAACAAGAAATGTGGACACAGTTATCCCAAACGTAGAAGGAAAAATCTCTATGTATACTTGTGGGCCAACTGTATATCACTTTGCGCATATCGGAAATCTTCGTAGCTACATCATGGAAGACGTATTAGAAAAATCGCTTCGTTACGTAGGCTATGATGTAAAACGTGTTATGAATATCACAGACGTAGGACATCTTTCTAGTGATGCAGATACAGGCGAAGATAAGATGTTAAAGGGTGCAAAGCGTGAAAATAAAACAGTTATGGAAATCGCACAGTTTTACACAGATGCATTCTTTAATGATTGCGAAAAATTAAACATCAAGCGTCCAGACGTAGTAGAACCAGCAACAAATTGTATCCCTGAATTTATTCATATGGTTGAAGTGCTTTTGGAAAAAGGTTATGCATATGAAGCAGGCGGAAACGTGTACTTTGATACTAGCAAATTAGAAGATTATTATGTATTCTCGTCTGCAGTTGAGAAAGAACAGCTTTTAGAAGGCGTTCGTGCAGATGTAGATGTAGATGATAATAAGAAAAACTCAAATGACTTCGTACTTTGGTTTACAAAATCAAAGTTTGAAGATCAGGCACTCAAATGGGATAGCCCATGGGGTGTAGGATATCCAGGATGGCATATCGAATGTTCTTGCATTAGTATGAAACACTTAGGTGAGTACATGGACATTCACTGTGGGGGTGTAGACAATATTTTCCCACATCACACCAATGAAATTGCGCAGTCAGAAAGCTTTACAGGACATAAATGGTGTAACCATTGGTTCCATGTAAATCACTTAAATGACCAATCTGGAAAAATGAGTAAGTCAAAGGGCGATTTCCTTACAGTTTCTTTAGTAGAAAGCAAAGGCTACAATCCTTTAGTTTATAGAATGTTCTGTTTACAGTCACATTACCGCAAACCACTTGTATTTTCTTTTGAAGCTTTGGATAATATGGTGGCTGCATACAATAAGCTTGCAAAGAAAATCGCAGAGCTTAAAGCAGAAGGTGATGTAGATAGCACCGTATTTGCACAGTACAAAGAAAAATTTGAAGATGCTCTTTGCAATGATTTAAATACATCTATGGCAATCACAGTGTTATATGATGTTGTAAAAGCAGATACAAATGATGCTACAAAACTTGCACTTATCAATGATTTTGATAAAGTTCTTTCTTTAAATCTTTATGAAGAAGGCAAAAAACTCTTAGAAACTCCAGCGAATGCAGGTGTAGATGCAGAGTTAGAAGCGTTCGTTCTTGCAAAGATTGAAGAGCGTGCAGCTGCAAAGAAAGCAAAAGATTTTGCGACAGCAGATGCAATTCGTGATGAACTTCTTGCAAAAGGTGTAGCGATTAAAGATACAAGAGAAGGTGTAAAATGGGAGTTGGTTTAATGGAAATGAAGATTGATTCCTATATTAAAGAACAGTTCGGAATTCAAAATGTAGACCTTCGAACCTATTCACCACTGGCACTGGCGTATATCGGAGATGGAATCTTTGATTTGGTGATTCGCTCTCTTGTTGTAGGGAAGGGAAATACCAAAGCAAGCCAGCTTCATTACCAGACCAGCCATATTGTAAAAGCAGAAACTCAGGCCAAAATCATTGAGGCATTAGAAAATGATTTGACGGAGGAAGAAGCAGATGTGTACCGCAGAGGCCGCAATGCAAAGTCTCCTACTATGGCTAAAAATGCTAGTATGGCAGCTTATAGAAAAGCAACAGGATTTGAAGCACTTATGGGATATCTATATTTGAAGGATGAATTTCCACGTGTGGTAGAATTGACAAAAATTGGTCTCGAAAGAGCAGGGATTTCCATATAAAAATCGGAGGAATTATTGTGTACGAAGAGAATAAAATTGAAGGTCGTAATGCCGTATTAGAGGCATTTCGTTCAGGAAAAACAATTGATAAATTATTTGTTTTGGATGGTTGTCAGGATGGACCAATCAAGTCTATCACTAGAGAAGCCAGAAAAGGTGACACCATTATCAATTATGTGAATAAAGAGCGTTTAGATCAGATTTCAGAAACAGGAAAACATCAGGGTGTAATCGCAATTTCTGCAGCCTATGATTATGCAGAAGTAGAAGATATTTTAGCGAATGCTGAAAAGAAAGGGGAATCCCCATTTATTATTATCTTAGATGGTATTGAAGATCCTCATAACCTTGGTGCAATCATTCGTACTGCGAATCAGGCCGGAGCGCATGGAATTATTATTCCAAAACGTCGTGCTGTAGGGCTTACTCCTACGGTTGCACGTACTTCAGCAGGAGCAATCAACTATACTCCAGTAGCGAAGGTAACCAATATTACCCAGACGATTAAAGATTTAAAAGACAAGGGTATGTGGTTTGTTTGTGCAGACATGAATGGTACTCCTATGTATGATTTGAATCTGACAGGTTCTATCGGGCTGGTTATTGGAAACGAAGGCGATGGTGTGAGCAAACTTGTAAAAGAGAATTGTGACATGATTGCTACCATTCCAATGAAAGGGGATATAGATTCCTTAAATGCATCTGTTGCGACAGGTGTATTGGCATACGAGATTGTGCGTCAGAGACTTGGAAAGTAAAAGTATGAGTTATAAAGATTTAACAGACGAAGAATTAATCCAGATGCTTCGTGATGGGGATGCTGAAATCGCAGACTACATTATGGAAAAGTATAAACCATTGGTGAGAAAGAAAACTAATGCGATGTATTTAATCGGTGGCGAAACAGAAGATTTGATTCAGGAAGGCATGATAGGGTTGTTTAAAGCGGTTAGGGACTTTAATCCAGAAAAGGAAGTAAGTTTCTTTGCCTTTGCAGAAATATGTATTACACGTCAGCTTTATTCTGCATTGGAAGCATCAAATCGAAAGAAACACATTCCACTAAATACGTATATTTCTTTCTCCAATCAGGATGAAGCGGATTGTGTAAACATCGAGCAGGTGGTGACCGACCAGACGATAAGTCCAGAACAAATCTTGATAGAAAGAGAACGAAAACAGGAATTTTTTAATAATTTAGAAGAAAAATTAAGTCCATTGGAGAGAAAAGTGCTATACTTATATTTAGAAGGAAGCAGTTATACACAGATTGCGGAATTTTTAGGGAAGGCACCAAAGTCCATTGATAACACGTTGCAGAGAATTCGTGGAAAGATAAAGTTATTAGAAGTAGAAATTTAGTTAGAAAGGAGGCGCGAACATGGAATTTAGCCGAGATGGAAATAATGTTATCCGTTGTGTAATTACCGAAGAGGAAATCGAAGAATTAGGATATACCATTGATGACATCATCAGTAATAGTGCTCGTACGCAGCAGTTTATGAATCAGATTTTTGATTTGGCAGAGCAGGAATTTAATACAAAATTCGATATAGGCATAAAGTCCGTGCGTGCCGATATTATGCCAGATCATACGATATCGTTGACCTTTTCAGAACATCCAGGTACGGAAGGCGTAATGGACCATATCAAAGATATCGTAAATGGCCTTCTTAATACCATTCCAAAACAAAAATGGGATGAAATAAAGGCGATGAAAGAGAAGACTGCAGGAGATAATGAGGCTGAAATTGCTACAGATCCTACAGCAAAAATTGTAGTATTGTTTGCTTTTGAAGAATTGGATACCTTGATGCGTTATGCAAAACAGGTAAAGGTGGAAGAAATTCCATTTAATCAGCTCTATAAATTTGATGACATGTATTTCTTATTATTGGATGTCACATCTGCCAGTGAGAAGGATGTAAAGAGTCTGTCTGCCCTTACTGATGAATATGCAGCTGATATTTTTGTAGGTGCAGAAAAAAGAGCTTTTATTTATGAGCATGGAAAAGAAATTCTAAAAGAGAGAGCAATAGAGCAGCTTGGAGAAATATAAAAGTTTTCAAGAGGTTGTCACAAGTATTTGTGGCAACCTTTTTTATTTATAGTTTTTGGGGAGTTATGTCACGTGTTAATGGGATGTAAATTCTTCTCAATAAGAAAACCGAAATTTTCTAAAAGCACACGGCTTCCTTTATTGATTATTTATGTCTGTCAAAGATTTTACAATTTGTACCAGTTTGTCCGTGTGCATAAAGACACCTTCATGATGATTTCTTAGTTTCTCTTATGTG
>JAZKYR010000136.1:0-9953 GCA_045612245.1 Agathobacter sp.
AAGACTGCCATCCCATAACCTGAATTGCACCTTCAGTAATCGCAAGACTCTTATCTGGAATCATCAAATCTTCATCAAATTCCATCTTATATCCCAAACCAAAACAGGTAGGACATGCACCAAATGGATTGTTAAACGAGAAGCTTCTTGGTTCCACTTCCTCAATGCTGACATTACAATCAGGACAAGCAAAATTCTGAGAAAAATTCATAGGTTCCCCATCAATAACATCCACGATTGCATTGCCCTCTGTCAAATCAAAAACGTTTTCCAAAGAATCTGTTAAACGTTTTTCAATGCCCTCTTTAACCACCAGACGGTCTACTACAATATCAATATTATGCTTAATATTTTTATCTAATGAAATCTCTTCTGAAAGCTCATACTGAGCCCCGTCTACAATTACTCGTACGTAACCGCTTTTCTTAGCCTTTTCGAAAAGTTTTTCATGCTGTCCTTTTCTACCTCTTACCACTGGAGCCAAAATCTGAATACGCGTCTTTTCCGGAAGTTGCATAACTGCATCTACCATCTGATCAATGGTCTGCTTGGTAATCGCGCGTCCACATTCTGGACAATGTGGAATACCAATACGAGCATACAAAAGACGGAAATAATCATAGATTTCCGTTACCGTACCCACAGTAGAACGAGGGTTACGGTTCGTTGATTTCTGGTCAATAGATATCGCAGGTGGAAGTCCTTCGATACTTTCTACATTTGGCTTTTCCATCTGTCCCAGGAACTGTCTAGCATACGAAGAAAGAGACTCCATATATCGTCTTTGTCCTTCTGCATAAATAGTATCAAAAGCCAAAGATGATTTCCCAGATCCTGACAATCCTGTCAGTACTACAAATTCATCTCTTGGAATATCAATATCCAGTCCTTTTAAATTATGTTCGTGAGCACCACGAATCTTGATATACTTTCTCTCTTTTTTCGCCATATTATATTTCTCCTAAAGAAGTTTAGTCTCGCCATTCATGCTAGCATAATGTGTCTTCGTTGATTTTCATGGCTAAACTGTAAGCAACATATTTTTTAGTGTAATCATCTTATCACGGTATTCTGCTGCTGCCTCAAAATTAAGTTCCGCTGCAGCTTTTTGCATCTTCTTCTGAACCTCTGCAATGGTCTTTTCTAGTTCTTTCTTGCTCATGGATTCTGGATCTTTTGCAAACTTCACTTCATCTGCAGCCACCTTCTTCGAAATCGCAATAAGGTCTCGAACCGATTTACGAATCGTCTGAGGCGTAATGCCATGCTCCTCGTTATACGCCTTCTGCAGTGCACGACGACGTTCTGTCTCTTCAATCGCCACACGCATAGAATCTGTGATTTTATCAGCATACATGATAACATGTCCATCACTATTTCGCGCAGCTCTACCAATCGTCTGAATCAGAGAAGTCTCTGAACGAAGAAATCCTTCTTTATCTGCATCCAAAATCGCAACCAAGGTAATCTCCGGAATATCAAGTCCTTCTCGAAGCAGGTTGATACCTACTAGCACATCAAAGACATCCAATCGCAAATCGCGAATAATTTCCTGACGCTCTAAGGTGTCAATATCTGAGTGAAGATATTTTACACGAATTCCGACTTCACTCATGTAGCGAGTCAAATCTTCTGCCATACGTTTAGTAAGTGTCGTAATGAGAACCTTATTATTATTCGCTACTTCTTTATTTACCTCTCCAATCAAGTCATCAATTTGTCCTTCTACTGGACGCACAGAAATCTCCGGATCAAGAAGACCTGTTGGTCGAATAATCTGTTCTGTACGGAGCAACTCATGATTTGCTTCGTACTCTCCAGGTGTCGCGGATACAAAAAGCATCTGATCGATTTTCCCTTCAAACTCTTCGAAGTTTAAAGGTCTGTTATCCAATGCTGATGGCAGACGGAACCCATATTCTACCAATGTCGTCTTACGTGAACGATCCCCTGCATACATACCACGAATCTGTGGAACAGAGATATGGGACTCATCCACGATAATCAAAAAATCATCTGGGAAATAATCAATTAAAGTTTCTGGCATAGCACCCTCTGGTCTTCCAGCCAGATGTCTAGAATAATTCTCGATACCACTACAAAAACCAGTTTCTTTTAACATTTCCACATCGAAATTGGTGCGTTCAGCAATTCGCTGTGCCTCTATTAATTTGTCTTCCCCTTTAAAATATTTTACGCGCTCTGCAAGCTCTGCTTCGATTTTGTCGCAGGCTGCATGAATCTTCTCCATAGGAACTACATAATGTGAAGCTGGGAAAATTGCGCAATGATTTAACTGTGCTTTAATCTCTCCGGTAAGCACATCTATTTCCGTAATTCGGTCAATCTCATCTCCAAAGAACTCCACACGAATCGCACGGTCAGAATTGTTTGCAGGAAAAATCTCTACCACATCTCCATGTACGCGAAAGGTACCACGTTTAAAGTCCATCTCATTACGAGTGTACTGCATGTCGATGAGCTGACGAATGACTTCGTCTCTATCAATCTCCATACCTGGGCGTAAAGATACCATCATATTCATGTAATCATCCGGACTACCAATGCCATAGATGCAGGAAACGGAAGCCACGATAATTACATCTTTTCTCTCCGCCATGGCTGCCGTTGCAGAAAGGCGTAGTTTATCTATCTCATCATTAATAGAAGAATCTTTTGCAATATAAGTATCCGAAGATGGCACATAAGCCTCTGGCTGATAATAGTCATAGTAGGATACAAAGTATTCTACCGAATTCTCTGGAAAGAACTCTTTCATTTCACCATAAAGCTGTGCTGCCAATGTCTTATTATGTGAAATAATAAGTGTCGGTTTATTCAAAGCGGCGATAACATTTGCCATAGTAAAAGTCTTACCAGAACCAGTAACACCCAATAATGTCTGAAACTGATTCCCTTCCCGAAAACCTTTTACAAGTGCTTCTATTGCCTGTGGCTGATCGCCGGTTGGAGCATATTCAGAATGTAAAATAAATTTATCCATATGTGCATCCTCCTAGTTCTTAGTATTATACCACAAACCTCATTTCATGTACAGAACAAACGTTCTTTTCATCAAAAAAAGAGCTGTCTAATGACAACTCTTTTTCTTACAAGTCCCAGCATCGGGACAACCTATACAATTTACTCCGTTTTTCTTTTCTTTTTTTATTGTCCTAAGTGACCAGCCTAAAACTACGGCAAGAATCACAATAATACTTATGTCTGCTAGCATTTTATCTCCTAAGCTACCTTAGCGTTTTTCTTTGCAATCCATACCATCGCTGCCACAAAGGCAATTACTGCAATAAGACCACCTAAGAAGCCTGCTCCAAGTGCGCCTGTTGTAATAAGAGTGCCAAGCTGGTATACGAAGAATGCAATTGTATAACCTGTCGCAAACTGAAGTGCTACACCACCCCAGAACCATTTTGCATCTCCCATTTCGGAGTTCATCGCACCAAGCGCTGCAAAACATGGAGGTGTAAATAAGTTAAACATAAGGAATGCAAGTGCTGCAACCTTTGTAAGTCCCATAGTCATCGCTACTTCGTTTGAACCACCCATAAGAGCAAGTTCTTCTGTATCAATAAAGTTCGTAAGTGCATAGCAAACAGCCAATGTACCTACTACATTTTCCTTTGCGATAAAACCTGTAATCGCTGCTGCTGCCAACTGCCATGCTGCGATACCACATACTGGTACCAAAAGAATAGATACTGGAGAAGCAATTGTTGCTAAAATCGATGTTGCTTCCATTCCTTCTTCTACTAACTGCAACTGCCAGTTGAAGGACTGCATAATCTGAACAACAGTATTACATACAAGAATAACTGTACCAGCTTTCTTGATATAAGACTTACCACGAGCAATCATGGAAGTCACAGCTCTCTTTAAGCTTGGGAGCTTGTATTCTGGAAGCTCCATAATAAAGAACGAAGTTCTATATTTTAAACCTGAAATCTTATTTACAAGTAAAGCACCTACAAAAACAAGGAAGCTACCTACAAAGTACAAAAGGGTACCAACCCAAGATGCATCTCCGAAGAAGGCACCTGCAAACAACGCAATTACTGGCAGCTTCGCACCACATGGCATAAATGGAGCAAGCATTGCAGTTACACGACGTTCTCTTTCATTGTGAATTGTACGACAAGCCATAATACCTGGAATTGCACAACCGGTACCTACTACCATAGGAATTACGGATTTACCTGAAAGTCCTACTTTTTTGAAAATAGGATCAAGCACTACCGTAGCACGTGCCATATAACCGCAGTCTTCCAATAATGCAATAAGGAAGTACATTACCATTACAAGTGGAAGGAAGCCTACAACCGCACCTACACCACCAATGATACCGTCAATTAAAAGGGCATACAGGAAATCATTTGCACCTGTAAGCATTCCGCCTACCCAGCCCTGGAAGGTTTCAATCCAGCCAACCAAAATATCCGCAAGCGCTGGACCAAGTGTAGACTGTGAAATATCAAACACAACAAACATTACAACCGCAAACACAAGCAATCCAATGATTGGATGTGTAAGAATATTATCAATGGAATCCTGGAAATTTCTATCCTTTGTATATACTTTTCTTTTTTCTACTTCTCTTACAATTTCGTTTACAAATTTAAAACGCTCTACATCCGCTGCTCGTGCAGTTTCTTTATCTAACACTCCTGCATAAGACTGTGTAAATGGAGCTGTCTGCCCTTTCCCTTTTACACATACTGCAGCGTCTACAATCTGATGTAAACTTTCGTGTGTAGAAATCGTCGAAATTGTATTGATAACTGGACATCCCAATTTTTCAGAAAGAATGGAAACATTGATTTCTGTTTCTTTTTTCATGTTGATATCCGCTTTATTTAATGCAACTACGACTGGAACGCCAAGTTCCAAAAGCTGAGTTGTAAAGAATAAGCTACGACTTAAATTCGTTGCATCAACGATATTAATGATAACATCTGGACGTTCATTAATAATATAATCTCTTGTCACACTTTCTTCTGCTGTAAAAGGCGACATCGAATAAGCACCAGGAAGGTCAACTGCAATCAGCTCTTCTCCTTCATGGTAATGTCTCTTAATTGGACTTTCTTTTTTATCTACGGTAACACCAGCCCAGTTTCCAACACGCTCTGTTCTACCTGTAAGAGCATTGTACATCGTGGTCTTACCACTATTTGGATTTCCTGCAAATGCAATTCTCATTTTGTATCTCCTTAAACCGTAATGGCTCCTGCCAAATATTTATCGATATTGTATCTACCATCTTTAATAGACACTACACAGCTGTTTCTCTTTCTTGAAATAACAGTAATAGGTTCACCACTGTAGCATCCAAGCGTAAAAAGAAAACTATCTAATTCATCATCGTTTGTCACGATGTCCTGAATAATATATTCTGTTCCAATTTCTGCTTCTAATAATGTCATAAAAGCCTCCTTTGCACTCCGTTAGTCTCAACTAACCTACATGCATTTTACACCGCTAACATTAGTTTGTCAACACTAACCGCCGAGTTTTTCCATATTTTCCCTTTTGTTTTTCATCTAGTACAAAAAAGATTGCACGCATTTGCAAAATTTGATATTTTATTTTCACAACATCAATTTTTGATAGCAAAGGGGTCGACTTATGACACAACACGATTTTTATATTAAGAAAATCAACTTCGCACAATCCACAAAGAAGAGAGTTCTCGCAAAGAATTTTTATACCATTATTCTTATATCAAAGGGTAGCTGTTATTTTGAACTAGAACACGGTCCAGCAAACTGTAATACAGAAACAGCCCTTCTTCTTAAGCCGAATGCTTCTATCGAACTGGATTATAGAAATGACAAAAAGCCATTAGAACTTTTCATCATTCACATCCATCCAGCTCTTTTAAATACGCTCTCGGATGAAACTTGTGACTTGACCCATGGTTTTTCTTTTATTCCTTTAGAAAAAGCAATGATTCACCTAGATACTAGAGACACCATGCTGATAAAAAACATCACCAAAACCACAATGACACTGTTGGAAGAATCCAATGAATTCGGACATGACTTATATTTAAGAAACATGGTCTCTATCTTATTGGTATTGTTTTTACGTTCCTGCATTTCTTCTGACCATGTAAAATTGTCACATCGAAAAAAGGAATTGGTTATGGATGATGTATTTCGATACATTCGCGAAAACCTTACTTCTGATTTATCGCTCGAAATATTGGAAGAGCAATTCTTTGTTAGCCGACATCATCTCTGTCGCGAATTTAAGAAGCTGACAGGACAGACGATCCATTCCTACATCGTAAAGTCACGCTTGGATTTGTGCAAGAAATATATTGAGACTGGAAAATCGATTAAAGAAGTGTATGCACTGGGCGGATTTGGAAGCTATAACCATTTCTTCCGTGCCTTTAAAAGTGAATATGGCATGACGCCAAAAGCATACTACGAAAGCCTGACAGATTAAATTGTCTTAGAGCTGCCCCAAATTCATGTTTGTGGGCAGCTCTTAAAATATTTATTTCGTCAGGCTTTCTAGATATTTTTTACCACTTCATATGCTCTTGTAATTGCATCCTTTAAGTTACCAACTTTTTCACCATCACCGATTAAGTGATAATGTGTATTTGCTTCTTTTAACATTTCTTCAAAGGTTGTATCAACATGATATCCATTTGCAAATACGAGCGTGTCTGCATCTGTAATTACATGTTCAACACCACCCTGTTCATATGTAATGGTATCTTCTGTAACAGCTGTTACTTTTGCATTACATTCAATATGTACGCCTTTTGCCATCATTCTCTGAACAAGAACACTTCTTCCGGAACCAGATTCTGCCATGAGAATTTCTGGTGCCATTTCAAGAACTGTAATGTCACGATTACGTACAAATCTGTCGTTTACAAGTGGAGCAAGGTATTCTGCTAATTCACAGCCTACGCTTCCGCCACCAATGATAATAATCTTACGTCCTGGAAATGCTTTTCCTGCTAAGATATCATCTGCAGTTACAGCCTGTTTAAATCCCTTGAAACTTTCGATTTCATTTGGTTTTGCACCAGGTGCTGCTACTACTTCATAACCAGCAAATTCACCTTCTAACATTTCTTTTGTTACCGGTGTATTAAGGCGAACATCTACGCCGTTTGCATAGAGACGATTTGCAAGGAATTTTACAACCTTAGTAAGCTCCTGTTTTGCAATTGGAACACATGCCACCAAAAGGGCACCACCGAGTTCCCCAGAAGCTTCGCAAAGCACTACATTGTGTCCACGTTTCTTCGCAACAAATGCAGCTTCCATACCTGCTGGGCCGCCTCCGATAACAAGTACATTTTTCTTTACTTCTGCTTCTGTTAAGGTATCTTCGTTTTCTAATTCGAAGGATGGATTAATCGTACATGAAATACGTTTACCAAACATGATACCATTTAAGCAACGTCCACATCCGATACATGGACGAACTTCGATTTCTCTTCCTTCGTATACCTTGTTTGCAAATTCTGGTTCACAAAGGTTTGCACGACCCATCATACATGCATCAGCAATTCCGTTTGCGATAATTTCATCCGCTACCCAAGCATCAGTAATACGTCCAACTGTTGCTACAGGGATATTTACATGTTTTTTAATTTCTACAGAAAGATCTGTATGTGAACCCTGTTTTGTTCCAGGTGCTGGCATTGAACTTGCACGTTTTACGGTGTTACCACCAGATACATGAAGAATATCTACACCTGCTTTTTCAAGCTGTTTAGATACATAAATCATATCTGTAAGGTTAAGTCCACCATCAGAGTATTCATCACCCGAAATACGAACCTGAATGATAAAGTCCTCACCACAAGTCTTTCTAACTTCTTCGATTACTTCTAATGTAAGTTTGAGACGTCCATTGATATCTCCACCGTATTCATCACAACGTTTGTTGTAAAGTGGTGTAAGGAATCCGCCTAATAAACCATGAGCATGTGCAGCATGGATTTCCACACCATCACCACCAGCCTGTTTTACACGATAAGCAGCTTCTCCGAACTGACGAATGATAACCTTTAATTCTTCTACGGTTACTGCTCTTGGTGCTGCCTTTGCATAATAAGGGCCTACGTTAGAAGGAGCAATAAGCTGTGGTGTTCCAGGAACTGGGAAGGCCATATACGCTGGATGGAATAACTGTGGTAAAAGTTTACATCCATATTTATGTACTTCTGCAAAAAGTTTTGTCCAGCCTTCAATAAAGCTGTCATCATGAATTGACATATCGCCTGGAAGATAAATGTAAGTAGGTTCTACTGTTACTACTTCTGAAACAATAAGACCTACACCACCTTTTGCACGTGCACCATAGTGCTGAATAAGTTCCTCTGTTACATATCCTTTATCCGCCAAGTTTGTAGAAATTGGTGGCATGAAAATTCTATTTTTGATTTCAGTCTTTCCAACTTTTAAAGGCTGAAAAAGATGTTCATATTTATTCATTTTTGTTTCTCCTATTCATAAAATTCAAAACCATATTCGCAAAATCGCATCTACGATGCTTTCCTTTTGCTCATAGGTCGCTTCGCGCCAAAGAAATTTCCAAAAAGGCATGCATCCATACCTGTATGGTGCATGCCTTTTGTGTAAATTGCCTTGGTTTTGAATTTTTTCTAGATTTCGTTAGCTGCATTGTATCCGCCACGGATTGCAGAAGCGATATCTGCTGTCTTTTCGCCAGCACAGTCACCAGCATAGTAAACTGGTACATTTACACCTTCTACGTCGAATTCGTTCTTCTTAGAACCAACAGCCATGATGATTGTATCGCATTCGATAGCTACTTCATTGCCTTCAGCGTCTGTTACGTTTACAGTCTTGCCACCATTTGTGATGCTGTTAACTTTTGTATTCACATACTGCTTAACATCATGAGCAGCGAAGTCTTCCATCATGTAAGGAAGTACTGTAGCTGATTCCTGAGCAGCAATCTTATCTGTCATTTCGATGATAGATACTGCATTGCCTTTGTTTGCTACGTATTCTGCTGTTTCAGCACCTACAAGACCACCACCGATTACTACGCAGTGTCCGTTTACTTCTGCTTTTTCAGCAAGAACATCCCATGAAGATACTACAGTTGGAGCATCAGCACCTTCGATTGGAAGTGTAATGTCATGCGCACCTACAGCTACGATAACTGCATCTGCTACGTTCATGATTTCTTTTGTTGCTTCTGTATTTAAGTGAATTTCTACATCCATACCTGGTAAAATTGCCTGGTAGTATTCTGTAGCACGAAGAATATCAGCTTTACGAGGTGGTACTGCTGCGATGTTAATCTGTCCACCGATAACTTCTTCTTTTTCATATACATCTACATGATGTCCACGGATAGCTGCTACTCTAGCTGCTTCAAGACCAGCTACACCAGCACCAACGATAACTACGTTTTTCTTAGCATCTGCTGGTTTGATAGAGATAGTAGCTTCATCACCGTTTTCTGCGTTAAGTACACAAGAGATATAACGACGGCTAGAGATAGCGTCTACACAACCCTTGTTACATGTGAGACATTCACGGATTGGTTCATCTTTTTCTACTTTAACAGCGATATCTGGATCACAGCAAAGTGAACGTCCGTAAGCGATGATATCAGCGTCGCCGTTTGCTAAGATTTCTTCACCGTTTGCTACTGTAAGTACACGACCTACTGTTGCTACTGGGATAGAAACTGCTTTTTTAACTTTGATACATGTAGGAAGTGTCCAGTTATCAGCCTGTGTTCCCATTGGAGGGATTGTGTCAGCCATGTTTCCTGTATGGTTTGCCTGAGCAACCTGAATCATATCTACGCCAGCTGCTTCAAGTCTCTTAGCAAATTCAATACCTTCTGCTTCTACTAAACCACCTTTACCACGAAGGCTTCCGTCTTCATTTTCTGTAACGATTGGTAATTTGTATTCAATC
>JAZKYR010000137.1:0-2632 GCA_045612245.1 Agathobacter sp.
TTTTCCCAACAATGAAGACATTGGATAAATAAGATTTTATGGAACCTTCGAGAATTAAATTCTCGAAGGTTTTTTTATTTGCCATTACATTGATTAGCCGTTATACTAAATTTAACAACTTCGTGCAGAGGAGAAAGATTATGAAAAAACGTATACTCGCAATTGCATTACTAGTAACAATGCTTTTACAAGCACCAATGGTAGCACAAGCCGCGAACACTGTATTTATGGTGCCTGAAATTTCAGCGACCTGGGATCCACCAGGAATGGTGTGGAAGAGCCCAGCCTTGGATGCTTTGGCATATAAAGGCTCCGGTGGTTTTTGTGCGGATATTATTAATAATCGTGGATTGAAAGCAGCAGTTGCAGATTTGAATGCCAACGTATCCGCAGGGGATTATAGACTCAGTATTTTAGGAATTTATCCAGAAGATGACGTGCTGACGGATGAAATCATGCAAATGATTGCGGCAGAAGGATGGACGAGGATAGAAGTATACTATCCTACATTTGAGATTACAGGAAGTCCTCAATGTGCAGGAATGACACCATCGATTGCGAAGACAGAAGATACAGCCTTAACTCAGCTTTTGGCAGATGCGGGCTATACCAATCAGGTCGCAACGGTTAAGATCGAAGGCGTTACAATGTCGGATCCTTGGGTAATCTTGTACGAACCAGAGTTTAGTTTTCTCCGTGGGGGAACTTGCCAGGGGTATAAATATATTCCAGATATCCAGAAGTTCGTCCCAGGATTAACTGCATTGTATGATGGATACAATCGTAACTTTATGGACATGGAAAATCTTGCAGTTGCAGATGGCGAAGTAAATGGTACATATGTGGTTGCTACTCAGGCACTTCCAGCAGACCTCGTGATTACTACAGCAGATATTCAGCCACTTCGTGATCAGTTGAAACAGCAGGAAGAAGAAAACAAAAAGGACGAGCAGACAGATGGTGCAACTGAAAATGCAATCACCGTAACCAGTGAAGACGAATCGGTAGCATGGACTTTTGCAAATGGAGAAGCTCCAGAAAACTTCACAGCAGAAGCAAAAGTAGAAGTAAGCAATGAAAAAGAGATAAAGGTAGACTTTGATTATTCTGGTAAATTACCAGAAGGTACTCAGGTAACCATTCAGCTTCCAGAAGGCGCACCAGCAAATAAAGATGGTGAAACTTTGTACTTCTATTATCATGACCAAGATACCGACACATTGGAATTTGTAAGCGAAGGTACTGCGAAAGATGGCAAGGTTACTTTTGATATTAATCACTGTTCGGAATATATTATTACTACAGAAAAACTTGTAACAGATGCTGTGGAAAAAACACCTGATTTACTTCCGATAATCGGAGTGGGGGTAGCAGCAGTTGCGATTGCAGCAGTAGTTTTTGTTATTATTAAGAAAAAGAAGTAAAGAAGGCATTGACGAAGACTAAAGTCAAGATTATAATAGGCAGAAGTATTAAGGAAAAGAGACATTGGATTAATAATGAAAAAGAGTATTTTAATTGTAGATGATGATGTAGCAAACTTAAAACTAGCAAGCCTTATTCTTAACAAGGGAGATTATGAGGTTCATGGCGCAAAGTCTGGCTTAGATGCAATGAACTTTTTAAAGAGAAAGAAGGCAGATTTGATATTATTAGATATCGAAATGCCGGTAATGAGCGGATTAAAAACCCTTGAGAAAATACGAAGTGTAAAGGAACTGGCAGATATACCAGTTATTATAGTGACTTCGTCTGCTGACAAGGATACCATCGTAGAAGCTTGTAGTTTAGAAATCGTAGATTACATAAGAAAACCATTTATCCCAGCGGATTTACAAAAACGAGTAGAAAAGGCACTTTAAAGTGCCTTTTTTATATGCTATAATATTAGTCAGCAAAGTTTTATGAAATATAATGTTAAAGGGAGGCTATACAGAATGATTAATTGGACCAACTTAGACAAAGTTGAAGCTTACAAAGAACTTGAAGCTGCAGCAAAAGTAAATCTTAAAGAAGTTATGACTGGTGCTAACGGAGCAGAACGTGTAAAAAAATACAGTGTTCCTATGGCAGAAGGAATGGCTTACAACTTCGCTGCAAAACAGGTAGATGATGAAATCCTTGCAATTCTTGGCAAACTCGCAGAAGAAACACAGCTCGTTGAGAAATTCGCAGCACTTTACAATGGTGAAGTGATCAACACTGGCGAAAAGAGACTTGTTCTTCATCATATGTGCCGTGGACAGCTCGGTGATGCAGTTATCGCTGATGGTGGTGACAAACGCGAATTCTACACAGGCGAACAGAAGAAAATTGCGGAATTTGCAAATAAAGTACATAGTGGTGAAATCGCAAATGCAAATGGCGAAAAATTCACTACAGTAGTTCAGATTGGTATCGGTGGAAGTGACCTTGGTCCTCGTGCTATGTACCTCGCTCTCGAAAATTGGGCAAAAGTAAACAACACCCTTAAGATGCAGGCAAAATTCATCAGTAACGTAGATCCTGATGATGCAGCAGGCGTACTTGCTACACTTGATTTGCCACATTCACTTTTTATCTTAGTATCTAAATCTGGTACTACACTTGAAACACTTACAAACGAATCTTTCGTTAAGAATGCATTAAAAGA
>JAZKYR010000138.1:0-12578 GCA_045612245.1 Agathobacter sp.
GTAATGGATTTAATGCCTGCTTCTTCACCATCTAACGAGTCTAAAACTGTGAGTGTAAAACCTTTTTTATCCGCCCATCTGGCATACATACGAAACAGCATAGATGCCCAGTCGCAGGATTCTGTTCCGCCTGCACCTGCATGAAGCGAAACGATTGCTTTCTTTCCATCGTATTCTCCGGAAAGCAAGGTCTTTAAATGAATTGCTTCATAGGTTTTTACGAAATCATCCAGCATTTCCTGAATTTCAGGAATAAGGGAGGCATCATTTTCCTCGTAGCCCATTTCAATCATCGTCTCGATATCTTCATACCCTTGTTCAAGAGTCGCATATGTGGCTACATCATCCTTCATGCTTTTTAAATCCTGCATTTTCTTTTGCGAAACGGATGGGTCATTCCAAAAATCTGGAGCCTCCATCTCACGTTCAAGTTCTTGTATTTTCTGTTGTTTATTTACCAAATCAAGTGCCGCTTTTACTTCCTGCAAAGGACTTTTGTAGGTCGCAAGCACCGTTTTAAAATTGTCTAATTCAACCACAGAATTACCTCTTTCCAAGTTTTTCTTTCATAATTTCCAAAGCTTTTAAAAACTGACTATCATACTGTTTGTCATATGTTTCACTCTCTGGACCTGAATATTCGTAGTCTACTTCCACATCTGGAACTACACCAATTTTATGAATGTCATTTCCCTTTGGTGTAAAATATTTTGCAGTAGTAATCTTCATCGCATCACCATCCGACAAACGGATAATGTTCTGCACAATACCTTTTCCATAAGTAGTCTTACCTACTAAGGTCGCATATCCGTAATCCTTGAGCGCTCCCGCAAAAATTTCAGATGCACTTGCACTAGTCTCATCTGTAAGCACTACCATTGGCAGGTCTAAACAAGCCGCATCCGAGGTATACTCATCACGGTTTCCATACTTATCTTCTACGTAAACCAAAAGCCCTTCTGGCAATACCTGATCCAAAAGATTTACTACCGTACTAAGCATTCCACCTGGGTTTGCACGCACGTCTACAATAAGACCTTTCATCCCTTGTGACTGAAGTTTCTTTACCATATCTGCAAACTGTTCATCAGTCTTATCCTGGAATTCTGTAATCTGAATATACCCAATTCCACCCTCTAAGATTTCGCCTTCAATACTAGGAAGTTCTACGTGTTTTCTCATTACATCAAATTCAAGAATTTCGTCTGTAGATGGACGATAAATCTTCATGTGTACTGTAGTTCCTTCTTCTCCTCGAATGTGCTGAACCAATTCTGACACTTCTACACTAGTAGCTTCAATATCTTCAACAGAGATAATTTTGTCTCCATTCTTAAGACCAGCTTCTTCCGAAGGAGTTCCTCGATATACCTTGGTAATTGTCACTTCCATCGTAGTCAAATCCTGACTCACGCCAGCTCCGATTCCGTAATAAGTTCCCGATGTAGATACTCTCATATCTTCATATTCCTGCGGAGTATAATAAACCGAATATGGATCTTCAAGGCTCTCTAACACACCGCTATAAATAGAATTGTAGACATCTTCTTTTTCAAATTTATCATAGTAGTAGATATTCATGTAGGAATAAATCTCATCAATCTTCTCTACCACTTCATCATTCAATAATGCCTCTCCACTTATCGCAGATGCTCCAGATTCTCCAATAATCAAAAGCTGACCTGTCATCTTTAGCACTGTTTTAATGCCGAAGCACACAATAAAAAGACAGAACATACTAGTTAACACACCAAAGAAAAAGGCGTGCTTTTTAAAGAAACTTTCTTTTTTTTCTTCTAAAATATTCTCTTCCAAAAAATTCTCTTCCATAATTTCCCTTTCAAAAAGAACTACCACTAACTGTGGTAGTTCTTAAATATTACACTTTTAAGTGTTTGCGGATTGTCCACATACTTCCTAATAAACCAATACCAACACCTAATGCCAAACCAATAGGAACCAATCCCTGGAACAACGTGTGTGGTGATACAAATTCTAAAAGTGAGCCTATAAAAGCAAACTTCTCTGCTACATAAGCAATTATATTATCATAAAGGATATACAGTAATGCAAGTGGCGCACATGCACCTACCAAACCAATTACAACACCTTCTACAATGAATGGAGCACGAACCAAATAATCCGTTGCACCGATTAGCTTCATGATTGCAATTTCTTCTCTTCTTACTGCAATACCAACAGTAATCGTATTGTTAATAAGGAATATCGCAACACAAAGAAGAATTGTGATGATTCCACCAGATACAATACTTAAAATCTTATTAAATTCCGTCAATGTTTCTGCAACAGACTGAGACTGCTTTACATCTCGAATTCCTTCAATGTTTTTCAGATATTTTACCAATGTCGATTGTTTCGAAATATCTTTCAGATAAATCTCGTAGTTTGCTGAATTTGCTAATGGATTTTCTGAAAATCCTGCTGCATATTCTTCATTTCCTTCAAAGTATACTTCTTTAAAGTTCTCCCATGCTTCATCCGCAGACACGAAAACAATTTCTCTTACTTCAGATCTCTTTGCAATATCTTCACCAATTGCTTTGATCTGTTCTTCAGGCAGACCTTCATCAAAGAATACTGTGATAGCCACACTTTCTTCTGCATCCTGCACCATTGCATTTACGTTGAATATCAAAATATAAAAGATACCAAACATAAAGATACACGCTGCCATTGTCGCCATGGAAGCTAACGAGAACATACTATTTCTAGCTATGTTTTTAAATCCCTGCTGTACAGAATAAAAAAATGTATTAATACTCATTTTTAATCACCCGCTTTGCTATCGCCTACGATAACACCTTTCTGCACAGTGATTACACGTTTTTTCATGACTTTTACTATCTCCAGGTTATGTGTTACAACGATAACTGTTGTACCACGATTATTAACTTCTTCCAGTAATTTCATGATTTCCCATGCATTATTGTTGTCCAAGTTTCCTGTTGGTTCATCGGCCAAAAGAATACTTGGTTCATTAATAAGCGCTCTGGCAATCGCAACACGCTGCTGCTCACCACCAGACAACTCCTTTGGATAAGAACGATACTTCGCCGCTAACCCTACCATGGATAAGAAAGATGGTACTTTCTTCTTGATATTTCTAGTCGACTCGCCAATTACCTTCTGTGCAAAGGCAATGTTTTCGTATACATTTCTGTCTTTTAATAAACGGAAGTCCTGGAAAACAACTCCGATATTTCTACGGAATTTTGGTATTTGACGTCTTCTAATCTTGCTAAGGTTTTTCCCATTAATCGTAATAATACCTTCTGATGGTTCCAACTCCTTTAACAAGAGTTTAATCATAGTCGATTTACCTGAACCGCTATCGCCTACGATAAAGACAAACTCGCCATCTTCAATTTCCAGGTTAACATCGTTCAGCGCAGGAATCCCTGCAGAATATGACTTGCTGACATGTTCCAGTTTAATCATCTTAATCTCCTACTTTTTAATAATCTAACGATTCCATGTATTTCATGTACTTAACTACCATTAGGGCAATTCTAAAGGTAATGGCATCCTCAAATACACGCAAATCCAATCCTGTGCTCTTCTGAAGTTTATCCAGACGATATACAAGTGTATTTCTGTGGATATACAACTGTCTAGAAGTTTCGGATACATTTAAGCTGTTTTCGAAGAACTTATTGATCGTTGAAAGGATTTCTTCGTCAAAATCATCTGGTGATCTTCCATCAAAAATTTCTTTGATAAACATTTTACAAAGAGGAATAGGAAGCTGATAGATCAAACGTCCAATTCCAAGCTGTGAATATGCGATTACGTCTCTGTCTTCGAAGAAAATTTTACCTACATCCAGAGCCATACGTGCTTCTTTGTAAGAACGCGACACCTCTTTCAGTTCATTTACAATTGTACCATATGCTACATGTACATTATTATCTGCATTTCCTCTAAAAAGATTTGTAATTCCTTCTGCAGTTTTACTTAAATCTTCGTATTTTTCATTCTCAGCCAATTCTTTTACAACAATGATATTCTTTTCATCTACTGCTGTAACAAAATCTTTTGTTTTGCCACCAAAGATGCCACGAATTTTTTCTAATTCGTTTCCATCCTTATCGCGATTGGTTTCTACGATAAATACAACACGTCTTACTTCCGTTTCGATGTGCAGTTTTTTTGCACGGTTATAGATATCTACTAAAAGCAGATTGTCTAACAAAAGATTCTTAATAAAGTTATCTTTATCAAAACGTTCCTTGTAGGCAACAAGTAAGTTCTGAATCTGAAGTCCGGCAATCTTACCAATCATATATGCATCATCAGTATCCCCATATGCCAAAAGGATATACTCCAACTGATGTTCATCAAACACTTTAAAAAACTGGCAACCGCCTACAACCTGGCTCTCTGCTGGTGAACTCACAAAGTCCTGTGCAGACCCAACAAATTTATCCGCTTCTGTAAATGTAGCGGCTAAAATTTTGCCTTCTATATCCATGACACACAAATCAATTTTTGTAATATTTTTAAGCCCATCAATTGTATTTTGTAATATTTGATTGGAAATCATACCTGTTCTCCTTGTCCCCCATATTTGCGATTTGCATAAATACCTACCCACATTTTAATGCATAAACACAAAAAAAGAAAGAGGGAACGTGCATTTTTTATGCATTTTCTCTCTTTCTTTGCTTAAAATATAGTAATTTTTAACTAAAACTCCTTTTTATACTCCTGGAAGCCTTCTCCGAGCACTTCTTTTACATCTGACACAATTACAAATGCACTTGGATCAACTTCATTTACGATATCTTTTAACCCAATAATTTCTCTCTGAGTAACGATACAGTATAAAACACACTTGTCATTTTGGGTATACATACCTTTTGCCTGAAGCCCTGTTACGCCACGCTCTAATTCCGTCATAATACGGCGAGCTACCTCTTCATGCTCATTTGTAATAATATAAGCTGCTTTTGAATAATTGAAACCCTCAACAACTAAATCTGACACTTTGGTCTGAACTACAATACCAATCATTGCATAAAGCGTAGGTCTCATACCAAAAATCAAAAGACCTAAAAGCACTACCAAACCATCAATTACCAACAAAATTTCAACAATTGAAAAATGACGTAATTTAAGCTGCACCAATGCCGATACCATATCTGTTCCACCCGTTGTAGCGCCCACACGGATAACCATACCGATACCAGCCCCTGCGCAAACACCACCAAAGAGTGCCGCTATCATAAGGTCTCCTTCTGCCATATCAATCGATGGCAAAATGTACAACCACACCGATAGCATGATTGTTCCAAACAAAGTTTTGCCAATAAATTTTTTACCCTTTAAAAAATATGCCAGAATAAATACTGGTACGTTTAAAGCAATATTTGTAAACCAAAGTGGAATACCACCCTCAATAAAAAACTCTGACACATGTTTAATAACAATTGCCAAACCACTGAATCCACCTGTTACTAATCCGATTGGATCATAAAAACAAGCGATACCAAATGCTAAAATTCCTGTTCCGATTATGACCATCATATGTTCATAAAACTTACCATGTTTTTTCATACTCATCAATTCTCTTTCTTAAGAATCCTGTTCTTCTGCTTTCACATAGTTCATAAGCTTGTACTTGCGTAACTGCTTAAGCACAATAGATTTCAAACTATGCTTCTGACCAATAATCTTTCCATTTCCGATTCCATACCAAAGTCTGGCTGACATCATTGACTTATGTTCAATCAAAAAATGCTCTTGCAATGGAGATGGCAATACACTAACAATTACATCTGGCGCAAGCATATTGATATCATTTATAATACCCTCATTTGCTCCGACACATTCCTCAAAGGCTTTTGAACCTAACACCTTTAGTCTAGGGAATTCTTCTGCAATATATTCACAGGTCGTCTGCACTTCCTCTAGCGTCTCTCCTAACACGAAAACGGAATACTTGTTACGCTCTAAAATGCGCATAAGCTGGAAAAAGAATTCTCTTTTTTCAATTTCCCTCCTACGAAAATTAGAATTCTCTCCCGCTGCATCCCAAACACCATTTTCTGCTATGACCGTAACATCCAATGCTTCGATTGCATCTTTTACAACTACATCTTCTTTCGCAAGCAAAAGAGTACGCATATATATTTCTTGAACAGTTGTAAAAACATTGTTATCCAAATGTCTTCCAATCTGTGTAAGATTTTCCAATGCGGTATAACTATTTAGTTTTATTCCTGCTACTGTAATCTCTTTAATCATGACAACTCAGTATATCAAAGGCCAGAAAATTTGGCAAGAGTTTTAATTGTTCGACAATTTACAACAATTAGGCGCAATTTTTTTACATTAAAAAAGTCAAATGTTTTTTGACATTTTACCGTTTTTTGCCAAAGTTTATAATATCTTCACAAAACAGTTGTTCGTTTTTCTCTCATTTTTCCCCCTTAAAAAACCCTCATTTTTTGTGGATAACGTGAATAAGTCCGTGCATAACTCGATTTTTGGGGGTTTTCGGACTTTTAAATGTGGATAACTTCCCAATCATAGGTCTCTTGTTTTTGCAAGTATTTTTGCAATATCTTTGTCGATTTGTGCAACATGTACAAGTCGAATTTTGAGACCTCCAAAATATGAAAGAACAAAAAAAGAAAGCACTCCAAAATATTGGAATGCTTTCTATAATCACTAGTTATTTTACTAAAAAATACGACGAATTGCGAGTACTCTTGCATACTGCCAATTGTTTGAAACAATGATACCTGTTCTTCTTGTTGATGCGTGTACAATCTGTCCATTACCTGCATAAATAGCTACATGGCCGCTATAACAGATAATATCACCAGGCTGAACATCAGCTGCACTTACAGCATAACCAACACTTCTCAATTTGTATGAGCTATGTGGAAGTTTTACACCAAATGCTTCGTATACTTTCATAACGAAACCTGAGCAGTCTGCACCTTTTGTCAAACTTGTTCCGCCCCAAACATATGGGTTACCCACGAACTGTACTGCATAGTTTACTACAGATACACCTGCGCCACTACCTGTTGGTGGGATATATGTCCATTTTGATGATGATGAGCTTGATGAGTACTGATATCTCTGCGCTTCTGCTCTTCTACGAGCTTCTGCTTCTGCTGCTTTACGAGCTGCTTCTTCTTCTCTTGATTCAGCATAAGTGTAAACCGTTTCTACTGTTACATAATCTGCTGAAACATATCCTGTGTATGATTTGTACTGTACCTGATACCATCCATCAATAGATTCATCAATTACAGTTACCTGACTTCCTGATGAAATTAATGCACGTACACCTGAGTTTGTAGTAGCTTCTTTTCTAAGATTTAAAGTAGGTGCATTTACTGTACCAATTCTCTTTGAAGCAGCTTTACATGTCGCTTCATCACCTACAACAACATACTCTGCAGCAACATATCCTGTTACATTACCAGATGTAATTTTGTACCATCCATCTAATGTTTCAAGTACTGTAGCTGCACCTTTATCGTAAAGTTTTCCAAGAATTTCTGATTCGGCATTTGCTTCTGATCTAACATTTACATATTTTTTTACATTAGCGATTGCAATGTTTTCATATGAGACTAAAGGTTCTGCAACAACAGGTGCGTCATTTTCTTCTACACCAGCGTAGAGATGATTATCTGAAGTATCTTCTAAAACTACTGTTTCGCTGATTGCTGAGTGAGCACCAGCTGAGAAGCTGTATGAAGTTGCTGTGATATAACCTGTACTTTCAGCATTCTGTCCTGCAAAAGCTTCTGCTGGAACTGTCGTAACTAATACTGCTGCAACCAAAAGACCTGCTGTAAGTTTTACTCCCTTGTTAATCATTGTATCCTCCAAGATTGTTTAAATCTGTTTTATTTGTTACGAATTTGTTACAAATGTTACGATGTCATTATATCAACGTTGTATACAAGTGTCAACCCCCGTCTTGTATTTATATAAAAACAATTTGTATCCGTTCTTTTTTCCACAATATCTTGTGGTTTGGGTAAAAAACAAGGGCTGTTTTTGTAACAGCCCTTTGTAAAAATTTCGTTTTATTTCGATTTTTTCGCTTATTTTACTGCAATTGCTTCAATTTCAAGGAGTACATCCTTTGGAAGTCTAGCTACTTCTACACAGCTTCTTGATGGGAAGTTTGATGTGAAGTATTCCTGATATACGCCATTGATTGTAGCGAATTCATTCATATCTTTGATGAATACTGTTGTTTTGATTACGTTATCCATACTTGTGCCGGCTGCTTCTAATAAGTTCTTTAAGTTTGTAAGCGCCTGGTTTGCCTGAGCTACTGTTCCTTCTGGAATTTCGCCTGTTGCTGGATTTACAGGAATCATACCTGAAGTATATACCATTCCGTTTACTTCAATTGCCTGTGAGTATGGTCCAATTGCTGCTGGTGCTTTGTCTGTACTAATGATGTTTTTCATAATTTCTATCTCCTTTTTATTTCTTTTCTTATTTATATAGTAGAAACTCTTATCTCACGAGACGGATTTTTCCATCTGTAATATCAATCACACGCTGTTTGTATAAATGTCCAATCGCACGTTTGAATGCATTTTTACTAAGACCGGTCTCTCTCTTAATAACCTCTGGGCTGGCTTTTTCTGAGAATGGAAGTACTCCTGCATAAGATTCGATAAGTTCTAAAATCTTTTCCGCATCTGCATCCATCTGAATATATGCTTTTTCTCTAAGCGTTAAATCCAGCTTGCCATCAGGTTTTACTGCTACGACTTTTGCATCAATGATATCACCTACACGAAGATAGCTATGATCTTCATGGCTCGGAATACGAGCCGAATATTTATCATCTACCGCTACAAAGGTTCCGAAGTTGTCACTGAATTCATATACACGTCCAGTTACCATATCATCCTTATTATAAGGAGAATCTGTAGAAAGCAAATTGTAGATACCTTTCATGCTGGCACATAAACGATTGCTCTTATCCGTGTAAACAGTTACAAGCACTTCGTCTTCTGGCTGCACCCTCTGTGTCATCTCTTTAAAAGGAAGGAACAAGTCTTTTTCCAACCCCCAATCAAGAAAGGCTCCGATTTTACCAATTTCTTTTACTGTAAGTACACCAAACTGTCCTAATGTAAGTTTTGGTTCATTGGTAGTAGCAATCATTCTGTCCTTTGAGTCTTTATATAAGAAGACTTTTATCTTGTCTCCACGTTTTGCTTCGGCTGGAACCTGCTTCGCTGGAAGTAGCACTCGCTCCTCAGCATTTTCTGTTTCACCAAGGTATACACCAAAGTCTACCTTCTTTATATATATAAGTTCCTGGTATTCACCTAATTTCATAATTGTGTCTCTCCGTTTCATAGTATATTCTTTGAAAGTTTACATGTAGCATCTGCTCTTGTCAACTCCATGTTCCCAAAAACTGAATAATCGAATATAGCTTTCCTGCTGAAGTTACAAATGCTACTGTGACTTCATTTTCCTTTATCGTTACTCGAGGAATCATCATATCCCCGAACACCGCTGCAATTTTATATTCTACTCGTATTTCACTTACCTTAAATTCTTCTGGCAAATATTGCTCTGCAAGCATTACATACTTTGCATTATTTACATGATTGTTAGTGTCAATAAAATACTTTGGAACAACAATTCCTTCTTTTTCTTCATATTCTTCTGGCACTTCTATTTTTCTGTCGCAGTAATCCATATCTAATTTTGGCTCATCTGGATAATGAGAAGATACCTCATCTGTGATACGAATCGGTCTGCCTGTCCTTGGATCTACAAGCACCCAAATAGAATTCGCTTTCACTAGTGTGTCGCCTTTTGCATTTTCCATACAGAAATTACGAAGACCAAATAGCCCCTTGGTCTGATATGGCCAGGTTTTTACGCAAATATCTTCGCTAGTTTTTGGAAGCTCTTCTATACATACCTGCCAGAAGGATAGCACCCACGCCATATTTTTCTCTAAGAGTTGTGCGCCGGTTTCTCCTAACTCTTCCGAATGCAGGGTACTCGAGTCCTGCATGTAATTAAGCAATGCGTGCAAAGTTAATTCACTTTTTGAATTTGCTTCACTATAACGAACTTTAGATTTTAAACAATACATATTTTCCTCTTATTCTTATAATGTATAAATACACGTTCAGTGTAACATCATTTCAGACAAAAAGAAAGACCTCGAAGAATTTCTTCTTCAAGGTCTGTAGCTGGCCCACAAGGATTCGAACCTTGGATGACGGAGTCAGAGTTGGTATCCTAACGTCCGTATTTACTTAATATACAAGGTTTATCCGTCCAGTTGTTTGTAAATTGACCTATGAATTGACCTATCATAGTTTTTAACCTTTAGAGAAATTCTTCTTGGTTTCGTTATTCTATCTTGAGCCTTAGTGTAACACTTTTTACTTATTTATGCAAATATCCTTAATTAGCAATCTTTCTTTTTCTTCGGAAGTTCTACAATATGCTCTTCTTTTCCATTGATAAGCTTCTTTTTCCTTATCGCGATATAATAACATTCTACCGTCGATTCCAAATCGCCAATATACGCTGCAATTTCTTTTGTTCGCATAATCCCTCGTGAATACATCTCTGTCGCAAACGTCCTTCGCAAAATGTGAACCCCGCCTTTAAGATGAGTAAGACCTGCATTTCGATAAATTGTTTCCATCCGATGTTCTATATTAGTAGTAGTATTAGGTTTACCAGTTTTTGTTACCACAACAAAATCATCTTTAGTTGCATTTGGTCGACGTGCTTTTATAACACATAAATCATTTAATGCCTCTGGTGTAAGTTCAATTTTCCTTGCCCTCTCATTTTTTGTACTCCCCTCGTGCATTATGTACTTGTTTTCATTTTCTTTTCCACTACGATTCTTAATCATGCTCCTATTCTTGCATATATTAAGCATACCATTCTCAAAATCCACGTCTCCGAAACGTAACGCAAGCATCTCCCCTACTCTCATTCCTGTATGAAGTAGCAACAATCCATGTACGCCTGCTGAATACTTAGGCTCTCCAGTTTTTTCATCAATTTCTCTTGCAGTCTTTTCAAATCGTTCTTGTTCTTCTATCGTAAGAACATCTACATCTGATTCTGTAGAAGAACGCATTTCCATTTTTTTGATTCTCTTTTTAAGAGTAGGTTTTATGGGCATTACAGGGTTTGTTTTTAATTCACCTCGAACCAATGCCCAATTGTATGATGCATTTAACACATCTACTATCTTCTCTATAGATGATGCAGATAATTTTTTCTGATTTATTAGCATTCCAACAAAATCATCTACATCTGCAACTGTCACCGCTAAATGTTGCATCTTTCCAAATGGGTATCTTGCAATTTGATTAATTGTATTTTCTCTTCTATCTATCGATTTTGGTTTTAACTCCTGCTGTTCCACTTGATATTGCAGATGCAAATTACATAATTCTTCAACGGTTTTATTCGGTGTAATATTTTTCAATTCTTCTTGTTCTTTCCATATCTGCTCTTTTCTCTTCATTTCTTTTATACACGCAGATTTGCTCGATGCTGTAACAGTAATAATTTTTCTATGTCCATCGCTCTTATATCCAACATGTTTACGATGGGTAATGCTTCCATCTGTATTCTCTGTAAAACTTCCCATTCCTTTTGGATTTCGTTTGTTCTTTTCCATCAATTCCTCCCTTCTTAAAAACTGTCAGGATTCTCATCCTGACAGTTGTATAAATTGTTCTAAAATGAAAATTGCTTATATTGATATTGTTTCAACCAATTCTCCCACGCCTCTTCTGTAACATAATATCGTCCACCTACCTTTATTGAAGGAAACGCCTTGCTATGCATTAATTGATATGCTGTATCTCTGCCTATACCTATTTTTATTAAATCTTTTACTGTATATAATTTTCTCATAATTACACACCTCCTTGGCTCATGATTTATAGTTCATTAATTTTATCTTTAAAAAAACTTTCCAAATCAGTTCCTTTACCATTAACAAACTCAGCTCCCCACTCTAATAACTGAAACTCTTTTATTTCCCGTCTTTTTTTTGATGTGCTACACATTTTTGCTAGGGCCAATGCTGTCATCACATAATCCCAATTATAACTTTCCCTTCCACCTCCAAACGCCACATGAAATAACGCCTCATCAGCCGAAACTATTTTTTGTGTGCCATCTACTATATAACCGGTTACACTATTTATATTCCTTATAATAAATCCGTTCTTTTTACAAAGTTCTTCATCTAAATCACGAAAAAAAGAAATATAATCAATTCCCTCTTGGGAAAACCCTGTTTCAATTTGTTTGCACCGTTCAATTGCAACTTCTCTTATCGCCCTTTCTATATCAAGGTTTTCTCTTAAAACTTCCAACTCGACCACAATTACACTGCTATAATATTTAATAAAATAAAAATATTTCATTATATATTTCCTCCTTCTTTATTTACTATCCTTAGAAAATAAAAAAGAACACTAAAAACATTTCTCTATTATCGAAATATTTGTTGCGTTCTTTGGTTGCACTATTTGGTTGCACTATTCGGTTGCACTATT
>JAZKYR010000139.1:0-1926 GCA_045612245.1 Agathobacter sp.
AAAGAACATATCTGTAAGCTGATAATTGTTCCAAGGAGCAATGATACCTTTAGTAGCTTTTAATTCTGCTAAAGGAGTTGCTTTTGTATAAGCATCTGTTACGAAGTTAGACATTTCACTTGTGAAAGCGATAAGGAGGAAACATCTACCAGCAAGAGCTGGGTTCATGAAGTTCTGTCCAAGTCCACCAAATAACATTTTAACAACGATAATTGCGAACGCACCACCAAGAACTGCCATCCAGATTGGGAATGTAGAAGGCATATTAAGTGCAAGAATCATACCTGTTACAACTGCACTTAAATCACCGATGGTGTTTTTCTTTTTTGCGATTAAATTATATACTGTTTCAGAAACTACACAACTTAAAACAGTAGCTACGATTAAAAGTAACGCTCTTGTGCCAAAGTTGTAAATACCAAAACATGTTGTAGGAAGTAATGCGATGATTACCCATAACATTACCTGCTGAGTAGATGTCTTAGCACGTACGTGTGGCGCAGAGGATACATGAAATAATTCACTCACTTTTATCCACCTCTCTTATTTTGAACTCTGTTTTCTCTTTTCAGCTAAAACCTGTTTCTTCATAGTCTTGATTGACTGTGCAACATGACGTCTAGATGGACATACATATGTACAGCTACCACATTCGATACATTCAAGACCATGCCAAGCTTCGAATTCAGCCATAAGGTTATGTGTACCAAACTGAGCAAGACGACTAGGAATCAACATTTCTGGACATGCGTCTACACAACGACCACAGTTCATACAGTTGATTGGTTCATATTTAGCTACTTCATCTTTGCTGAAGCAAAGTAATGAAGATGTTGTTTTTGTCATTGGGATATCTTCTGTAAAGATTGCAAATCCCATCATAGGACCACCAGAAATAAGTTTTTCTGGCTGACCTTTAAATCCACCAGCAGCTTCAATAAGCTCTGTGTAAGACATACCCATGCTATATAAGAAGTTTCCTGGATTTTCGATAGCGTCACCAGAAATTGTAGCAACACGTTTCATAAGAGGTCTACCATTTTTTACAGCATCATTTACCGCAATGATAGTTTCAACGTTGTCTACGATACATCCAGCATCTGCAGGAAGCATCTTAGAGTTAATAGCTCGTCCAGTACAAGCGAAGATTAACTGACGTTCACCACCCTGTGGATATTTTGTTTTAAGTTCAACAACTTCCATACGTGGTTCGTCTTTTACAAGCTCTTTCATTTTTGCGATAGCTTCTGGTTTATTATTTTCAATACCGAAAAGGCCTTTCGCATTGTCAAAGAGCTGAAGGATAATCTTCATACCAGCTACCAATTCTTCTGGATTTTCAATCATTCTTCTGTAGTCAGCTGTAAGATATGGTTCACATTCTGCACAGTTTGCAACAATGTATTCAATCTTTTCAGGTTCCTTTGGAGATAATTTCACATGTGTTGGGAAACCAGCTCCACCCATACCTACGATACCAGCTTCTTTAACTTTGTTGATAATTTCTTCTTTTGTTAAAGTAGTTACATCAGCTACCGCTGTGTATTCAACTTCATCAAAAAGTCCGTCATTATCAATAACGATAGAGTTTACTTTGTCACCAACAGCAACACGTCTTGGTTCAATAGCTTTTACTGTACCTGAAACGGATGCATAGATTGGTGCTGAAACAAAACCACCTGCTTCAGCGATTTTCTGACCCTTTTTAACAGTGTCTCCAACTGCTACGATTGGAGTTGCTGGTGCGCCAATATGCTGTGATAAAGGATACACCATCTGTCCTTTGGGCAAGATTTCTTTGATTGGTGCGTTCTCTGCTAATTCTTTTCCTTCAAAAGGATGAACGCCACCGATAAATGTTTTCAGACCCATTTTCGTGCCCCACTTTCATAATATTTTTTCGCATAAACTCACACAGTTTACATG
>JAZKYR010000140.1:0-24592 GCA_045612245.1 Agathobacter sp.
ATGATGGTTACACATAACATGAAAGATGCTATCAAATATGGTAATCGTTTGATTATGATGCACAATGGCACTATCATTTATGATGTAGCTGGAGAAGAAAAGAAAAATTTACACGTATCTGACTTGCTTCTTAAATTTGAACAGGCAAGCGGTGGTGAATTTGCGAATGACAGAATGTTACTTGCAGACTAAGATTTTAAAGGACTACTTCGGTAGTCCTTTTTTGTTCCCAAAATTTACATAGAGAAATGTGATTATGTGCATGCTACTATAAAGTGTAATTTTTAAAAGGAGAACGAAACATGAAAATCGAAATTTCAGAGAAGATTAAGTATATCGGTGTAGATGACACGAGTATTGATTTATTTGAGAGCCAGTACGTGGTTTCAGATGGAGTATCGTATAATTCCTACGTAATTTTGGATGAAAAGGTTGCAGTGATTGATACTGCAGATGAACGAATGGAAAAAGAATGGATGGAGAATTTGTGTCGAGAGCTAGATGGGAGAGTAGTAGATTATTTAATTATTCAGCATTTAGAACCGGATCATACCGGTGGGATTCTTCGCTTGATGGAGCTATATCCAGAAATTACTTTAGTGGGAAACCAGAAGACATTTCTGTTTTTGTCTCAGTTTTTATCACAGAATATTAGCTTAAACAGATGCAATGCAAGATGTGGTTTGCAAGATGAGGCAGGGGATTTGGAGAATGTAAAAAAGTTAGTGGTAAAAGATAAAGATAGCCTATGCCTTGGAGAGCATACTTTGAATTTTTGCACCGCGGCGATGGTGCACTGGCCAGAAGTAATGGTGACTTACGAGAGTACAGAACGCATTTTATTCTCTGCGGATGCCTTTGGCAAATTTGGCGCATTAGCTCTGACAGGGGAAGAGGATTGGGCATGTGAGGCAAGACGCTATTATTTTAATATTGTGGGAAAATATGGGATTGCTGTTCAGGCACTTCTTGCAAAAGTAAAGGAATTAAAAATTCAGATGATCTGTCCAGCACATGGACCAATTCTCTGTCAGCCTTTGGATGCATATATTCGTTTATATGATACATGGAGTCGTTATGAGCCAGAAACAAGTGGTGTGTTAATCGCATTTGGTTCCTTTCATGGGAATACCAAAAGAGCAGCAGAATATCTGGCAGGAGAGCTGGTAAGACGTGGATTTACAGAGACGGTTCTTCGTGATTTGGCACGTGATGATATGGCGGAAATTATAGAAGATGCTTTTCGTTATGATCGAATGATTCTGGTAGCGGCCAGTTATGAAGGTGGTGTTTTTCCACAAGTGAGAGACTTTTTGTATCGTTTGCAGAGTAAGGGATATCAGAAAAGAAAGGTTGCAATTGTCGAAAATGGAACTTGGTCTCCGTCGTCGGGACGTGTAATTCGAGAAGCGCTGGAGAGCATGAAATCGATAGAAATCGTGGAACCAATGGTGACGATTTATTCTGTGATGAATGAATGCAATATGGAAGAATTAAATACTTTGGCAGATGAGATGTTGTAGGATATGAAAAACTCGTGCAGGTTATGCACGAGGTTTTTTCTGCATATCGTAGCAAATAAGATTATTAGTGTCTAAATTTTCACGATGCATGTCTATTGCTATGATATCAAAGTTTTCATAGGTTTTATAATAATAAATCCCTTTATCCGTATTACAACAGCTGGAATATACGGTGATTTCATAGATATCTTTTTCCATTGCAACACACCCACGAGGAAATTCCACAGAACCTAATATGTGAAAAAACTGGTTTGCACTTTCTTCTTCTGAAATTCCACACTTTGAATTTAACTTTACAAAAGATGCACGGACAAAACGAGATTGTGAAGACCAGTCGCCAGGTAATCCCATAGCACCCATACCGTTACTGTATCTTTTTAAATTGAGTTCTTCTGAGAAGTGGTTCAAAGGCGGCATATTGGATAATCTCATATAGTTGTTTAAATGAAATAGCTGCATCTCAAAAGGTGGGTTATTGGTAAGTACACCCACAGGATTGTCATGTACATGTAGACCACTTTTTAGAGACTCTACTACAATAGAACCGGTTTTATCCGCAATTATCCAATGTAGAGGAGAAAGAGGGAGGTCACTGCGAAAGGATTTGTTTAATAGATTGATTCTCTCTAACAGCAGTCGCGCTTCGGAAAGAGTAGCACATTGTCCCAAAATCCATGGAATAAATTCGTAGGGTGTAATATTGTCTTTCCCATCTTTGTCTGGAAAATAGTAGGCGTTTTCCGGGAAGTTTAACCCTGCCATGCTTAAGCCTTTTTCATTAGTTGCATCATAGTAAAGAGGATAGTTATCCTGAACAAAGGCTGTCCCGATTAATGCATAGTGAGAGGTTAAAGTTTCCTTGTTTCGAAAGGGGAAAGGAAAATTTCTAGGAGTAATGGTGATGGTTTCGATATAGGAATATTCCAGGTCAAGATTTCGTCCAAAGTAGTGATTCTTAGTAGTTAAAGATATAGCTGTACACATAGGCACCTCCTTTTTTGTATCATTGATATTATCTCTCGAATAAGTTATAATATGAGCAATGAAATAAAAACGGAGAATAATTATGTTAGATGTTTTAACTCGTGCAGGATGTTTCATTGCAATCATTATCGCTGGTTATGTGCTGCGCAAGGTGAATTTCTTTAAAGAAGGCGATTTTGCTGTGCTCTCTAAAATCACATTAAAGATTACATTGCCAGCAGCGTTTATTTCTAACTTTTCAGGGAAGCAATTAGATCCAACAATGCTTGCCTATACGTTTATGGCACTTGGAGCAGGTATTCTTTATATGCTTCTTGGCTACCTAATAAATATTGGGAAAAGCCGTGACGAGAAGGCTTTTGGAGTGTTGAATCTTCCGGGTTATAATATTGGAAACTTCACCATTCCATTTGTGCAAAGTTTTCTTGGACCAGTTGGAGTAATTACTACCAGTTTGTTTGATGCAGGAAATGCATTTGTTTGCTTAGGTGGAGCTTTCGGCGTAGCTTCTAGTATTAAGGGAACAGGAAAGTTTTCGATAAAGAGAGTCGTAAAAGCATTGTCTAAATCGGTTGCATTTTTGACTTGTATCACAATGATGATACTTGGTATGCTTGGAATTACACTCCCAGCACCGGTGATTGAGCTTGCAGGAATCGTCGGTGGAGCAAATGCTTTTATTGCGATGCTTATGCTTGGTGTTGGGTTTAAATTATCCGGAGATAAGAGCCAGATTGGAACGATTGTAAAGATTTTGTCGGTTCGTTATGGTGTAGCATTCATCTTGGCAATTGTTTTTTATAATTTACCAATTGAATTAGAAGCGCGTACGGCACTTATGGTACTGGCGTTTAGTCCTATTGGTTCTGCCGTACCAGCTTTTACAGAGGAAATGGGAGGAGATGCAGGTCTTTCTGCGGCTATTAATTCGATTTCTATAATTTGTAGTATTGTATTTATGGTAACGATTTTAGTTATTATGTTATAAATGGAGAGGCGCTTTACAGTCATAGAGCAAATTTCCAGATTATAGATAAAGAGTTTTTAAAATGAAATTTTACACAAGGAGAAGAAGTATGAAAAAGAAACTAAGTATTTTAATGGCAGTGATAATGGCATTCACAATGTTAACTGCTTGTGCTGTGGGAGGGTCAGCATCTGGAGAAAAGACAGAATATTATTGGCTTACAGATATGACACAATACAGAGAAGGTAGTGAGACTGTTAATCGAGAACAGATTTCAGCAGATGACCCACGTGTTGCAGCCGCGTTTACATATGAAGAAATTGCTCCATACATTACAGTTAATGAAAATTTTGAAGCATCTCTTACATTACCAGATGAAATGTGGATAGATAATGATGGGGTGCGTACTGTATGTATAGTAAAAATAATGGAAGATCCATTGGGAAAAAATTATGAGATTTATGAATGCGAAAATCATCCAAAAGAATTAGAAATGATACTTTATGATGCAGAGATGAGTCAATATGAGCATCTTTATGGGACGGCAGGAAATCAGACTCCTGTAGTGGATGGTACTACACCAGATGGTGGCGCTTCTGGACAGACGCCAGCACCAGCGCCAGAACCAGCACCAGAACCAGCTCCAGCACCAACGCCTACATATTCATATCCATTTATGGGAAAATATTTCATTGCAGTGGTAAACTATGGTTCGCCTAGTCAACAGTATGTAAATTATGGTATGTATATTGATGAAACTACTATCTATTACAATAATTGTGGACAAATTTTCACAGAACCACTTGCAGCCTATATATTTGCGGATAGAGGAAATGGTAATTATACATATTCTACTGATAGCGACTATCCAGATGGCTTCTCGTATTATGCTGCAAATGAGCATATTAACACATTTAGTGGGGGAGAGGACGGATATATATTGATTCCAGTAGATAAAGCTGTTTATGATGCAATTGGATCTTATTAATATGATATAACGATTTTAAAGAAGACTTTGCAAATGCAAAGTCTTCTTTTTATTTGTATATTATTCCTAATTATGGAAATGCTAATTTTAAATATAATAGGAGAATGCATATGCCAGATTTAAGAATTAAAAATATACGAGGAAGAGAAATCTTAGATTCGAGAGGCAATCCGACTGTAGAAGCAGAAGTGGTTTTAGAGTGTGGAGCGATTGGACGAGGAATTTCGCCTAGCGGTGCATCGACCGGCGAATTTGAAGCCTTAGAACTTCGAGATGGTGATTTCAAAAGATATGGAGGAAAGGGTGTACAAAAAGCTGTCAACAACATAAATACCCTGATTGGAAGGGAGCTTATCGGAATGAATGCCAGCAATATTTATGCAGTGGATCATGCGATGATTGAGTTGGATGGGACAAAGGATAAGTCCAGACTTGGGGCAAATGCGATTCTTGCTGTATCGATTGCAACAGTAAAAGCAGCTGCAGCTGCGATGGACCTCCCATTATATCGTTATCTGGGAGGTGTAGCAGGCTCTCGATTGCCGATTCCGATGATGAATATTTTAAATGGTGGAGCTCATGCTGCAAACTCCATTGATGTGCAGGAATTTATGATTATGCCTGTGGGGGCGAAATCGTTTCGTGAAGGTCTTAGATGGTGTGCAGAAGTATTTCATACCTTAGCTGGAATTCTAAAAACAAAAGGTCTTGCCACTTCTGTAGGTGATGAAGGTGGTTTTGCACCGAATTTAGCCAGTGAAGAAGAGGCAATTGAGTATATTTTAGAAGCAATCCGACAGGCAGGATACGAGCCAGGGAAAGATTTTATGCTTGCAATTGATGCAGCTGCCAGTGAGTGGAAAGGAATGAAAAAAGGGTATTATATTATGCCGAAGTCAAAAAAGGCATATACTTCGGAAGAGTTAGTAGAACGCTGGAAGACTTTGGTCCACAAATATCCGATTTTCTCAATTGAGGATGCCTTAGATGAAGAAGATTGGGGTGGCTGGAAAAAGTTAACTCGAGAATTAGGGCACAAAATTCAGCTGGTAGGAGACGATTTGTTTGTAACGAACACAGAAAGGTTGGCAACAGGAATAAAATGCGAATGCGCGAATAGTATATTAATAAAATTGAATCAAATTGGTACAGTATCGGAAACGATAGAAGCTATTAATATGGCACATCGAGCAGGATATACGGCCATTGTTTCGCATCGCTCGGGAGAAAGTGAGGACACTACGATTGCGGATTTGGCGGTAGCTTTAAATACCGGTCAGATTAAAACAGGTGCACCTAGTCGAAGCGAGCGTGTTTCTAAGTATAACCAGCTTCTTCGTATTGAAGAAGAAATAGAACCTTTCATGTATAAAGAATAAAATCTGAGCCATACTAATAAAAAAGAAAGGATGCAAGCAGTATGAAATATGTGGTAAATGAAAATTGCATCGGTTGTGGTATGTGTGCAAGCGCATGTCCAGACTACTTTACAATGGCGGATACAGGGAAGGCGGTAGCTCTTGAGGCGCCTGTGCCAACGGAGCATGAAGGAGAAGCTGCTAATGCAGCATATGGATGTCCTGTGGATGCAATTGTACAGGTTGATTAAAGTAAGTCCGACCTTGGTCGGACTTCTTTTTTGTGATAGAATGTTATGAAAGGAGGATATATATATGGAAAATATTATGTTTGCTTTTGGACTGACATTGCTTGCGGGATTAAGCACTGGAATTGGTAGTTTAATTGCATTTTTTGCGAAGAAAACGAATAAGAAATTTTTATCTGTAAGCTTGGGATTTTCGGCTGGCGTTATGATTTATGTTTCTATGATTGAAATTTTTCAAAAGGCACAAGATGCGTTAGTGGCAGAGCTTGGAGAAAAACCAGGGGCTGTATGGACGGTGATTGCTTTCTTTGGTGGTGTATTTTTGATTGCCTTGATAGACAAATTAATTCCTGAGGCAGAAAATCCACACGAACCAAGTAATGTCCTTGCAGACTGTGAAGGATGTGGAGATTGTGAGGTCTGTGTAAAGGAGCAAAAAGCGAAAAAACAGAAGGAACAGTTGATGCGTATGGGGTTATTTACGGCATTGGCCGTGGGAATACATAACTTCCCAGAAGGTATGGCGACTTTTGTGTCTGCTTTCCAGGATCCAAGTGTGGCTATTCCAATTGTTGCAGCGATTGCAATCCATAATATTCCAGAAGGAATTGCGGTATCTGTGCCTATTTATCAGGCTACTGGTTCGCGTAGGAAAGCGTTTTTGTATTCCTTTATGTCTGGCTTAGCAGAGCCAATCGGTGCCTTACTGGGCTGGTTGATTTTGATTCCTATTATGAATGATATGGTATATGGTATCATTTTTGCGAGCGTGGCTGGTATTATGGTATTTATTTCTGTGGATGAATTGCTTCCAGCAGCGAGAGAATATGGAGAACACCACTTATCTATTTACGGATTGATTGGTGGTATGATGGTAATGGCTGCGAGCCTGATATTGTTTATGTAATTATTAAATTTGTATAACGTGCTTGACTTTGTAATGTTATAGGAATAATATATAACTACAACACGCGGTTTCGGAAACTAGATGTAAAAGTTTTTGAAAACTATTATATTTTGGACATAATCACCATACAATAAATATGTCCAAAATAAATGGAGGTTATATATTATGAAGATTACGATTCGTGAGCCGGGAAGTGCTCTTACACACTATATTGCAATGATGTTGGCAATGCTAGGCGCAGTGCCATTGCTTATGAAGGCGACAAATTCACAGGATATGAAACATGTGGTAGCGATGCTTGTTTTTATATGCAGCATGGTGCTTTTGTATGGTGCAAGCACCTTATATCATTCGGTCAATTTGACAGGTAAAGCATTAAAGGCTTTTAAGAAAATAGATCACATGATGATTTTTGTTTTGATTGCAGGTTCTTATACACCTGTATGTATGCTTGTGCTAGACAAAGCCCAAGGGTATCCATTGCTTGGAATTGTCTGGGGGACTGCAATTGCAGGTATGCTCATCAAGTTTTTCTGGGTCAACTGTCCAAAGTGGTTTTCATCCGTGATTTATATTGCAATGGGATGGGAGTGTGTGCTGGTGTTTCGTCCACTTTTGGATACACTTCCTACATGGGCGTTCCTTTGGTTATTGATTGGAGGAATCATTTACACCGTAGGTGGTGTAATATATGCCTTAAAAGTACCGTTTCTGGATAAAATCCATAAATATTTTGGGTTGCATGAAATTTTCCACCTCTTTATTATGGGTGGAAGTTTCTGCCACTTTATGTTTATGTTTTTATATGTAGCTTAACTAGTGAGAAAAAGGTCGTCTGGCATTTTGCCAGGCGACTTTTTTAGTTTTATACAATGTGTTGTGGTAGACGAAATGCAGTCTCTGTGATAAAATATTATATTATAATTTGTGTAAACTGGAAAAGTGGGGTTTTGGATGAAAAAATTAGCATTTGGTCTTATGCGACTTCCTTTACTGGATGAAAATGATGCCACATCGATTGATATTGAACGTGTGAAAGAAATGGCAGATACTTTTATCGAGCAAGGGTTTACTTACTTTGATACTGCCGCTCCTTATCATAGCAAACATAGTGAAATTGCATTTCGTGAAGCAGTAGTAAAACGCTATCCGAGAGAAGCATATACCATTACAGATAAATTAAGCTTTGGCATGATTGATAAGGCAGAGGATATGCAGCCTTTCTTTGATGGTCAGCTGGAACGACTTGGAGTAGATTACATTGATGTGTATTTGCTTCATGCACTTGGCAAAGATTCCTATGCAAAAGCACAAAGCTTTAAAGCATTTGAATTTGCAGCACAAAAGAAGGCAGAGGGGAAAGTAAAACATGTAGGATTTTCTTTCCATGATAGCGCAGAAGTATTAGACCAGATTCTTACTGAGCATCCAGAAGTAGAATATGTTCAGCTTCAGATCAATTATCTGGATTGGGAAGATGAAAATGTTCAGTCTCGCAAATGCTATGAAGTAGCAGTGAAACATGGTAAAAAAGTACTCGTTATGGAGCCTGTAAAGGGTGGCGGACTTGCTGTGGTTTCGCCAACGGTAGAGAAATTATTTAAAGAATATAATCCAGAGGCTTCACCAGCATCCTGGGCGGTACGTTTTTGTGCTAGTCTAGAGAATGTGGTAATGGTGCTTTCTGGTATGAGCAATGAAGAACAGGTTGCTGATAACACAAGTTATATGAAAGATTTCCAACCACTTACAGATAGAGAGCAGGAAATTCTGATTGAAGCAACGGAAATTATCCGAAACGATATTGCTGTACCATGTACGGCATGTGCTTATTGTGTGGAAGGTTGTCCAAAGAATATTGCGATTCCAGAATTCTTTAAGATTTATAACGAATGCATGAAGTTACAGAAGACCACAATTGGTTGGGACAAAGTACGATATGCAAATAGAGCAAAAGAAAGAGGAAAAGCATCTGAGTGTATTGAATGTGGATTATGTGAAGCAATCTGTCCACAGCATATTGAAATTCGTAAGTTTTTAAAAGACGTAGCGAATACCTTAGAATAGAAATTGTAGTTTTGGTTTTACGGAGGATAAAATGTTTTTAGGGGTTCAGATTGTATCAATTGCAATAATGGTGTATGTAATTGCGGGATTTACCATGCTTAGGAAATTACCTACGCTTTCGACTTTGTGGTTTCATAGGTTCTTATATGTAGCAGTATTTAGTTTCTGTTTGGAGATTTTTTCTTTATTAACATTATATGAAAAGTTGCCTGCAGAGTGGAATCCGATATCACATAGATTGTTTTTTATATCATTGATAACAGTATTACACAGTGTATTACTGTTTATTGATATTAAGTCGAGAAACCAGAGACGATATAACTTGAAAGAAGGACTTTTCCGTTCTATTCCGTTAGCTCTTTTGGTTGTTGTAATGATATTTGGAAAATTAGAGTATCATGTAGATGGAATGGTAAGATATTCACAAGGGTCGATGGTAATTGGAATATCTTTAGTGGCAGCAGGATATTTCCTTGCTTATACAATTTTGGTATACAGAATTCGTCATAGATTGTCCAAAATGGAAAAGGGAAGTTTCTTGTTTGTCTTTACAGCGATTGTCCTTGCGACAACTATACAGTTGTTGGTGCCATCTTTGTTGCTTACATCTATGAGTATTTCTTTGTTGGCGCTAAATATCTTTATGGTTTATGAAAATCCTAGAGAGTATGCGGACCTGGAGGTAAGGGATGCATTAAATAAATCTGCTTTTCTTACAATTTTAAATGAGTATATCGAAAGTAAGAGGGAGTTTTATATTGTAAGTATGACAATGAAAAACTCACAGATGATTCGTGAAGCAATGGGTTATAAGGCATCTATGTCTTATATTCAGGAAGCTGCAGTATATATGAAGAAGTATGCGCAGACGGATCTTGTATTCCATCCAAAGAGATATTGGGTAAGTCTTATTTTTACAGATAAAAAGAAGTATTACGCGTTCATGGAAGAGCAGAGAGAACTCTTCTTGCAGAAAGGGCACAATGAACGTGGTTCTGCAAAATTTTTTATCAATATTTTAAAATGTCCGCAGTATGCAGATGGTGTAAATGATATTATCAAGGTTTTGGATTATATCGATAAAACAAAGCTGGATATTAACGAAGATATCTTCCGTATTGATGAAAAAATGCTGGAAGAAAAGAATAAACTTGCGAAGATTGAAGCTATGATTCAGGCTGCAATTGACAATGATGGTTTTGAAGTGCATTATCAGCCAATTTATTCGAACTCGCAGAAGAAATCCGTGTCTGCAGAAGCTTTGATTCGTTTGAAAGATACAACGACCATGGGGTATATTTCCCCAGAAGTATTTATTCCAATTGCAGAAGAAAATGGTATGATTCATGAAGTTGGTGATATTGTTTTCCAGAAGGTTTGTAAATTCGTTGGAGAAAATAAACTTGAGGAAAAAGGTGTGCACTATATTGAAGTGAATTTATCTGGTGCTCAGTTTATGGATGATAAATTAAACGAATTATTGTCTAACCGAGTAAGAGAATATAATATTTCACCAGAGTTTATCAATTTAGAAATCACGGAAACTGCTTCTGTAGAAACGGCAGCGATGTTGGAATACAATATGTATCGTTTAAAAGAAAATCATTTCAAGTTCTCTATGGATGATTTTGGAACTGGTTATTCGAACTTAGCAAAGATTGCGCATTCTAACTTCGATATGATTAAGCTGGATAAGAGTTTGCTTTGGCCTTGTTTTGATAAGTTTACAGAAAAAGAAGCACGTATTATTTTAGAGTCTTCAGTAGACATGATTTTGAAACTTGGAAAAGATATAGTAGCAGAAGGTGTAGAAACCCAGGAACAGGTAGACTATCTTACAAGCTTAGGAGTAGAGTACCTTCAGGGATTCTACTTCTCGAGAGCATTATCGGAAGAGAAGTATTTAGAATACATACAGAAATAAGAAAAGCCCCGTAAATTGCGGGGCTTATTTTTATAGCACTTTTGATAAGAAGTCTTTCGCTCTATCTGTCTTTGGATTTGAGAAGAATTCTGCTGGAGAAGCTTCTTCCAAAATTTTTCCTTCGTCTAAGAAGAGAACGCGGTTTGCAACTTCTTTAGCAAATCCCATTTCGTGTGTAACGATAACCATGGTAAGTCCTTCCTTAGCAAGGGCTTTCATAAGGTCTAATACTTCACCTACCATTTCAGGATCGAGAGCACTCGTAGGTTCATCAAAGAGAATTACATCTGGATTCATTGCGAGAGAACGAACGATTGCTACACGCTGTTTCTGTCCACCAGAAAGGGTAGAAGGATATACATCTGCTTTTTCTTCTAAGCCGATTCTTTTTAATAAGTTCATTGCATTTTCTTTTGCATCTGCTTTAATCTGAGCTTTTGACGTAGTGATTTCTACAGCTTTTTCTTTTTTATCTGCAGATTTGAACAGATTTGTAATTGGAAGCAAAAGGTTTTTGCGTTTTGCTTTATTGAGTTCCTGTGTCTGAACGTATACAGGAGCAAGCATGATGTTTTCAACTACAGTTTTGTTATTAAAAAGATTAAAATGCTGGAATACCATACCCATCTTACGACGATGAATATTGATATCTACACTAAAATCTGCGATATCTTCGCCATTAAAGATAATCTGACCACCTGTTGGGTCTTCCATACAGTTTAAGCAACGAAGGAAAGTACTTTTACCAGAGCCAGAAGGTCCGATGATACATACGATATCGCCTTTGTTGATGGTGGTGCTGATGCCATCTAATACATTTTTCTCACCAAAGTGTTTTTCAAGATTAATTACGTCGATCACTTTTGCCTAAGCTCCTTTCCATAAGTTTTACGCCTGCACTTATAATAAGTACGAGAACGATATAAATAAGTGCCATTACAATGTATGGAACCATAAATTCATAGCTATTAGAACCGATACGGTTAAATGCGAGATAAAGGTCTGTTGCACCTACGAAACTTACAACGGAAGTTTCTTTTACTAAGGCGATAAATTCGTTACCAAGAGTAGGTAGGATGTTTTTAATCGCCTGTGGAATAACGATTTTAATCATTGTAGTACCAAAACTTAAACCTACCGCACGTCCGGCTTCCATTTGCCCTCCATCAACGGACTGGATACCACTTCTCATAATTTCTGAGATGTAAGCTCCACTGTTGAGACCAAATACAAGCATAGACACTTCTAACCCCGACATACGAACACCCATAAGAGGGAAGAGTACATAATAGAAGATAAGAAGCTGTACTACGATTGGCGTTCCGCGGAAGGTCTCTACATAAAAAGTACAGATGCCATTTAAAATACGTGGTAAAACTTTGTATTTTGGAATTACACGCACGGTTGCGATGAGAGTACCGATGAGGGTGCCCACAAGTAAACCAACGACTGCGATGGTTAAAGTGTTTTTAAGTCCTTCTAAGACTTGGAGGTAAGCCTGGTTTCCAATGAAAATCTCAAGGAAACGCTGTACCTTTACATCAAAATTTCCCATTTTTTTCTCCTGTCAAAAACAAAATTAGTGGCGCATAAGCATGTATGCGCCACGATTTAAGGTCTAGTTTGTAAATCTATCGCTGTACTGAGTTGATTGATTCAACGATTTTTGCAGCTGGTGCTGAGTCAATGATAACATAATCAACGCCACCGTTCAATAAATCTTGAACTGCTAATGAACCATTTGGATAGTCAACACATGTTACAGGGAAACCATCAAATCCCCAATCAGCGTCACCAGCAACATACCAGTTGCCTGTAGTACCTTTCTGAACACCGATTTTGCAAGACTTATCTTTTGCATTTAAGATTTTTTCTACGTCAGCTGCTGATTTGCAAGCATCAAATTCTGTGTTGTCGGAAAGAACGATAATCTGCTGAGAAGCGTTGTAGTAAGATTCAGAGAAGTTTACAAGATCTTTTCTTTCTTCGTTAATTGTAAGACCTGCCATAGCGATATCACATTTGCCTAACTGAACAGATGTACATACTGCTTCGAAGTCCATATCTACAACTACTAATTCTTTGCCAAGTTCTTTTGCGAGAAGGCCAGCGATTTCCATGTCAATACCAAGGAAAGATTTTCCACCATCTTCTGTGTATTCAAATGGAGCAAATGCTGCATTTGTTGCAACTACTAACTGATCTTTTGTTTCATCAAGTTTTGCAGTAACTACTGCTTCTGGTGTTCCATCACCGAAGTATTTGTTACAGATTTCATCAAAAGTTCCATCATCTTTGATTTTTTTGATGAAGTTGTTTGTTGCTTCGAGTAATTCAGGCTGATTTTTATCAACACCAAATGCATATTCTTCTTCTGTAAGGTTAATTTCAATAACTTTTGCTGTAGAAGCTGTAGAACCACCACAAGCTGTTAATGTGCCAAGCACCATTACAAGTGCGAGAGCGAGTGCCATAATCTTTTTCATTTTGTTGTCCTCCGTTTGTAAAAAAAATGTATAAAAATTTGCATATAATGTATATTTATACAAAACTCATGTGACCAATATACTACTTCTTCTAATAAAATGCAAGCATAAATATTAATTTTTTTTCTAGTATTTTGTATAAATTGTGATATAATGATATATAAGGGAAAATAAGGAGCGCTAATACTCATAAAAGAGGAGAGGGCTCTATGAAAAAACAGAAAGAAAAAAAGGTTAGGGTAAAAGCTGCGAAAGTGAAGAAGGTAAAAAGTAAGAAGCAGTTTAAGCTTGGTATTCAGGCGAAACTGATGATTTTTATTATTCCACTTATGGTGGCTTCTTTTGTTGCTCTGACAGTTATTGCTTACAACACAGCAAAAGATAGTATTGTGTCTAAGACAGAGGAGTTGCTGAGAGCACAGACGACGGTTACTGCTAGTAAAATTGAAAACTGGAATCTAAAAAAACAGCAGACGTTTGAATCGGTGGCGAACACAATTGAGGCATTGCATTTGTCGGATGCTGAGACTTTGGAGTATTTTAAACACTATTATAATGTTGATGAAGAATTTCCAAATGGATTTTATATTGCAACAGAGAAGAATGAGTTAATTGATGCTTCTGGTTGGGTTCCAGAAGGGGATTTAAGAGAAACAGAATGGTATCAGGCAGGCTTGGATGACGAGTTTTTCCAAATGGGGAAACCATATGTGGATGAGCTTTCAGGAGAACAGATTGTTTCCTCTACACGTCTTATCGAAAACTTTAATGGTAGAAAAGCGGTTATTTCTGTTGATATTAAATTGTCTGCAATCGCAAATATTGTAATGGGAACAAAGACGGTGGGCAATGGTGGAGCCATTGTTGCGGATGTAAGTTCAGGAACAATTATTGCAGATAATAAGTATTTTGATTTAGTTGGAAAAAATATTTATGAAATAGAAAATAATCTATATAAAAAAGTAGCCTCAATCATGCAGTCCTATAGAATCGGTTTACAGACAGTTGAGGTAGGTGGCGTAGATTATGAGATGGTATTAGATCAGATAGAGGGGACAAGTTGGTATCTGATTACTTATACTGTTTCAGATAGTGTATATGGTGAATTGACTACACTTACAACACTTCTCCTTTCCGTAGGAGCTGCTGTAACGATATTAATGTGTATCATTTTAACTATTTTAATTAGAAACATTACAAAGCCTTTACATAAATTAACAGATACAATTGTAGCTGTTACAGGCGGGGACTTTACAGCAGATGTTCTTGTAAAAGGAAATGATGAAGTTACAGTTATGGCAAGAAGTATGAAAGAGTTCTTGTCAGTTATGAGAGAGACCTTAGGTTCTATTTCAAATGTATCTGATTCTATTGATAGTCAGGCGAGAGGAAGTAATCGTATTTCAGGCGAACTTCATGAATCAGCAATTGGCCAGTCAGAAGCCATGAGTCAGATGCGACAGAATTTGGAAGAACTTGTAGATTCTATTGAAGTAATTGCTGATAGTGCGACAAAGCTTGCAGTTGTAGTTTCTGAAACCAATGAGTCTGGTAGACAGGCAATTGAAAATATCGAAGATACTATGAAGGAAGCTGCTGGCGGACGTGATAGTATGAATTCTGTTACCGTATCTATGGGTGAAGTGAAGACAAGCATGAATACGCTGGAAGTAGCTATCACAGATGTAGGTACAGCAGCTGTTAAGATTAATGAAATTACGACAACTATTCGTAATATCGCTGATGAAACTAACTTACTTGCTTTAAATGCTAGTATTGAAGCAGCTAGAGCGGGTGAAGCAGGAAGAGGTTTTGCAGTAGTTGCTACAGAGATTAAGAAGTTAGCAGAAACCTCAGGTGCGGCAGCAAATGAAATTTCAGAATTGATTGATTCTGTAACTGGTTTAATTAATGAAACCGTTGAACAGAGTCATCACAGTATGGAACAGATTAATTCGAGTGCAGAATTGGTTGATGTGGCATCGGAACAGTTTAATAATATCTTCCAGAGTATTGAAAGTACAAATGATATTATTCAGAATATGATTTCACAGATTTATGAAGCTAATGATGTTGCTACCAATATGGCAGCAATCACAGAAGAACAGTCGGCTTCTGCTGAAGAAATTGAAGCTACGGCACTTAGTGTTCAGGAACTTGCAAATGCGGTTACAGAAAACAGTTCTAGCGTAAGTGATGATTCTTCACGCTTAGCAGATACTGCAGAAGATCTTAAGAATCAAATTGGTAAGTTTACCATTTAAAAAACAAAGGGTGAGCATGACTCACCCTTTATTTTTTTCCTTGAAATACATACATAATAGGAATATAATCTATTTGTGAAATTTTTCGCAAAGGTATGATACGGGAGGAAATTTATGAGTATCAGAGTAGGAATTATGGGTTATGGAAACCTTGGTAAAGGGATTGAGAGTTCTTTAAAGCAGAATACAGATATGGAGCTTATTGCTGTTTTTACAAGAAGAGATCCTAAGACTGTTCAGATTTTAAGTGAAAATGTAAAGGTGTATCATGTAGATGATGCCCCAAACATGAGGGATGAAATAGATGTATTGATTATGTGTGGCGGTAGTGCTACAGATTTGCCTAAGCAGACAAAAGAATATGCAAAGTATTTTAATGTGGTAGATAGCTTTGATACGCATGCAAAGATTCCAGAACATTTTGCAGCAGTAGATGAAGTTGCAAAAGAAAATGGTACAGTTGCGATGATTTCTGTAGGCTGGGATCCAGGTATGTTTTCTTTAAATCGTTTATATGCAAATGCAATTTTACCAAATGGTAGCGATTATACATTCTGGGGCAAAGGTGTAAGCCAGGGACATTCTGATGCGATTCGAAGAGTAGAAGGTGTTGCAAATGCAAAACAGTATACTGTTCCAGTAGAAGAAGCCTTAGATAGGGTGCGTAGTGGTGAAAATCCTGAACTTACTACAAGAGAAAAACATACAAGAGAATGTTATGTAGTAGCAAAGGATGGTGCAGATAAAGCAAAGATTGAGGCGGAGATTAAAAATATGCCAAACTACTTTGCTGATTATGACACTACAGTAAACTTTATATCAGAAGAGGAACTTATGACAGAGCATGCTGGCATTCCACATGGGGGATTTGTAATTCGCAGTGGAAAGACTGGTTGGAATGAAGAGCATAATCATATTATTGAATATAGCTTGAAGTTGGATTCGAATCCGGAGTTTACAGCTTCTGTTATCGTAGCTTATGCTCGTGCCGCTTACCGTATGAGCAAAGAAGGGCAGAAGGGCTGCAAGACAGTATTTGATGTAGCACCAGCATACCTTAGTCCAGTAAGTGCAGAAGAACTTAGAGCACACTTATTATAAAGATAAAACAAAAAATGAGGAGAACGTATGAGTAAAGCAAAATGGCAGTCTTATCCAAGACCACAGTTAAAAAGGGAAAGTTATTGTAATTTAAACGGAACATGGGAATTAGACGGACAGGAAATTCAGATTCCATTCGCACCACAGTGCCGTTTGTCAGAATATAAAGGAAGTGTGGGAGAGCGTCTGGTTTATAAGAAAAACTTTACACTTCCAGCAGATTTTACACTTCCACGTGTAATTTTACATTTTGGGGCGGTAGATGAAGTCGCAGATGTATATGTAAATGATGTGCATGTGGGTAAACATGAAGGTGGATATTTGCATTTTTCATTTGATATCAGTGATGCAGTGAAGAAGGACGGAGAGAATGAGCTTCGTGTAGAAGTAGTAGATACTTTATCTCGCGTATATCCATATGGAAAACAGTGCAAGAAACGTGGTGGAATGTGGTATACACCTATCAGTGGTATCTGGCAGACTGTTTGGATGGAAAACGTACCAGCTTCTTATATAGAAGAAATTAAACTTACTCCTTCTATGACAGATTTGGAAATTACAGTTGTAGGAAATATAAATGGTTTCAAAGCAACTGTATTAGACGCAGGAAAAGTAGTTGTAGAACAGACTTTTGCTGAGAATACAGGAAAAGTTGTTGTCCCAAACCCAATTCTTTGGGATGTGGAAAATCCTCATTTATATGATTTAAAAATCGTAGCAGGTGAAGATGAAATTGACTCCTACTTTGCACTTCGTACAGTAGAAATCAAAAAAGTAGATGGCGTAAACCGTGTATGCTTAAATGATAAACCTATCTTTATGCATGGTCTGTTGGATCAGGGATATTACGAAGATGGTATTTATCTTCCAGAAGATGAAGAAGAGTTTACAAAAGATATTCTTCGTATGAAAGAACTTGGTTTCAATATGCTTCGTAAGCATATCAAAATTGAACCAGAAAAGTTCTACTATGAATGTGACCGTTTAGGTATGCTTGTATTACAGGATATGGTAAACAATGGTGGGTATAGTTATATTTTTGATACGGTACTTCCTACCTTTGGTTTCAAGAAGAGAAATGACTGTAAAGGTCGTTACCAGGATGCTGAATGCAAGAAAGTATTTGAATGGCATATGAAGGATACCCTTCATGATTTATACAAACATCCTTGTATTATTGGTTATACAATTTTCAATGAAGGTTGGGGACAGTTTGAAGCGGATCGTATGTATGATATTGCAAAATCAATCGATAGCACCAGATTCTATGATGCTACTTCAGGTTGGTTTGCACAGACTAAGAGCGATTTAGATAGTGAGCATATCTACTTTAGAGCAGAAGAACTTCATGCAAAGGAAAGACCAATGTTCTTATCGGAATGTGGTGGTTTCTCCTATGCAGTAGAAGGGCATATGTTTAATACAGAAAAATCATATGGATATGGTGCTTGCAAGTCTACAGAAGAACTTACAGACCGTATCGTAAATATGTATAACGTAATGGTTCTTCCAGGTATTAAAGGTGGTGTATGTGGCTGCGTTTATACACAGGTAAGTGACGTAGAAGATGAAATCAACGGTATGTACACTTATGACCGTCAGATTTGCAAGGTAAATAAAGAAAAGATGCAAGCTCTTGCAGCTAGCATCTATAAAGAAATAGAAGGATAAGGCATTCTTAGGGGGAATTTTTCTATGAATGAGAAAACAACAATGAGTGGGAAATGGGCATTGGATTATGCTTTTGAAGAGTTTTGTGAAGCAATCAAACAGTTTGCGACATGCATGGAAGATTATTTATACTTCTATGACATTTCACAGGACAAATATTATATTTCTGCAAAAGCATTGGAAAGATTTGCAATTCCAGAAAATCTTTTTACTGATGTGATTGAAACACATAGAAAATTCGTATATGAAGAAGATATCGAGATGCTTATATCAGATTTAGAAAAAATGAAATCTGGAGAAAAAGAAGAGCATGATATTGAATATCGATGGATTGGCAAAGATGGAGCCCCAGTATGGATTAACTGCTGTGGACGATCAATTAAGGATGATAACGGAACTCCAAGATATATGTTTGGTTGTGTCAATGAAATCGGTAGAAGACGAAAAGCAGACAATGTAACAGGTTTAAAGGAGCTTACTTCTATTGCAGAAACTTTGGAAACCTTTAGCAGAGTGGCAAATAGCGGATATATTCTTCAGGTGGGAATTGATGATTTTAAATCAATCAATGAAACATTTGGACATGATTATGGAAATTATATTCTCCGTGGTGTTGCAGAGTGTATCGTGGATTCTCTCGGTGTAGGAGAGGAAGTATATCATGCAAGTGCAGATGACTTTTTAATCGTATCTTATTTGACAGACGATGAGATAGAAGGAAAGGACTTGTACGAGCGTATTCGTAGAAAAGTAGATGAATTTATTAAAAAGAATAATTATCAGACCGTATTTACAATATCGGGTGGTGTGCTTTCTTGTAAGAAATTAAGTGGGATGGAATTTCCAGAACTGATTAAGCTTTCCCAGTTTGCACTTAGCCAGGCTAAGAAATTAGGAAAAAATCAGGTATATTTCTTTTCAGAATATGATTATGAAGATTTCTTAAGAAGCCGAATGATTATCAGTGCAATTCGAGAATCAATTGCTTCTGACTTCAATGGATTTGAAGTATATTTCCAGCCGATTGTAAATGAAAGAAAAGACCACAAACCACATGCGGCCGAAGCATTACTGCGATATACGCTTCCAAGCGGAGAGAAGCTTTCTCCAGTTGCATTTATTCCATTGTTGGAGGAAACAGGGTTGATTATTCCTGTTGGAAAATGGGTAATTCAAAAAGCTATGGATTTCTGCCAGAGAGTACAGGAATCGATTCCAGATTTCTCTGTCAGCGTAAATGTTTCTTATGTTCAGGTGCTTAAGAGTCCGTTTGTACTAGAGTTTTCTCGTTTGATGACAGAAAAAGGAATGTCTCCAGATAGTATTACGCTGGAAATGACAGAAAGCGGAGAATTGAATGATTCAGCAATGATTCAAAAGGTTTGGGATAATTTGAAAGACTTTGGTGTGGAAATTGCGCTCGACGACTTTGGAACGGGATATTCAAATTTCATGAATATCAGTGATATGACACCGAATGTAGTAAAATTAGACAGAGGTTTTACGATAAAGGCTCTTAAAAATGATTTTGAAAAGAGTTTGATGGAAAATCTTATCCAGTTGGTTCATAGTTTAGGTTTGAAAATTTGTGTGGAAGGTGTAGAAACGGAAGAAGAACTTACTCGAATTCGTGCACTTGATCCAGATTATATCCAGGGCTTCTATTATGGAAAGCCTTGTCCAGCAGAAGAGTTTATTGAAAGCTTCTGCAAATAATTAAATTTGTTTTATACAAAGTCACTTTGGAATTGATCCAAAGTGACTTTTTTTATTGTTTTTCAATTTAACAAAACTTTAACAACTCCCAAACATTTTTCAAACACCCACCCAGTATTATCACATCATCGAGAACAACAAAACAAGGAGAAAACGAAATGGAAAAGAAAAATTTTATTACACTTGTACTTGGAACTGTAGGCGGACTTTTATTTGCACTTGGAATGTGTATGTGCTTACTTCCAGAATGGAACATGTTTGAAATCGGTGTTGGATGTACTGCAATTGGTTTTGTAGTAATCGTTGCAACTATTATTGCATATAGAAAAATGTCTGGTGCTGCACCAATCAAAGTAAACTGGAAGGTAGTTGGTAAGGTTCTTTACGGAACAGTATCTGCATGTGTATTAGGAACAGGTATGGCACTTGTGCTTGAATTTGAAGGAATGATGCTTCCAGGTATCCTTATCGGTATCGTTGGTATTGTAATGTTACTTTTCTTAATTCCAATGTGTGTTGGGTTAAAGGATAGCAAAAAAGACAATCAGTAATTTGAATAAAAAACGTGCGAGATTACGACACTGTAATTCAGTTGACCCGAATATCCCTTAGCCGTACGTTTTTTAGATAAAAGAAGAGTCTGGAGAAATCCAGACTCTTTTTTAACAATTCATTAACATTCGTTTGGTATAATAAGTCGATTATACTGGGAAGGAGTTTAGTATAGAAATGGAAGAGAAAATAAAAAAGGTTTTATTTCCGCATTTATTTCTGATTTTTGTTTTATTTAATATATCAGCGGCAGGATTAGTACTAATCTTTATAAATGGGCTAGAAGCACATCCAATTGCATACCTAATGTATGCTGTTTCATTTTATACATTGGTTGTCGTATGTGTGAGAATACCTGGAATTGTAATATGGGTAAGGGAAAAATTACATGAAAATAAATATACAGATATGTATTTAACAGATAAGGATCTGCGAATGCGAGTATCAATGTATAGAGGTTTATTGATTACCTTTGTATTTGCGACATTTAAGATTATATTAGGTTTTGTGTACGATTCTAGTTGGTTCTTTGCGATGGCGGGATACAACATGATTTTAAGTTTCATGCGTTTTATTTTAGTAAGCCAGTCTCAGAAAAAGGGATTATCTGAATATGAAACGAGAAAACGCGGGTTGCAAAGTTATCGTGTATGCGGATGGCTTATGATGGTCTTAAACGTAGCGGTATCTGTAATTATGTTTATGGTAATTGTGCAGAAGCAGGTAATTCAGTATAATATGATAGTAACGATTGGCTTGGCGGCATTTACTTTTTATTGTTTTACCATGGCAATCATAAATATGATAAAATATAGAGATCGAAAGAATCCGATTTATGCAGCCGTGAAACGTATTGATATGGTTAAGGCAATTGTATCTATATTTACATTGCAGGTAGCAATGTTAACGACTTTCAATGGTCAGGGAGAAAGCTTAGATCCAAATCTTATGAATACTCTTACAGGGGTGGCAGTAACCATTGCAATTAATACAATAGGGGCACTGATGATTGCTGGCGTAAGAGGTGATTTCAGAGAACTTGAAAATATAGAAGAAATGACATTTTAATGAGAATAGAAAAGGAGAGGCGTATGTTTCATATTTTAGTAGTAGAGGATGATAAAGATTTAAATCGTACCGTATGTTCTTATTTGAATCAGAATGGTTTCGAGGCACAGGGCGCGTTAGAGCCAGAAGAAGCCTATGATAAGATGTACGAAACCGTATTTGATTTGATTATTTCAGATATTATGATGCCAGGAACCGATGGTTTTGAATTTGCAGAAAATGTGCGTGATATGAATAAGGAAATTCCAATCATTTTCATGACTGCACGTGACGATTTTGAATCTAAGAGAAAAGGTTTCCGTGTAGGAATTGATGACTATATGGTAAAACCTATTGATTTGGAAGAACTTCTTCTTCGTATTGAAGCTCTTCTTCGCAGAGCAAAGATCAATACTAATAAAAAATTGGAAATCGGTAAACTTGTATTAGATGCAGAAGAGCATAGTGCATATTTGGATGGAGAAGAAATCATTTTAACGGTTCGTGAATTTGATATTTTATATAAGCTTTTATCTTATCCAAAGAAGACCTTTACACGTACCAAACTTATGGAAGAATTCTGGGACGCAGAATCGCTTTCAGGACCTAGAACAGTTGACGTATATATGACCAAAATTCGTGATAAGATGTCAGAATGTGAGGATTTCGAAATTGTAACTGTGCATGGGCTTGGTTACAAGGCAGTTCTAAAATAGGGATATAAAGAGGGGGTAATATGAGCAAGAAACTACTTCGATGGACAAGCCGGTTTTTTATGGGAATGGCGCTCTTTGGTTTCATCGTAATATGCAATTTTGTGTTGTTTTTTAGTTATGAACAGAAATGGCACTTGAATGGAGAATATGGAATTTTTATTATTGTTGGAAATATTGTTTTTCTAGCTGTGCTATTTACGTTTGCAGATGAAGTATATCACTATGTTAGTGTGAAAAAGCCAATGAAACGAATTCGAAAAGAATTAGATAAAGTAGTCGCTGGTGATTTTTCTGTACGAATTGATTACATCAAAGGACCAGAAAGTGGAAACGAAATCGATGAGGTAATTACACTTTTAAATGATGTGATTCAAGAATTATCAGGTGTGGAAACTCTGCGAACAGACTTTATCGCAAATGTTTCACACGAGCTAAAGACTCCAATGGCAGTTATGCAAAATTATGGAACACTTTTACAGGCCAATGAAGTTCCAGACAAAACTCGCATCGAGTATGGAAAGGCAATTGCAGAACAGACTAGGCGTTTATCTTCCTTGGTAACCAATATCTTAAAGATGAATAAACTGGAAAACCAGCAGATTTATCCAAATACAGAGATTTACGATATCACCGAGCACTTGTGTGAATGTATGTTGGAACATGAGGCTGTTTGGGAAGAAAAGGGCATTGAAATCGAGACAGATTTACAGGAAGAACTCTTCGTAGAAGCAGACAAAGAATTACTTAGTCTTGTATGGAATAATCTTTTTTCAAATGCTTTGAAGTTTACAGAACGCGGAGGCGTTGTATCTTTACATACCTATGGTGATGAAAATTATGTATATGTAGAGGTAAAAGATACCGGTTGCGGAATGACACCAGAAACGGGTGCAAATATCTTTAAAAAATTCTACCAGGGAGATACTTCCCATTCGACAAAGGGAAATGGATTAGGTCTAGCATTGGTAAAAAGAGTAATTGATATCTGTAAAGGCGAGATTAGTGTATCAAGTCAGATTGGTAAAGGAAGTACCTTTACAGTAAGATTAAATCGAAAAGGAACGTTGTAAAAGACGTTCTTTTTTTATGCAAAAAAATCAATTTAACAAAACTTTAACATTTCAGGAACATTTTTCAAATAACCCTTCTGTATTATCACATCATCAAGAACATCACAGGAGGAAAAACAGATGGCAGATTATGTTGTAAATCAGAATGAAACTTTCGCATTTACTTACTCTCCAAAACAGCAGGAGGAAGTACAGCGAATTCGAAATAAATATATTTCAAAAGAAGAAAGCAAGATGGAACAGTTGATTCGTTTAGATAAACAGGCAGAACGCCCTGGAACGATTGCTTCTATTGCAGTAGGTGTCATTGGGATGTTGGTACTCGGTGCAGGGATGAGCTGCGTTTTAGTGTTTACTAACAACGTAAGTATCTTTATTGCAGGAATCATACTTGGAATTCTTGGAATGGCTATAGCAAGTGTTGCTTATCCAATTTACAAAAGGGTAACTAAAAAAGAAAGAGCAAAAGTAGCAGAACAGATTATCGCGCTTAGCAATGAACTTTCTTTATAAACAAATAAAAAATTAATATTAAAAAGGAGGACAATAATATGTCAACATTTGAAAAAATTGAAAACGCAGTAGTAGAAGGATACAAAAAAATTGAAGAAGGCGTAGTTGAAGGCTACAAGAAGATCGAAAAAGGTGCTGTTGAAGGTTTTGAAAAAGTAAACAATGGCATGGTAGAAAAAATGGGTGACAAGGCAAAAGATATCGTAGATGATATGGCTGAAGATGTAAAATATGCTTATGATAAAGTTGAAAATGCTGTAGTTGGTAAGTTCGAAGAAATCTCAGATTCATTTATTGAAAAACATCTTATGAAAGATGGAGAAACATTAGAAGAAGCGAAAGAACGTCTTGCAAAAGAAACACCAAATGTAGATACAAAAGTAAATGTTCCAACTTACAATCATGAAGAAGCTATGAAAAAACAGAAAGAAATGATTGAAAAGAGCATCGAAGCTAGCAAGAACGCAGGTAAAAGATAATATTTCTGAAA
>JAZKYR010000141.1:0-2070 GCA_045612245.1 Agathobacter sp.
ATACATAACCGTACCCTGATTCATTACTATAATACGGTCCACGTATTTTGCAACATCTTCCATACTATGTGAAACTAATATAATGGTAATTCCAAGTTCCTTGTGCATCTGAGAAATGAGACCTAAAATCTCATCTCGTCCAGCTGGATCAAGGCCTGCTGTTGGTTCGTCCAAAATCAGAACTTCCGGCTTCATTGCAAGCACGCCTGCGATTGCAACACGACGCTTTTGTCCACCCGACAAATCAAATGGAGGCTGATAAAAAAGCTCATGCGGAAAGCCCACACTTCGTAGCGCTTCAAAGGCACGAAGTTCTACTGTTTTTTTATCCAGACCTAAGTTCTTTGGTCCAAAACAAACATCATCAAAAATCGTTGTTTCAAAAAGCTGATGTTCTGGATACTGAAATACAAGCCCAACTCTACTACGAAGCTCTTTCATATTGAAATCTTCATCATAGATATCTTGTCCGTTAAAATAGATTCCACCTGATGTCGCCTTGATAAGACCATTCATATGCTGAATTAACGTGGATTTTCCAGAACCTGTATGACCGATAATTCCGATAAATTCTCCATCTTCAATTTTTAAATTGATATTCTTTAATGCCTGAACGTGGTATGCAGTTCCTGCACTATATTCATAATTTACCTTATCTAATATAATTGACATACTATTTCACTTTCATAATAGCTTCTATCAGTTCTCCCCTTGTCAAAATTCCTTCCGGAATAGGAAGTCCTGACTTTCTTAATTCGTGCGCCAAAAGCGTCATCTGAGGAACATCCAAACGATGCGCCTGTAATTCCTCTACTCTTGAAAAAATCTCACGCGGTGTTCCTTTCATGATAATTTTTCCATTTTCCATTACATATACATAGTCTGCATCGACCACTTCCTCCATGTAATGTGTAATAAGAAGCACTGTCACACCTTTGGTTTTATTTAATTCGTGCGCTGCCTTTAAGACATCTTTTCGACCATTTGGATCTAGCATTGCGGTTGGCTCGTCAAATACAATACACTTTGGCTCCATTGCCATAACACCAGCAATCGCAACGCGCTGTTTCTGTCCGCCAGAAAGTTTATTTGGCGAATGATTTCTATATTTTTTCATTCGAACAGCACCAAGACTCTTTTCTACACGCGCCCAAATTTCTTCTGTTGGAACACCGATATTCTCCGGACCAAATGCTACATCTTCTTCGACGATATTCGCGATGATCTGGTTGTCCGGATTCTGAAACACCATCCCTGCTGATTTTCGAACTGGAATGACATTCTCTTCTTTTGATACATCCATACCATCTACCCAGATAGTTCCTTCTGTAGCAGACAACAGTGCATTAATATGTTTTGCCAGTGTAGACTTTCCTGAACCATTATGACCCAAAATCGCAATAAACTGACCTTCTTCTACATTCAGGTCTACATGATCCAATGCCGTAGTGATAGATTCTACATTATCATCTTCATCTCGGCGAATAAAATCATGAACAAGACCTCTTGTTTTGATAATACTCATCTTAGTCCTCCCAGTGTAATCTATGGAGTTCACCCTCTAACTTCATGTTAGAAAAATCATTCTGACGCAACGCTTCATATAAAACAATTGCCACAGAGTTCGATAAATTAAGCGATCTGGTTTCTCCTACCATTGGAATGCGCACACACGTATCTGGGTGATCCTTTAATATCTCCTCTGGAATACCAGCGCTTTCCTTTCCAAACATGATATAGCAATCCGCTTCATAGTTTACTTCTGAATATACATGACGTGCTTTTGTCGTAGCATAGTAAACTTTTGCTTCTGGATTTCTTTCGCAAAAATCCTCCCAGTTTACATAAGTTGTCACATCTAAATCTTTCCAGTAATCCATACCTGCTCTTTTCAACTGTTTTTCTTCCAGCGAGAACCCGAGAGGTTCAATCAAGTGAAGTCTTGTATTTGTTGCTACGCAAGTACGGCCAATATTTCCTGTATTGGCAGGAATTTCCGGTTCAAATAATACAATATTTAATGCCATAATTATTTATTCTCTCTTAGTTCATTTACAAATTCTTGGAATC
>JAZKYR010000142.1:0-4609 GCA_045612245.1 Agathobacter sp.
TGCAAGCAATTTTTCTTTTAATCCACCGATAGGAAGCACACGGCCTCTTAAGGTGATTTCACCAGTCATCGCTACATCTGCTCTTACTGGCTGCTTGATTACTGCAGAAAGCACTGCAGTGGCCATTGTAATTCCAGCGGAAGGGCCATCCTTTGGCACTGCACCTTCTGGAATATGTATATGGATATCATGCTCTGCAAAAAAGTCTTTGTCGATGTGATACTCTGGGCTAATAGAACGAATATAGCTGATACCAGCCATCGCAGATTCCTGCATCACTTCGCCCATCTTTCCGGTAAGCTTCACTTCACCTTTTCCTGGCATAATATTTACCTCAATTTCCAATGTCGTACCGCCTACACTTGTCCATGCAAGTCCGCGTACTACACCGATTTCATCTGTGTTATTCTTTTCTTCCTGACTATACTTTTCTTTACCCAGGAATTTCGTCAGATTTGCATCTGTAACACGAATTTTTTCTTTTTTATTCTGGTAGATTTCTCTCGCAGTCTTACGACAGATTTCACCAATCTTTCGTTCCAAAGCACGTACACCAGCTTCCTTTGTATAACTACGGATAATTTTTATAAGTGCCTTGTCACTAATGGTAAGCTGTTCTGGTTTGATACCATTCTTTTCCAACTGCTTTGGAATCAAATGTTCCTTTGCAATATGGAACTTCTCGTTTTCCATATAACTGCTTACTTCAATAATTTCCATACGATCCAAAAGTGGTTTTGGAATGTTCTGCATTTCGTTTGCAGTCGCAATGAAAAGAACTTCGGATAAATCCACAGGAAGTTCCACATAGTGATCGCGGAACTTGCTGTTCTGCTCTGAATCTAATACCTCTAACAAAGCAGCAGAAGTATCTCCTTTATAATCACTGCTTACCTTATCTATTTCATCTAAAAGCATCAGCGGATTTCTAACTCCCGCACTGCGAAGACCATTCACCAAACGGCCCGGCATCGCACCTACATAAGTACGTCTGTGACCACGAATTTCCGCTTCATCTCGTACACCGCCAAGGCAAATACGAACATATTCTTTATCAAGAGCTCTCGCAACAGAACGTGCGATACTAGTTTTCCCAGTTCCTGGAGGTCCCACTAAACAAATAATAGGACTTTCGCCTTTGCTGGTAAGATTACGTACTGCAAGAAATTCTAACATACGCTCTTTGACTTTTTCCAAACCATAATGGTCTGCATCTAAAACTTCCTGCGCATGGTCTAGGTCATTGTTATCTGTCGAAGTCTTATCCCAAGGAAGTTCCAGCAATGTCTCAATATATCCTCGGCTAACATTACTTTCTGACGAATTAGAATGAATGTTTTTGAAACGAAGAATCTCTTTTTTGATACGTTCCTTCACTTCTTCAGAAGCTTCCAATTTTTCAACCGCTTCCAAATAACCATCCGCATCCGACTGCGTATTTACCTCTCCAAGCTCCTCACGGATTACATTCATCTGTTCACGTAAGATATAATCTTTCTGATTCTTATCCACACGCTGCTTTACTTTGTCCTGAAAATCCTTCTGGATAGTTAGAACATCCATCTCTCGAAACATAAGGGCCAATAAAACTTCATATCTTTCACCTAAACTATTGGCTTCTAAGATATGCTGCTTATCGGTATAGCCCACAGGCAAGGTATTCGACACAAAATTAATCAACTTCGTTAGGTCTGTAAGCGAATGGGCATGCTTAATTGCATCTGGAGCAATTTTTCCATGCAATTTCGCATATCTTGCAAAGTTATCGCGAATACTTTTGCTCATAGCACTAAGTGCGGAAGGAGGAAGATTTTCTACTTCATCTTCTTTTCCTTCTATTTCTGCAAGAAGGAATTCGTCGCACTCACCAAAGGCTACCAACTTCGCACGCGACTGACCTTCTGCCAGAACACGCACAATATTATTTTGTAATTTTATTACCTGTTTAATTTCTGCATTGATACCCACTTCATACAAATCTTCCAGATTTGGATTATCCACTTCTGCATCACGCTGTGTCACCAAAAAGATTCGCTGATTGTCATTCATGGCTGCTTCCACAGCTTTGATTGACTTATCTCGGCTAATATCAAAATGGGCAATCATACCTGGTAAAATGGTCATGCCTCTTAAGGCAATCGCCGGTATTCTTGTCATGAAATTCACTCCTTAACTTTCTAAGGCTTTCAAATTTTCTTCGACCATATCTTTTGTAATCGTACAGTCTGTAATGTCATCACTCGATGGAATTGTATACATCAAATCTAACATGACATTTTCCATAATTGCACGAAGACCACGTGCACCAGTCTTACGCTCTAATGCCTTATCTGCAATCGCACTAATCGCTTCCGCATCAAAGCTAAGGTCAACGCCATCTAATTCAAATAACTTTGTATACTGTTTTACCAATGAGTTCTTTGGTTCCTGCAAGATACGGATAAGTGCATCTCTATCCAAGTTATCTAAGGAAACTGTAAGAGGTACACGACCGATAAATTCAGGAATTAAACCGAATTTAACAAAATCCTGAGGAAGCGCATGTCTAAAGGCTTCTCCTACATTGATATCATGTTTACTATGCACTTCCGCATTGAAACCAATCGAAGCTGTATCCATTCTCTTTTCAATGATTTTTTCCAAACCATCAAATGCACCACCGCAAATAAAAAGAATGTTCGTAGTATCGATAGGAATTAATTCCTGCTGTGGATGTTTTCTTCCACCCTGTGGTGGTACAGAAGCAACTGTTCCTTCTAACATTTTAAGAAGTGCCTGCTGTACACCTTCACCAGATACGTCTCTTGTAATCGATACATTCTCAGATTTCTTAGTAATCTTATCAATTTCATCAATATAGATGATACCGTGCTCTGCACGTTCTACATCGTAATCTGCAGCCTGGATTAATTTAAGCAAAATATTTTCAACATCTTCACCTACATAACCTGCTTCGGTAAGTGTAGTTGCATCTGCGATAGCAAATGGTACATTGATTACTCTAGCAAGGGTCTGTGCCAAAAGAGTTTTTCCAGAACCTGTAGGTCCGAGCATAAGTACGTTACTCTTCTGAAGTTCTACACCTAAATCCTCATCCGCAAGTACACGTTTGTAATGATTATAAACTGCTACTGAAAGAACTTTTTTCGCCTGGTCCTGACCGATTACATATTCATCCAAAAACGCCTTTAATTCTTCTGGTTTTAAAAGATTGATTTCTTCTTTTGCACCAGCTGTCTCTCTTGCATCTCCAAATTCTTCTTCATCTACGATTTCTGCACAGATATCTACACACTGATAGCAGATATATGCGCTATTGTTTGGCCCTACGATTAATTTTCCGCCTGCCTGATCCTGTGTTTTGCCACAGAAAGAACAACGGATTACATCATTTTTCTTTCCTGCCATTTTGATTCTCCTATTTCCAAAAAAGACTGTCGCAATTCTTATTTTCTTCGTATTGCGGCAGCCTTATATTTTCTATGCTAAGATTAGCGTTTTGTGATTACACCATCGATAAGACCATATGCTAATGCTTCTTCTGCACTCATATAGTTATCTCTTTCTGTGTCTGCTGCAATCTGATCATATTCTTTTCCTGTATTTGCAGCTAAGATATCATTTAATTTTTTTCTTGTTTTCAAAATATGTTCTGCTGCAATCTGGATTTCTGTTGCCTGACCTTTAGCTCCGCCTAATGGCTGGTGAATCATAATTTCTGCATTTGGAAGTGCGTAACGTTTTCCTTTTGTTCCACCTGCTAAAAGGAATGCTCCCATACTAGCAGCCATACCGATACAAATTGTAGAAACATCACATTTGATGTACTGCATAGTATCATAAATAGCCATACCAGCAGTTACAGAACCACCTGGAGAGTTGATATATAACTGGATATCTTTTCCTGGATCTTCTGACTCAAGGAATAAAAGCTGAGCTACAACAAGGCTTGCTGTAGTTTCATTTACTTCTTCTCCAAGGAAGATAATTCTATCTTTTAATAAACGGGAGTAAATATCGTAATTTCTTTCTCCTCTGCTAGTTTGTTCAACGACATAAGGTACTAAACTCATGTAAAAAGCCTCCTTAATAAAAGTTCTAAAAGGGCTGTCGCCTTTCCAGCGACAACCCTTACTTTGATTTAATTCCTAAATCTTATTCTTCTGTAGCTACTTCTTCTGCTTCTTCTTTTTTCGCTTTCTTAGCAGCTTTTTCTTTTACGTTTTCCATGATATATTCAACAGCTTTTGTGATAGCCATCTGGTTCTTCATAGAAGCTTTTTCTGCTTCACCCATATAGCCTTTTAACTGTTCAACGTCCATGCCGTACATGCCAGCCATCTTTTCGATTTCTGCATCTACATCAGCATCTGTTGCTTCGATACCTTCTGCTTTAACGATAGCTTCAAGTACAAGACTTGTTTTGATACGTGTTTCAGCTTCTGGACGAACCTGATCCATTAATCCGGCAACTGTCTGTCCTGAGAACTGCATGTACTGTTCCATTGTAAGACCGCTCTGAGCGATTCTCTGTGCAAATTCATTTACCATGTCTTCACACTGTGTCTGGATCATAGCTTCTGGAATTTCCATTTCAGATGCTTCTACG
>JAZKYR010000143.1:0-21982 GCA_045612245.1 Agathobacter sp.
AAACAGAGTATTATTCCTTTTGGACCTCAGCATCCAGTTCTTCCAGAACCAATCCATTTGGACTTAGTTCTTGAAGATGAAAAAGTCGTAGAAGCAATCCCTTCTATCGGTTTCGTACACAGAGGTTTAGAAAGTCTTGTAACAAAAAAAGACTTTAATGAAATGACATACGTTATTGAACGTACATGTGGTATTTGTAGCTTCATGCATGGTATGGGCTACTGTGAATCCGTAGAAAAAATCATGAATGTAGAAGTTCCAGACAGAGGTAAATATCTTCGTACTATCTGGGCAGAAATGTCACGTGTGCATAGCCATTTATTATGGCTTGGTCTTCTCGCTGATGCTTTCGGATTTGAAAGTTTATTCTATCAGTGCTGGAGAATGAGAGAAAAAGTTCTCGATTTATTTGAAATGACAACAGGTGGAAGATGTATCTTCTCTGTAAACAAAGTCGGTGGTGTATTAAAAGATATCGATGATATCATGCTCCAGACAATTAAAGTTACTTTAAATGATATTGCTGCGGAACTTCGTATCGTAAGCAAAACATTTATGAAGGATTACACAGTAGAATCACGTCTTCGTGGTGTAGGTATCCTTACAAAAGAACAGGCACATAACCTCGGTGCAGCAGGTCCTTTTGCACGTGCTTCAGGCATTAAGATGGATATGAGAACTACAGGTTATGCAGCATACGGTGATCTTGATTTCGATATTATCACAAGTGATGAATGTGATTCCTATGGTCGTTGCGAAGTTCGTATTCATGAAATTTTCCAGGCAATCGACTTAATCGGTCAGTGTATCGATAAGATGCCTAAGGGTGATATTGCTACTATCGTAAAAGGCAATCCAAATGGCGAAGCATTTGTTCGTATGGAACAGCCACGTGGTGAAGCGGTATACTTCAGCAAAGCAAACGGAAGCAAGTTCTTAGAACGTATGCGTGTTAGAACTCCTACTTTCGCAAATATCCCTGGTTTATTAGAAACTCTTAAGGGAGCAGACTTTGCAGACGTACCATTACTTATTCTTACAATTGATCCATGTATCAGCTGTACAGAAAGATAAGAAAGGAGAGTTTTCGATATGGCTATTATGAAATTTAAAAACGTGGTATTGAAAAACCTCTTTTCAAAACCAGTTACAAAAAATTATCCAGCAGAACCAGCAGTTTATCCAGAAAGAAGCCGTGGTCATGTAGAAATCAATATCGATGACTGTATCCTTTGTGGTATTTGTGGAATGAATTGTCCTGCTCGTACTATTAAAGTAGATCGTAAGGCAAGTACTTGGAGTATTGATCGTTTTGACTGTATTCAGTGTGGATACTGTGTAGAAAAATGTCCAAAGAAATGTCTTTCTATCGTACCAGGTTATCAGGAACCAGGTGCTGAAAAATTCGTAGCTACTTATGAAAAACCAATCACTGTGAAAAAAATTCCTGCAGCAGATTTAGACACATGTGTCTTCTGTACACTTTGTGCTAAGAAATGTCCTAAGGAAGCTATCACAGTAGATAGAGCAGAAAAGACTTGGACACTTAACAAAGACCTTTGCGTAAGCTGTGGTATTTGCGAAAGTAGCTGTCCTAAGAAGTCTATTTCAATGGTGGAAGAAGCTTAAGATTTATATTCAGGGGTTGTCGAAAGACAACCCTTGTTTTATGATTAGGATATTAGGTGGAAAAGGAGAATGTGTTATGCATGAATATCACGGTGCAGTGCAGATTATCGAGCATGCAGAAGATTTATGTAGGGAAAGAAAACACAATCAGGTAAATAAAATCCAGCTTCTTATTGGAGAAGCATCGGGATATTCGTTTGATGTAGTAAAAGGATATTTTGAAGAAGCGTCAGTGGGAACCGTTTGTGAAGGTGCAGAGGTTACTGTTCGAAAAACAGAACTTATGCTTCGCTGCCCAAATTGTAACGAGCTTTTTCCTAGAAGACCCCTTCAGTATGATTGCCCAATCTGTGGAACTCCAGGAAATCCTACCGATGCAGGAAAAGAAATGACGATTGATTTCATGGAATCAGAATGGGTAGAGGAAAAAGGAGATGTGCTTGCAAGAGTTATTCGTAAACAGGATGTTATCGAGTTCTTTGATATGCTTGCTTCCAGTTGGGATGATGATCAAATCATCGAACCAGAAAAAATCAATGCGATTTTGGATTATGCTGGTGTAAACAAAGGTGTAGATGTGCTGGACGTAGCTTGCGGTACAGGTGTGCTTATTCCAGATTATTTAAAGCGTGACGTAAACAAAGTTACAGCAGTAGATATTTCCAGTGAGATGATTCGTATTGCAAAGAGCAAATTCCAGGATGACAGAGTGGCATTTTTCTGTTCTGATATCGAAGAATTCCGCCTTCCGGATTTGTATGATACATGCATGATATACAATGCATTTCCACATTTTGTAAATCCAGCAAGTTTGATTAAATATTTATCAGATAAGTTGCGTATGGGTGGAAGACTTACCATAGCTCACAGTATGAGTCGTAAGCAGTTGGATTCGCATCATTCTGGTCCAGCCAGAAAGGTTTCCATGGGACTTATGCATGAGGATGATTTGGCAAAGTTGTTCGAAGCGTTTTTCGAAGTAGATGTAAAAATTTCAAATGATAAGATGTATGTAGTATCGGGTGTTAGAAAACCACATATTAAAAGAGCATAGGTTTATATGTATTTGAAGATGAGCTATAAGATTGTAGTCTCGGGACTGGTGCAGGGGATAGGATTTCGTCCTTTTGTAGCAGAGCTCGCAGAGGAATTAGGATTAACAGGACAAGTGAAGAATTTGGGCGGCATAGTAGAGATTTTTGTCGCTGGAGATAAAAAGGCGGTGGATGCATTTGTCCAGCGTCTTAAGTGTGTTGCTGAGACTGGGGAAATTCCTGGATGCAGAGTAGATACGCTTGATGTGGAAGAAATAAAGGATATGGAATTCGATACAGCGTTTCATATTGTAGACAGTGGCAGTGGCCGTGAGGTTCGCCGATTCCTTCCAGTAGATTTACCTACTTGTGATAGATGTATTAAAGAAATGCATGATCCTAAAAATCGTAGATATCGTTATCCTTTTATCAGTTGTACCGCATGTGGCCCACGTTTTTCCATCCAGAAAAAAGTTCCATATGATAGAGATACCATTACTATGGATGAGTTCGATATGTGCGAGTCGTGTAAAAAAGAATACGTTGGAAAAGGCAATATTCGTCGTCATGCACAGACGATTGCATGCAAAGAGTGTGGGCCAAAATTAAAATATGTATCTATGACAGGTGCGAAAGATTTCTTGCAAATTTCAGATGAGCAGCAGGCGATTTCTGAAGCGGTTCAGTCTTTACTTGAAGGTAAGATTGGAGCCATTAAAGATATTGGTGGATACCATTTTGCATTTATGCCTACGAATTCACAGGCTGCAAGCAGACTTCGTGAGTTTAAAAATCGCGATAAGAAGCCTTTTGCGGTTATGTTTTTGAATCTGGATGAGGTTAAAAAGTATTGTGAAGTATCTGAGAAAGAAGCTGCATTTTTGACTTCATCTGCAAGACCTATTATGTTATTAAAAAAGAAAAAAGATTTTGCGCCAGAGATTTGTGGAGAGAGTGATTGTATTGGCGCGCTCCTTCCATGTAATCCATTACAGATTCTTTTGTTGGAAGAAACAGGACCGCTGGTTATGACCAGTGGAAACAGAGGTGGAGAACCTATCATTATTTCGGAAGAGGAAATGATGGAACACCTTGGAAAGGGTATTGATTTTATGCTGACCCATGATAGAGAAATTTTGACACCTCTGGATGATAGTATTTATCAGGTGACAAAGATTGGGGATGAAGAAAAGGTTCAGTTGATTCGTCGCGCGAGAGGACTTGCGCCAGAACCTATTCGCTTAAGCCACAAGCTTAAAAAAGATACATTTGCAGCAGGTGGAGACTTAAAAGCTGTTTTTGCCTTAGGTAGAGATGAATTGGTTTATCTGAGTCAGTACTTCGGGGACTTGGAAGATGTGCGATGTGCGAATAGCAGAGAAGATGGAATCTCGCATATGAAAGAACTTTTGGAAATTCAGCCAGAGGTGACAGTAGGCGATTTACATCCAGCATATTTTTCAACTCAGAATATGGAGAAAAAAGTACAGCACCACCATGCCCATGTAGCTTCCGTAATTGCTGAACATGGATTAGAAGGCAAAGTCTTAGGTGTGGCCTGTGATGGAACTGGATATGGAACAGACGGAACTATTTGGGGCAGTGAATTCCTTTTATGCGAAGAAGGAAATATGGAACGAGTAGGACATTTTTCTTCTGTAAAATTAGTAGGCGGTGATGCCTCTGCAAAACAGGCAGATATGACATTATATTCTTATATGCTAGAAGCAAGGGAAAGAGGATATGATGTAGATGCTTTCTTCCAGGAATGTGAAGAAAGTGGAAAAAATTATACCTTGCAGGAGATGGCCTGGAGGCAGAATATTAATACTGCATATTCGTCTTCTATGGGACGTTTGTTTGATGCGGCAGCAGCACTTCTTGATATTTGTCATTGTAATTCTTATGAGGGAGAATGTGCGATTCAGTTGGAGCAGGCGGCGCACAAAGGGATTTCTAATTTGACCGGAAATGAAATCTTGGAAATCGAAATAAAAAAGAGTGACAATAAGTGGCAGGCTGATAGTGTAAGACTGCTTGTAGAGTTATATCATTTAAAGGATAATTATTCGAAAGAAGTGTTAGCATATCTATTCCATCATGCTGTAGCATGTGCTATTGTGGAAATGGCAAATAAAATTTGTGATGAGAAAGGTGTACACCAGGTGGCTTTGAGTGGTGGAACATTTATCAATCGTATTCTTTTATCAGAAGTGGTAAGTGGACTTGAAGCATCAGGTAAGAAAGTTTTTATAAATGAGAAAGTTCCATGTGGTGACGGAGGAATCGCATTGGGACAGATATATATTTCTTCTTTGGAAAAATAACACCAAGTGGTTGCATTTGCGTGGCTTATATATTATAATATACAAAAGGATTTCTTGGCACGATTAAGGGGAGAGTAGAAAGGAATCTAATTGAATAATTCGAAAGAAAAAAGGTTGCAATGGCATCCTGCTTGTTTTGCGGCTTTAAACCTTGAGTTTACAGACAATAAAAATGACTTGGAGTTTTTTCAAGAAATAGCAGTAAATGACCTCCCTTTGCGAATGGATGTACTAATTATAAAAAAGACGCATAATCGCAAGATAAAAAATGAAATTGGTAAAATTTTCAGATGGTATAATGTAGTTGAATATAAATCACCGGATGACGAATTATCATTTAATGTTTTCTTGAAAGGGATTGCGGAAGTTTATCTGTATAAAACAAAGCAAGAAAAGACAAGAATTGATAGTTATTCATTATCATTTGTTAGAACGAGAAAGCCAGTGGTTTTATTTGATGTACTAGAACGATATGGGTTTAAGATTTGTGAGAAATATCGTGGAATATATTACATATCAGGAAGGAATATAATACCAATTCAAATTGTTGTTTCCGGTAGATTAAATAAGGGAGAACATATTTGGCTAAATGCATTAACAAAGAAGTTAAGTTTGGAACAAGCAAAAATATTGGTTGCTACAACAAATGACCTGCAAGATGCATCGGAAAAGAAGTATGCAGATTCTTTATGGGAAATTGTGACAAGAGCCAATAAGGATTTAATAGAAAAAATGAGGGAGGAAAATATTATGTGTAAAGCAATGGCTGAGATTTTTAAACCAGAAATAGATGCTGCTGTAGAGGCAGCTGTTGCAGCTGTAAAAGAGAGTGCATTTAATGACGGATTTAATGATGGTTTCAATAATGGTTTCAATAATGGTTTCCATGATGGTATTGATGATAAGGGTATAAAAGTCTTTGTTAATATGATAAAAAGAGGATTTGCAAGGGAAGATGCACAGGCAATGGCTGACATTAGTGATGAACTTGTAGAAAGAGCATTGTTAGAATGTTAGGAGAGTAGATTAAGACCATGTCAAAGAATTTTGACATGGTTTTTCTTTTGTGTAAAAGAAAATGGATAGACTTTTTATTTTGGGTAAGGCAAAATATAAGTACAAGGAGAGTTGATATATGGAAATTGGAAGTAAGTTAAAAGAAGCTCGAATGAAAACATCATTTACACAGGAGCAGGTTGCGGAGTCGATCGGTGTAAGTCGCCAAACAATTTCAAATTGGGAGAATGGAAAGTTTTATCCGGATATTGTGAGTGTAATCAAAATGAGTGAACTATATGATGTTAGTTTAGATTATTTGCTAAAGGGAAAGGAGGCAAAAACTATGCTAAATTATATAGATTATTTGGAAGAAAGTACAAATGTGGTCAAGAGTAAGCAGAGAGTCTCAAAAATAATTCAGATAGGGATTTATTTGGCGTTGTGGATGGTTTGTTTGCTTTGGTTTTGGATAGGAAAAGAAGTAGATCCTAGTTTTGCGATGGCCTACTCTTTAATAACATTTTATCTTATCTTGCCTGTTTCTACGTTTGTAATATCATTGCAAATTGGGAAGGATATCAGTTGGGGTAAAATGAAGTGGATTATGCCAGTGTTTTTTGGAACTATGTATTCGTTAGAATGTTTTTCTACTTTTGCAATGGCAAATACATTAGCGTTTGGTAATCAGCATTTTCCAACACTAGAGGAAGGAATCCCTGGTTTTATTATTTCTTTGTTGGGACTTGGAATTGGGATGAGTTTAAAGAAGATAAAAAAGAGATATATTTGACATTATCAATATATCACTCTATAATGTATTTATATTGTGAAGAGAGGTGTGGAAATGAACAAATAATATCTTTTGATAACATGAACTTTACTATGTAGTAAAAAGGAAGGCAAAAGGTCTTTCTTAGTCATGTTGCCAAAAGAGGTTGTTTGTTCATAGAACCCTCTCTTTTTTTCGTGGGAAAATAAATAATCTCTATGGCAGCATATGGAGGAAAATATGTTGCAAATAAAGAAGTTAACAATTACACATATCAAAGATAATAGAGTGCTTTTAGATAATCTCAGTTTTTCTCTAAACCAGGGGGATAAGATAGCTGTTATTGGGGAGGAAGGAAATGGGAAATCGACTCTTTTAAAACTGATTTATGATGAGAGTCTAGTAGAAGATTATGTGGACTATACAGGTGAAATTATAAAGAATCAGATTCACATTGGGTATTTGCCACAAGAGATTCAAGCATGTGATAAAGAATGTAGTGCGTATGATTTTATGTGCAAAAGTGATGTGTTTTATGAGACGGAGCCAGGCGAATTATCCAGAATAAGTAAAATGCTTAAGATTCCGTTCGAATTGTTTTATAGTGAACAATTGATGGGGCAGATGTCTGGTGGAGAAAAGATAAAACTTCAGTTGGCAAGACTTATGATAGAGCAGCCAGATGTACTACTTCTTGATGAACCATCCAATGATTTAGATATTGCTACAGTACAGTGGCTGGAAAAATTTATACAGGATTCGAGAGTGCCAGTGCTGTATATTTCTCATGATGAAATGTTGCTTGAAAATACGGCAAATAAGATTATTCATCTGGAGCAGATTAAGAGAAAAACACAGGCTAGAGCAATGGTGACAAGGTCTGGCTATCGAGAATATGTGGATAGACGAATGAGTAGTTTGGCTCATCAGGAACAGGTGGCTAGGAACGAAAGAAAAGAATATCAAAAACAACAGGAAAAGTTTAGGCAGATTCAGCAGAAAGTGGAACATCAGCAAAAGGTAGTTTCCAGACAGGACCCGTTTACAGGGGCAAACTTAAGAAGATCCATGCACCGTGTAAAAGCATATGAAGCAAGATTTGAAAAAGAATTTGAGAATATGACTGAGATCCCGGAAACAGAAGATGCGATTTTTATAAAGTTCGGTGAGCAAGTAAATGTACCAAATGGAAAAGTGATTTTAGATTATCATTTACCGGAACTTATGGTTGAAAATCGATGCCTTGCAAAGGATGTTAGTTTGTATGTTCGAGGACCAGAAAAAATTTGTATCATTGGAAAGAATGGATGCGGAAAGACAACATTGATTCGAAGGATTGCAGAAGAACTGGGTACGCGAAAAGATATAAAAGTATCTTATATGCCTCAAAATTACGAGGAATGTTTGGATGAAACCATTACACCAGTGGAGTTTTTGATGGAAACAGGGGATAAGGACGAAGTTTCCCGCATAAGAACTTATTTGGGAAGTATGAAATACACTGCAGATGAAATGAGCCATCCAATTGGTGATTTATCTGGTGGACAAAGAGCAAAATTATTACTGCTTCAAATGAGTATGTCAGGTAGTGAGGTTTTAATATTAGATGAACCTACACGCAATTTCTCACCATTATCAAGCCCAGTCATTCGACAGATGTTAAAAGGATTTGGTGGAGTGATACTTTCTATTTCTCACGATAGAAAGTATATCGAAGAAGTGGCGGATAAGGTTTATGAACTTACAGAGAAGGGACTAGAATTAATTAGGGAGTAAAGAAATATGATTTTTGGAAAACATATCAATCGCTATTATTTTATATATGCAGGCTGGATGTTTTTGGGGCTCCTGGCGCTGGTAATTGTAGACTGGTTTCAGCTGGTCATTCCCAATATGTACCAGATGGTGATCAATGGTATGAACACTGGTTTTGTAGAAAGGGATGGAGTGCAGAAGGTTTTTGATTTGAATTTCCTTTTGGACGAAATCTGTATGCCTATGGTATGGATTATTCTTGCAATGGTATTTGGAAGATTTCTTTGGCGTGTGGCATTCTTTGGAGTTGGTATCAAAGTAGAAGCAGACCTTAGAAATCGTATGTTTGACCATGCAAAGAATTTAAGTTGTGAGTACTATCAGGTAAATAAAGTTGGTAATCTGATGAGTTTGTTTACCAACGATTTGGATACCATTCAGGAGTGTTTTGCCTGGGGAATGCTGATGTTTTTCGATGCGGCATTCTTAGGTGGTCTGGCGATTATTAAGATGTGGAATATGGACAGTACACTGACCATGTTTGCCCTTTTGCCGATGGCATTTCTTATGGCGGCAAGTATTGTGCTTGGTAACCATATGATGAAAAAGTGGGATGTTCGTCAGGAAGCGTTTTCTAAGCTGTCGGATTTTTCACAGGAAAGTTTTTCTGGTATTTCCGTAATCAAAGCATTTGTAAAAGAAGCCAAAGAACTTATGGCGTTTAAAAAATTAAATGAAGAGAACGAAGTTGCCAATATTGAGTACACAAAGTCTTCGGTGTTACTTCGTATTTTTGTTATGATTTTTGTGGAAAGTGTTATTTGTGTAATTTTGGGATACGGTGGATATCTCGTGTATTTGGGCGAGTTTAATGCTGGTCAGTTGGTAGAATTTATTGGATACTTTACCGCAATTGTATGGCCAATTATGGCGGTGGCAGAACTTATTGATATGGTATCGCGAGGAAATGCTTCCCTTAAACGTATCAGTGAACTTTTAGATGCAAAGCAGAATGTAGTAGACCGTGCGGACGTCGAAGAATTAAAGGATATCAAAGGTGATATTGAGTTTAAGAATCTTACCTTCCGTTATCCAGACGGAGAGTATGATGTTTTGGAAAATGTTTCTTTTAAAATTAGTGCGGGTGAAAATATTGGCTTAGTAGGTAAAACAGGTTCTGGAAAGACGACACTCGTAGATTTGATTCTTCGTACCTATAATGTACCAGATGGAACTGTTTTTATCGATGGACATGACGTAAATACGGTAGCAATTCGTGATGTACGTGCAGGTTGTGCATATGTACCACAGGATAATTTCCTGTTTTCAGATACGATTGAAAATAATATTTCTTTCGGTACAGATCAAAAGGAACAGCGTGAGATTGTAAAAGCTGCGACTATGGCAGATGTAGATAGTAATATTAAGGAATTTAAGGATGGCTATGGCACTGTTCTGGGTGAACGTGGTGTGACGGTTTCGGGCGGTCAGAAACAGCGTATTTCTATTGCAAGAGCACTTATGAAGGATGCGCCTATTTTGATTCTTGACGATTCTGTATCAGCGGTAGATACCAAGACAGAGCGTACCATTTTAAAGAATCTTCGTGATACAAGAGCTGGTAAGACAACCATTCTAATTGCACATCGTATTTCTACAATTGAACAGATGGATAAGGTTCTTTTTATTGAAGAAGGAAAGGTAGCGGCGTTTGGAACGCATACAGAACTTTACAAGACTTGTCCTGCTTACCAGAAAATGGTTGACCTTCAGAAATTGGAAGAGGAAGGAGGTAATCAGTAATGGCGGAATTTTTACCTGTAATTATTGTAGGTTCCATTATTGGGGCCTTCGCAATCGTTTTTATTATGGCATATCTTGCCATCCGAAAGGAAAAAGAAACTCAAGAAGATGATAGAAATATGTCGGATAAGGAACTTATTGTTCGACTGCTTGCCTATGCAAAACCATATTGGAAAGAATTTGTGTTTGTGTTCTTTATCATGCTGGTTTCTATTGTGTATGATATCGTGTCTCCTCTCATTATTGGGGATATTCAGAATCTGGTAAAAGATGATTTCCAGTTGAATGATTTGTATGTTCGAGTGGCGGTATATGCTGGGATTTTGGTAGTGTCCATGATTTCGACATATCTGCAGGCAATGATTCTGCAGAAAATCGGACAGAAGATTCTATCAAATCTTCGTATGGATATTTTTACACACATTGAAAGTTTGTCACATGAACAGCTAAACAATATTCCAGTAGGAAAACTGGTTACCCGTGTAACCAATGACACCAACTCAATTTCCATGATGTTTACCAACGTGCTTGTAACGATGATTAAAAATGCGATGGTAATCGTGGGTGTGTTAGGCGCAATGCTGATGCTTAACTATGCGCTTACACTTATGGTGCTTTGTTTCGTTCCTTTTGTAGTGTTGTTTACTGTAATCTTCCGTAAGTTCTCAAGACGTGCGCATAGAAAAGTAAATGATGCAAGAACAGATATCAATACTTATCTTTCGGAAAACTTATCTGGGATTAAGATTACACAGATTTTCAATCGCGAAGAACAGAAAATGCAGGACTTCTTGGAAAGAAGTGATCGACTCAAAAAAGCTAGAATTAATCAGATGTTTGTGTTTGGTATTTTCCGACCAATGGTATATATGCTGAATATCTCTACCATTATGTGTCTGATGTATTTTGGTGCAAAAGGACAGATTCAGGAAACCGTTTTTCTTGGTCAGACCATTAATAGTGCGATTGTAGTTTCTTTCTATATGTATATTTCGAAGTTCTACAATCCAATTCAGACTTTGGCAGAACAGTTTGATGTACTGCAGAGATCGTTTGCGGGGGCAGAAAAGATATTTACCATAATGGATATGGTACCAGAAATCGTAGATGAACCAGATGCCATTGAACTTGATGAAATCCGTGGAGAAATCGAGTTTAAGGATGTATGGTTTGCTTATAAAGAAGATGAATGGGTATTAAAAGGAGTTTCCTTCCATGTAGAACCAAAACAGACCGTGGCTTTCGTTGGATCAACGGGGTCTGGAAAGACGACAATTCTCTCTCTTATGGTACGAAACTATGATATTCAAAAAGGTCAGATTTTGATTGATGGAATTGATATTAAGAAGATTAAAATATCTTCGCTTCGTAAACACTTTGGCCAGATGCTTCAGGATGTATTCTTGTTCTCAGGTGATATTCGTAGCAATATCCTTCTTAGAGAAGAAGGAATTTCGGATGAAGAAGTGATGGAAGCCTGTCGATATGTAAATGCAGATTCCTTTATCAATAAATTAGAAACTGGTTTGGATGAGGTCGTACAGGAAAGAGGAAATAACTTCTCCGCAGGGCAGAGACAGCTTCTCTCTTTTGCGAGAACAATTATCCATAAACCGGCAGTCATGATTTTAGACGAAGCAACTGCGAATATTGATACAGAGACAGAACTTCTCATTCAGGATTCGTTAGAGAAGATGAAAAATATTGGAACGATGCTTATCGTAGCACACAGACTTTCTACGATTCAGCATTCGGATAATATTATACTTCTATCAAAAGGAGAGATTGTCGAACAGGGAAATCATCAGGAACTCCTTGCACAAAAAGGACAGTATTATCATCTTTATACGTTGCAGTTTTCAAAGCAGCAGTTAGAGCAAAAATAAGAAAAAGGTCGTCATATTTATGACGACCTTTTGATTTTATTTTTCTTCTTTCCATGCTGCAAATTTTTCTTCTACAGCTTCATATGTCTTCTTAGAGATTTCTGGAAGTTCTTTGCCCCAAGCGCCAGTAGCTTCTTTGTACCCTTTCTTGAAAGCTTCAAGAAGTTCATCGGCTTTGTCTGGATCATTTCCGGCAAGAGCTTTTGCGAAATCAAGAATACGCTGTGAGGTCTGTTCTACGCCCCAGTATCCATTTTCTGAAATATCTTCCTGTGCCTGAAGTTTGGCAGCTTCGCTTACAGTGTAGTCGCCGCTTGCAAGGAATTTCCATATGTCATCAGACTGTGCGAGGGCATTTCCTTGTCCTTGCATCATCTTTCTAACTAAATCCTGCATTTGAGCCATGCGTGCATCGGTATCGGCTTTCATCTGTGCAATGATAGCATCACGATCTGCAGCGCTCAGCTTATTTGGTTTTATAGTTTCGGTTTCGTTTGATTTTTCGTAAACAACTGCAGTGTCGCTAAAACCTGTTTTGTTTGCAGTAGCAGTGTTTGCAGTTTCTTTTTTGTTATCTGCAGCTTTGTTTGCTGTATTTACATTAGCAGCAGCTACATTGTTGTAAATTGATTGTACACTCATAATAATCCCTCCTTGGATAAACGTTGTCCTTCTAAAAACAGTATCGGACATATTTTCTTATTTGTGAAGTCTGTTTTTGAAATTTATGCAACTTTACCCAAATTTTTCTGAAAATTTAGTGGTATATTGTATTGAAATAAATACAAAAAAGAGTATAATGAATATTGTATACAAAGTGCAGGGGTGAAGGTATGGATAACATTACTTTAAAAGCGTTAGCAAAAATTAATCTTGGACTGGATGTAGTCCGTAGACGTGAAGATGGTTATCATGAAGTTCGCATGATTATGCAGACCATCCATTTATATGACAAATTAGATATTAAGAAAACCACGGAATCGGGGATTGCGATTACCTCGAACCTTTCCTATGTACCTACCAATGAGAACAATTTGGTGTATAAAGCGGGGAAACTTCTAATGGATGAATTTGATATCAAGGAAGGTGTATCCGTACATTTACAGAAACGTATTCCAGTAGCGGCTGGTATGGCTGGAGGAAGTTCAGACGCAGCAGCAATGTTATATGGCATGAATCAGATTTTTGATTTGGGGCTTTCTAGAAAAGATTTGATGGAACGTGGTGTAAAGATTGGGGCGGATGTACCATATTGTTTGATGAGAGGTACTGCTTTAGCAGAAGGTATTGGTGAAAAATTAACCAGTTTACCTCCGATGGTAAAATGTCCAGTTTTAATTGCAAAACCTGCGATTTCAGTTTCTACAAAATTTGTATATGAAAATTTGAAATTAAATGAAGAAACCCTTCATCCAGATATTGATCAGCTAGTAACAGATATTAAAAATAAAGATTTGCATGCGATTGCAGGACATATGGGAAATGTTTTAGAAAGTGTAACGATTCCGGAATATCCTATTATTGCAGAGATAAAAGAACAGATGATGAAGTCTGGTGCGATAAATTCTATGATGAGCGGTAGTGGCCCTACTGTATTTGGATTATTTGAAGACGAAGAAACAGCCAGAAGAGCATATGATGATATGGTAAAATCTGGATTAGCAAAACAAATTTATGTAACCAGTATATACAACAATCGAAGAGAGTAAGCAGGTGACGATATGACAGAAGATTTAAAGTTAAATATGGACGCATTTTTACCATTGCGTGATGTAGTTTTTAATACACTCCGTGAAGCAATTTTAAAAGGAGATTTAAAACCAGGTGAGAGACTCATGGAACTTCAATTGGCAGCTCAGTTAGGGGTTAGCCGTACTCCAATTCGTGAGGCCATTCGTATGTTAGAGCAGGAAGGTTTAGCGGTAACTGTGCCTAGAAAAGGAGCAGAAGTAGCCAAAATGACCTTAAAAGGAATGGAAGACGTGTTGGAAATTCGTGAAGCGCTTGATATTTTAGCATGCCAGTTGGCGTGTGAGCGTATCTCAGGTGAACAACTCGAGCTTTTAGCAGAAAAGAAAAAAGCTTTTGAAGATAGCTTGAAATCTGGAAATGTGAAAGCGATTGCAGAAACAGACGTAGCATTCCATGATGTAATTTATGATGCAACAGGCAATCCAAAGCTTGTAAACATGTTGAATAATCTTCGCGAACAGATTTATCGTTATCGTGTGGAATATTTGAAAAAAGCAGAAAATTATCCAAAGTTAATCAGTGAGCATAATGCAATATTTGATTCTCTCGCAAATAGAAATCAGGAGGATGCAACAGCATCTATTCGTGAACATGTAAAGAATCAGGCGATTGCAGTGAAAGAAGTGATTATCCAGCAAGATTAATGGATATACTAAGAACATCTTAAGAAATTGAGGTGTTCTTTTTTTATGCAAAAAATTTTGGTTTCCAGTAGTATAGACGAAAATGAGAAAATCATAAAACAGGAGTTCTCTAATTGTGACGATTTAAAAATGCGTAAATTAACAATTGGAAAGAATAAGAAGAGAACTGCTTTTGTATGTTATATAGAGGTGAATACAGGGAATCAGTTGATTGATGTATTAGGTAGAATGTTGCTTTATTTAGAAGGTCTTTCGGATGAACAGATAGAGGAAACAATAAAAGGAAATTCTTTTGCATTATCAGATGCACAGCCTTATTCGTATATGGAGGATGCGATTCGAGGTGTGTTAATAGGTGACACAGTTTTATTCGTAGAGGGCGTATCGGTTGCACTTAAGATGCCAGACCAGGGATATCCCAAAATGAGTATTGGAAAATCCGAGGCGGAGAAAGTAGTTCGTGGGTCAGATGAAAGCTTTACGGAGTCTGAAAAAGCAAACACAGCCTTGATACGAAAACGCATTCGTAACACGAAGCTTAAAGTGAAGGAATTCCAAGTAGGAGTACGCTCTTTTACGAATGTTGCAATGGTGTATATTGAGGGGCTGGCAGAGGAACGGTTAGTGGAAGAGGCGCATAGACGTCTTACAGAATATGACATTGATGGAGTGTTGGATAGTGGTGTAATGGAACAGTTGGCAGAGGATTCGTGGATTTCTCCTTTTCCACAGTTTCAATCGACGAGAAGGCCAGATCGGGCTGCAATGGATGTTTTAAACGGAAAAATAGTTGTATTGGTGGATAATTCACCAGTGGCATTGTTACTTCCAGCGGACGTAAATTCTTTTATGAAAACCACAGATGATTATTATAATCGTTTTTATATGGCAAGCTTTGCCCGTGTGATTCGATATGTAGCGGCATTTTTTGCATTGACCTTACCGGGATTGTATTTAGCGGTAACTAACTTTCATACGCAGATTTTGCCAACGCCACTTCTTTTGTCTTTTTCCCAAGCTAGAGTGGGAGTGCCGTTTCCGGCTGCTTTGGAGGTGCTTTTGATGGAATTGTCTTTCGAACTTATTCGAGAGGCTGGAGTAAGACTTCCGGGTACTATGGGGAATACGATTGGGATTGTAGGCGGACTTATCATTGGTCAGGCAGCAGTGGAAGCGAATCTGGTAAGTCCGATAGTTGTTATTGTGGTTGCTTTTACCGCGCTGTGTTCTTTTGCGATACCAAATGAGGAATTTGCATTTGCTTTCCGGATCCTAAAGTTTTTATTGATTGTGTTATCTGCCTGGTTGGGCTTCTTTGGATTTTTAATTGGAATTTTTCTTGTGCTTGTGCATTTAGCAAGGCTTAAAAGTTTCGGAGTGCCCTATCTTTCTCCTTATGTAGGTCCTCAACTCAACGGATACCAAGATGAAAAAGATTCGATTATTCGATTCCCGCTTCGTATGCTATGGAAACGTCCAATTTATGCTAAGACTTCAGAGCGTGTGAAATTACGGAGGAGAAACAAGGAAGAGAAAGGGGGCGTCGATGAGAAATAGGGATTATGTAGAAAATGGGAAAATATCCAGCCGACAAACCATGCGTCTGTATATGTTTGACCTTATGGGGATTGCAACTTTGCTATTGCCGCCATATTTAGCAAGACTTTGTGGAGCGAATGGTATATATGCAATTGTTGTTGGAACAGGTTTGGGATATCTATATTTGTTTTATCTGGGTTGGATAATGAAAAAAATGAAGACGGATATGATCACTTATCTTAAAGAGGAGACAGGCAAAGGGCTGCGAAGGATATGCCTGTCTTTAATTGCCATTCACAGTGTAATAACAGCCGGTTTTTGTGTGTATGTTTTCGCAAATTTAATGAAATATAGTTTGGTGCAAGACTCTTCTTATGAGATCATTTTGCTTTTTATAATAGGTGCAGCGGCCTATGCGGTAAGTGGTGGTATAGAAAGTCGAGCCAGGGTATATGAGGTGTTGTTCTGGATTATTTTGATTCCATTTTTTCCAATGATGTTCACATCTATTAGAAATGTAAAATGGAGATATTTGGAGCCTATGTTACAGTTTGCTGGAACGAATTTTGGCAAAGGCGTATACCTGGTTTTTCTGCTACTTACCCCTTTGTTTTTTGTGTTATTTCTTGTTGCGGAAAAAGAAAAAAATTATGGAAGAAACATTATAAAAACAGTTTCTGTATCCGTTTTGTTTTCTGCGGTAATCTTGTTGGGTAGTTATGTGATTTTGTTAGGAAATTTTGGAACAAATAGTTTGTCTAATTTGCGTTTCCCGATAGTGACACTTATGAGCACGATACAGTTTGAGGGTATCTTTTTAAAAAGAATGGATGCACTTATGCTGGCAGTTTGGTTCTTTACGTTGTATGCGCTTTTAAATCTGCATTTGCATTATGGAGTGCGTATGTTTGTGGAGCTTGTTGACGGAGAAAAGAGAAAACAGACCTGGTGGCAGATTTTGGTTCCTGCGGGTATTGCGTTTTTGGTGGCTTATGCCATGCATTTGAATCAAGGATGGTTGGAACTGTTTTTTGCATATTATAGCTATGGCGCAGTTCCTTTTATGATTGTGTTTCCCGGAGCAGTAATTTTATTTAGGAGGAAGAAAAATGAAAAGTAGGGTGCTGTTGGTTTTGATTATGGTAGGTACTTTGATGGGGTGTAGTTCGATGGAATTAGAAGAACGATGTTTTCCTATGCTCGTGGCAGTGGGATATGAGGATAGAAATGTGACCTATGAAATGGCTTATCCCAAAGATGGAGGGATGTTAAGATTTGATGCAAATGGAATAGATTTTAAAGAATCGAAAGAAAAATATGAAGAGAGATTAAATAAAGAAGCGGACTACAATCATCTGAAGGTGCTGGTGTTTGAAGAGGACTTCTTGGAGCACACAGAAAGTTATAAATCTATGCTGGACTATCTGGCAGAAATAGAAGACTTTCCCCGAAATACTTATGTCTGTGTAGTGGATGATATAGAGGATTTACTGGAATTAGGAGAAAAAATGTCTCAGGATTTGGGGACCTACCTGGAGGAATATTTGAAGCAACAAGAGGAGGGGAAGGCATATCTTTTGACATTGGGGGATCTAATCGACGAAAAGGACAATCAGGATATGGTCTTTTATTTGCCTTATCTTGAAATAGAAGAAAATTTTATAGACTGGAAGGGGTATGTGAATACTTCTGGAAAAACATGGAAAGACTTCTAACTAAACAGGAGGATTTCGAGATGAAAAAGTATATAGGATATGGTTCTGCAGCGGTGCTTGTAGGTTTATATGTTTGGACAATGGTGCTTGGGAATAGTTTTTTTCAGCCATCAATTGCATCTAAAATTTTAAGATTTCATGTGTTGGCGAATAGCGATACGAATGCGGATCAATCAGTAAAAGAAGAAGTGAGAGATGCAGTTGGGGTGTATTTGCAACCGTTTTTGAAAGAGGCTCAAAGTCTTGAGGAAACAAAACGGATTGTGGACGAAAATATGTCGGGTATCATTCAGGTGGCACAAAATACTCTTCAGGAAAATGGATACGATTATAAGGTTTCTGCACATATTACCAGATGTGATTTTCCAGAAAAAACGTATGGGAATTATACGTTTCCACCAGGTGAATATGAGGCTCTTCAAATTGTCATAGGAGAGGGAAAGGGACAGAATTGGTGGTGTGTTTTATATCCCAATATGTGTTTCCGAGGTTCCGTATTTGAAGTAGTGGAGGAAGAAGCGGGAGAAGCTTTAAGAGAAGTTTTGAGTCCTTGGGAATATGCAGATGTATTTGAATCTGGAAAAGTGAAGGTGCGATTTAAATTTCTTGAATTCTTTGAGTAAGATGCTATAATGTATCGTTGTATGAAGTAGATATAAGATGCAATGAATTGAGGAAATGAGATGACAAAAGAAGTAATTATCACAATCTGTGGTCTTCAAAATGGACCGGAAACAGATGGCGAGCCAATCGAAATGATTGTGGCTGGAGAATATTTTTATAAAAACAATAAACACTATATCCTTTATGATGAAGTAATGGAGGGTGAAGAGAGAGTAACGAAAAATCGCATTAAGATTTCAGATGGACAAATGGAACTTACCAAGCATGGCGTTGTGAATGTGAACATGGTATTTGAAGAGAATGTGAAAAATATTACACAATATTTTACGCCATATGGAAGTCTTACGATGGGCATTGATGGTAAGAAGGTAGAGATTAAAGAATCTGAACATGAAATGGATATCTCTGTGGAATACGGAATGGAAATGAATGATGAATTTGTCGCAGACTGCAATATCTCCATTAATGTAAAATCAAAAGGAATAAAAGAATTTAAACTATAAAGAAATCCCTCTATCAATAGATAGAGGGATTTTTATGCTGAATTATTTTTTCTTAGATTTCTTTGCAGCTTCTTCTTTTTTTACTTCTGCATTTAAGCTATTGTATTTTTCTTTTAATTTAGCTCTCCAAGATTTCTTGCCTTCTGGTTTTTCAAGTGGACCGCGAAGACCTTTTACTGCGGTAATGTAAATACCACTAACAGTAGCTTTTACTTCTTTCTTTACAGGAATGTCTGCAAAGATAGTTTCGTCAGCGATTAAAGTCATAACTTTTGGACCAACCTTTGCTTTAACGACTGGAAGTTTTGTCCAACGCATGTACCAAGGTGTCTGGTCGATAACTACCTGTGGAAGTCCTGAGTCTTTAACTTTCATTCTTTTCTTATCAATAATCAACATAGAAACAGTCTGCGCAACAGCTGCCATCTGAGCATCCTGCTCATCTTTTTTTGCCTGAGTTTTTTTACCCAAGAAATATAAAGCAACCATAATACCAATTGCAATTGCTATGACAACTAATACAATAATTGTGCCTGGTTCCATTTTTTTCCCTCCTTTGATTTCACTAACGAATATTCTAACAAAAAAAATATAAAAAATCAATGTGAATATGCGTAAGTGTTTGTGTTTTTGGAAAAAATATGATATTATTTATCAGTTCATAAATTTACTGAAATTTAGTAAGGAGAAAATAATTATGAAGAAGAGATTAATAGCGGTATTATTATGTGCTGTAATGGCTCTTTCGTTGGGAGCTTGTGGCGATTCAAATACAGATGATACACAAAATAGTAATAATGTAAAACAGCCATCAATTACAAAATTAGCAGATTTTAAAGATTTTGCTACTATTTTGACAGGTGAGTATGAAGTTACAGATGAAAAAGTAAAAACTTACTTTAGCAATGTGGTTTATAGTGCAGGAATCGGTGTTATGGAAGTGAAAGACCGTGATACTGTACAGGCTGGAGACATTGTAAAGACAGATTATACAGGTTACTTAAATGGAACAGCTTTTTCCGGTGGTGCTGCAACAGACCAGTGGATTGACGTAAGCGAAAATTGTGGTATTGATACTTCTTCTGGTGAATCAACAGCCTACTTTATTGATGGATTTACAGATGGATTACTTGGCGCGAAAGTCGGACAGAAGACCAGTAGTGAAGTTACTTTCCCTGCTGATTATGGCAATAAAGATTTAGCTGGCCAGTTAACAACTTTCGAATTCAAAGTAAAAGCTATTTATACAGAAGTAACACCAGAAACAATTACAGATAAGATGGTGGCAGATAATTTTGCTAAGAGCTATGAAGTATCAACTGTAGCAGAATTTATGCAGATTATGAAAGAGGAATTAGCTTATAATTTAATCATCAATTATATAATTTCGAATAGTACATTTGATATTCCAGAAGAATATTTAAATCTTCGTTTAGAAGAGTATCAGAATCTTTTCACAGAATTGTATTGTGGTTCTACGGATTTAGAAACTTACTTGGCACAGTATTATGGTACAACATTAGCAACTATGAAAGCTCAGTGGGCATCCTCTTTACAGTCACAGATTAAAGCGGAGCTTGTGTTTGCTGCGATTGTGAAAGATGCAGGCTTAAAGGTAGATGAAAATGGTTTAAAAGAATATGTTTCTACAGTTATGAAAACAGCTGGTTCTGCGCAGGGAAATAAATTCTTTGCTATCGAAGAAAATATTTACAAAATGCTCGGTGTTGGAAACGTAGAGTGTGGAAAATTGTATTATTTAAATCAGGAAGCTGTTCGTGATTATGTTATAGAAAAATATCAGTAAAAGGAGAGAAGAAAATGGATTTAGTAAACATTAGGGATATATTCCGTGATCAGAAAAAATATGAAAACACAGAAGTAACTATCGGCGGATGGGTACGTAGCAATCGTAGTTCAAAAAACTTTGGTTTCCTCGTAATCAATGATGGTACTTTCTTTGAACCTATCCAGGTGGTATATTCAGATGGACTTGCAAACTTTGCAGAAATCGAAAAGACAAATGTAGGTGCTGCTCTTATCGTAAAAGGTCAGCTTGTTCCTACTCCAGAAGCAAAGCAGCCATTTGAAATTCAGGCAGCAGAAGTTATTGTAGAAGGTGCATCTACACCAGACTACCCACTTCAGAAAAAACGTCACACATTTGAATACCTTAGAACAATCTCTCACTTAAGAGCAAGAACAAACACATTCGAAGCAGTATTCCGTGTACGTTCATTATGTGCATATGCAATCCATAAATTCTTCCAGGAAAGAGATTTCGTATATGTTCATACTCCACTTATCACAGGTAGTGACTGCGAAGGTGCGGGTGAAATGTTCCAGGTAACTACACTTGATTTAAATAACGTTCCAATGACAGAAGATGGTAAAGTGGATTTTTCTCAGGACTTCTTTAACAAGCCAACAAACCTTACAGTATCTGGTCAGTTAAATGGTGAAACATATGCTATGGCATTTAAGAATATCTACACATTTGGTCCAACCTTCCGTGCAGAAAATTCTAACACTACACGTCATGCAGCAGAATTCTGGATGATTGAACCAGAAATCGCTTTTGCAGATTTAGAAGACAACATGATGCTTGCTGAAAGTATGCTTAAATATGTAATCAATTATGTAATCGAACATGCTCCAGAAGAAATGGCATTCTTCAACAATTTCGTAGACAAAGGACTTCTTGATCGTCTCGAAAACGTAGTAAGCAATGATTTCGCTCGTGTAACATACACAGAAGCAATCGACATCCTTGCTAAGAACAATGACAACTTTGATTACAAAGTAACATGGGGCTGTGATTTACAGACAGAACATGAAAGATATTTAACAGAAGAAGTATTTAAACGTCCAGTATTCGTTACTGATTATCCAAAGGATATCAAAGCTTTCTATATGAAACTTAACGAAGATGGAAAGACTGTGGCAGCAGTAGACTGTCTTGTGCCTGGTATCGGTGAAATCATCGGTGGTTCTCAGCGTGAA
>JAZKYR010000144.1:0-1940 GCA_045612245.1 Agathobacter sp.
AACGCAAACAACTTACCAACGCCTTTTAAAGCGCTTCAGATTGGTAATGTATGGAGAGCGGACAGACCACAGAGAGGACGTTATCGTCAGTTCACTCAGTGCGATATCGACATCTTAGGTGAACCAAGTAACCTTGCAGAAATCGAACTCATTACTGCAACTACAACAACACTTGGAAAACTTGGTTTCAAGAAATTCGAAATCCGCATCAATGAACGTCGTATTTTAAAAGCGATGGCAGCATACAGTGGATTTGCAGAAGACGATTACGACAGTGTATTCATCACACTTGATAAGATGGACAAGATCGGTGTGGATGGTTGTGCAGAAGAATTAGAACGCAACGGATATAGTAAAGAAAACATCGACAAATATTTAGGCCTTTTCAAACACTTAGAAGAAAAGACTGATGTTTCGGAAGGTGTAGCATTCCTTGCAGAAACTCTTGGCGAATACTTAGATGCAGATGTTGTAAAAAATATGACAGAAATCGCTACTGCAGTAAATGCAACTAAAGCAGCAGATTTCGCACTTGTATTTGATCCTACACTTGTACGTGGTATGAGTTACTATACAGGCACTATTTTTGAAATTGCAATGCCAGAATTTGGTGGTGCATGTGGCGGTGGTGGCCGTTATGACAAGATGGTAGGAAAGTTCACAGGAAATGATGTACCAGCCTGGGGTTTCTCTATCGGATTTGAAAGAATCATCCTTCTTCTTATGGAAAGCGGATTCCAAATCCCAGAAAGTCCAAAGAAGGTTGCTTATCTTGTAGAAAAAAATTATCCAGCGGATAAACTTGTAGAAGTTATGAAACAGGCAAAAGAAGCCCGTGAAAATAATCAGCAGGTATTAGTTGTTCGCATGAACAAAAATAAAAAGTTCCAGAAGGAACAGTTGACAAAAGAAGGATACGAAGAATTTGTAGAGTTCTTCAATAACTAGTAAGGAGTAAGTATAATGGCAGAATCAATGAAAGGCTTACATAGAAGCCACAGATGTACCGAAGTGTCAAATGCCAATATTGGTGAAACAGTTACCGTTATGGGCTGGGTACAGAAAAGAAGAAACTTAGGTAGCTTAATCTTCGTAGACTTACGTGACAGAAGCGGTCTTTTACAGATTGTATTCGATACAGACAGCGTTGGTGAAGAAGGATTCGCAAAAGCTGAAACATTAAGAAGCGAATTTGTAATCGCAGTAGAAGGTACTGTTGCAAAGAGAACTGCAGCTGTAAACGAAAACTTAAAGACAGGTGATATCGAAATCATCGCAACAAGTCTTCGTGTATTAGCAGAAGCACAGACACCACCATTCGCAATTGAAGAAAACAGCTTAACAAAAGAAGATATCAGATTAAAATATCGTTACTTAGATTTAAGAAGACCAGACATTCAGTCAAAACTTATGATGAAGAGTAAAGTGCTTGGTCTTATGAGGGCATTTATGTCAAACGAAGGCTTCCTTGAAATCGAAACACCTATCCTTTGTAAATCTACTCCAGAAGGAGCGAGAGACTACCTCGTACCAAGCCGTGTACACCAGGGTAACTTCTATGCATTACCACAGTCTCCACAGATTTTTAAACAGCTTTTAATGGTATCTGGTTATGACCGTTACTTCCAGATTGCACGATGCTTCCGTGACGAAGATCTTCGTGCAGACCGTCAGCCAGAATTTACTCAGGCTGATATGGAATTATCATTCGTAGACATCGAAGATGTATTAGATGTAAATGAAAGACTCCTTAAATATGTATGGAAAGAAGCAATCGGCGTAGATATTCCTACTCCATTCCCAAGAATGCCTTACCATGAAGCTATGGATCGTTTCGGTTCTGATAAGCCAGATACACGTTTTGGTATGGAACTTACAGATGTATCTGACGTAGTAAGAAACTGTGAATTCGTAGTATTCAAAGGTGCTTTAGAAGCAGG
>JAZKYR010000145.1:0-8791 GCA_045612245.1 Agathobacter sp.
ACGAAGGTATCTGCAAAAGATAAAGAAGCAGTATTAAAAGCGCTGGAAGAATTTGATGTACTTCCTGAAAAAGCGAAAGAATTGCTCAAGAATGAAAAACAGAACCTGGATGATAAACGGGCTGTTGTAGAATTTATTGAAAAATACAACGAAATAATTTTAAAAGAAAACATTACAGAAGAAGATAAGGCAGTATTAAAAGAACTTTTGAAAGACTATAATCAATTATCAGAATCAATGAAAGAAATTATTGATGAAAGCCTGATGGGATTGATTGACCAGAAGATTGAGATAGTCGCACCTAAAACAGGAGATACGAATCAGCCAATTGGATATATATTACTCTTGCTATTAGGAACGACTTTGTGTATACTTTCTTCTAACAAAAGAAATAAAATTCATCTGTAATAAAAGGAAGACCCCTTAGGCAGTGCTTAAGGGGTCTTGTTAGTAATGTATTATGGACTTTTGAGGGCGAACAGTGTATAATTAATGATAGGTATTTTTGCTCAAATAATTACTAGTGGAGGGGAAACCAAATGAAAAACGAGTGTTATTATGACAATTATGACAAGAAGGAGAATTTAGCTTTTGATTCTCAGGTAGTTCACGGGGCATTGGGCTGTGATCCAATGACTGGAGCGGTAAGTTTTCCAATTTTCCAGACAGCGACATTTAGACATCGTGCGTTTGATGTTTCAACAGGATATGATTATACGCGAGTAAGTAATCCTACTCGTCAGGAATTAGAAAGAACCATGGCTATTTTAGAAGGTGGTCATGAAGCATTTGCATTTACTTGTGGACAAGCTGCAAACATGTGTGTATTTGGTTTATTACAGCCAGGTGACCATGTGCTTATGACAGATGATATATATGGTGGAACATTCCGAATTGGAGATACTATCTTCTCGAACTTAGGATGTGAATTCACTCAGATAGATATGTCAGATGTTGAAAATGTAAGAAATGCAGTGAGAGAAAACACAAGAATGATTTTTGTGGAAACTCCAACCAACCCTATGATGAAGGTTGCAGATATTGCAGAAATCTCAAAAATTTGTAAAGAAAACAACATCATTTTAGTTGTAGATAATACATTTTTAACTCCATACTTCATGAAACCAATCGAATTAGGAGCTGACATCGTAGTTCACAGTGGAACAAAGTATTTGTCAGGACATAACGATACATTGTGTGGTATCGTTGTTATCGCAACAGATGAATTTTCGGAACATTTCCATACACAGACAAAATCAAGAGGAAATGGCTTGCCACCATTTGATTCATGGCTGGTATTACGTGGCCTTAAGACATTGGCACTTCGTATGCAGCGTCATCATGAAAACTCAATCAAAGTAGCAGAATGGTTAAGAAATCATCCAAAGGTGAAAAAGGTATACTATGTTGGTTTCGAAGATCACAAAGGTTATGAAATTACAAAAAAACAGACAACTGGCTACAGCGGTATGATTTCTTTTGAATTAGATGATCTTGAAACTACAAAGAATCTTTTCTCAAGAGTAAAAATGATTCTTTTCGCAGAAAGTTTAGGTGGAACTGAAACTTTAATCACATATCCACTTACTCAGACACATGAATCGATTCCTGCTGATATTCGTGAAGAGCTTGGAATCAATGAACGCTTTATTCGTATTTCGATTGGTATCGAAAACGTAAATGACATTATTGCTGATTTAGAACAGGCATTAGCATAGTTTTATGCGAAAGGATAAGTTATGAAGATTAAATTTACTAAAATGCAGGCATACGGGAATGACTATGTATATATCTTCACAGAAGGTCTTCAGGTAGAAAATTATAACGATTTAGCGAAAAAGATTTCTGACCGTCACTTTGGTGTAGGTTCAGATGGTATGGTTTTAATTTCCTACTCAGACGTATGTGATTTTAGAATGAGAATATTCAATCCAGATGGAACCGAAGCACAGATGTGTGGAAATGCATTGCGTAGTACAGCAATGTATGTGTATGAATATAAACTTACAGATAAAACACATTTTACAATCGAAACCTATGGTGGAAATCAGAATTTAGAACTCTTTGTAGAAGATGGACATGTCACAAGTGTTCATGCCGCTATCGGAGAACCAGAATTTAGAACACACATGATTCCAGCGGTTTCAGAAGCGCCTAGATTCTTCGAGGAAGAGAAATTCGTAATTGACAGAACATTTACGATGTCATCTATCTCTTGGGGAAATCCTCATACGGTTATTGAAATTGATGATGTGGATAGCTTCGATGTGGAAAAATATGGACCTGCGATTGAGCATTTAGAATGCTTCCCAGAAAGAACTAATGTTACTTTTGCACAGCTTGTTGACGAAGAAAATATCAAGATTCGTGAATGGGAAAGAGGTACAGGAGAAACACTTGGTTGTGGAACCGGATGTTGTTCTGCAGTCGTAGTTTTAAATGAACTCGGAAAATGTGGTAGAAAAGTAAGCGTACAGCAGCCAGGTGGCGTGCTTAACGTTATTTGGGATGATGAAAATATTGTCCATATGATTGGACCTTCTAATATCGTATACGAAGGAGAGTATATTTATGAAGCTTAGCAAAATCACTGAGCAAATCAAAGCGAATATCATGGGTGATGTGGCGGATGTTGAAATCACATCGGTTGCATATGATTCCAGAAAGGTAGTTCCTGGCTCTTTATTCGTATGTCTTAAGGGCTTCAATGTTGACGGACATGCATATATTGAAAAAGCAATTGCCGCTGGTGCAGCAGCGATTGTTTTAGAAGACATTCCAGAGAATGTAGATATGTCAAAGGTAGTAAGTATTCAGGTAGAAGACACCAGAATCGCACTTGCACATATTTCTGCGATTTGGTTTGATCATCCAGCAGACAAGCTTACTAAGATTGCTTTGACAGGTACAAAGGGTAAAACCACTACAGCAAACATGGTAAAGAAAATCTTGGAAGCAAATGGTTCTAAGGTAGGTATGATTGGTACCATGGGTGCATATATCCATGATGAATTTGTGGAAGTAAGAAATACGACTCCAGAATCGTATGAATTACACTTTTTGTTTGACAAAATGGTTCAAAAAGGCTGTTCGCATGTAGTGATGGAAGTTTCCTCACAGGCGTTAAAACAGCACCGTGTAGACGGTATTGAGTTTGAATATGGCGCATTCTTAAATATTTCGCCAGACCATATTGGTCCAGACCAGCATAAAGACTTTGACGAATATAAGGATTGCAAGAAGTTGCTCTTCTCACAGGTTCAGAAAACAGTTGTAAATATTGAAGCTGATTACTGGGATTATGTGACAGAAGAATGTAAAACACGCTATACAATTTCTGCATATAAGGATGCGGATTTTGCAGCTAAAAATATCGAGAACAAATGGGAACCAGGATTTCTTGGAATCTCGTTTGAGGGTGCTGGCAAATTGACAGAAACCTATTCTTTAAATATGCCAGGAAAACATAATGTAGAAAATGCTTTAATAGCAGCTTCTATCTGTTATCTCGATGGTGTAAATGAGGCAACTATCAGCAAAGCGTTATCGACGGTAAGTGTAAAGGGACGTACCCAGGTTATCCCTGAAGCTGCTAAATATACTAATATCGTAATTGATTACGCACACAATGCCATCAGTGTAGAAAGCGTATTAAAAACACTTAGAGAATACAATCCAGAAAGACTTGTATGTGTCTTTGGTGGTGGCGGAAACAAGCCAGTTCAGAGACGTTTTGACATGGGGCAGATGTCTGCCAGATATGCAGATTTAAGTGTCGTTACCATGGATAATCCGAGAACAGAACCGATGGATCAGATTAACAAAGATATCATTCGCGGAATCGATTCTGAGAACGGTGAATATATCGTAATCGACGATCGTAAAGAGGCAATCGAATATGTCATCGACCATGCAGGTCCAAATGATATCGTAGCCTTGGTTGGTAAAGGTCATGAGGAACATCAGGAAGTGGGTACAGAGAAATTCTATTTCTCAGAACTTCAGGTTGTTCTGGATTATATAAAAACAAAATAGAACTTTTAGATAAAGAGGAGATAAATTATGAGAGTTGCTATCGTTATGGGTTCTACAAGCGATATTCCTAAGTTAGAACCAGCAGTAGAAATTTTGAAAAAACATGGCGTAAAAGTAGACGTAAGATGCCTTTCTGCACATCGTGCACACGCTGGCCTTTCGGCTTTTATCGAAGAAACAAACAATAATGGAACAGAAGTAATCATCGCAGGCGCAGGCATGGCAGCAGCCCTTCCTGGCGTAGTGGCATCCCAGACTGTACTTCCAGTTAACGGTGTTCCACTTTCTGGTTCTGTTTTAGACGGACAGGATGCACTTTACTCTATCGTACAGATGCCTCCAGGAATCCCAGTAGCCACTGTAGCTATCAATGGTGGAAAGAATGCAGCATGGCTTGCATTACAGATTATCGGTATCAGCCATCCAGAAATCAAAGAGAAACTTTTGGCTCAGAGAGTTCAGATGGAAGAAGATGCGATGAAAGCAAACGAAGAAGTTATTGCAAAGTTTGAATAATAATTGGAGGATTAAAAGGTTATGGAAGCATACAAGCAGGAATTTATTGAATTTATGGTAGAAAGTGATGTATTAAAGTTTGGTGATTTCACACTTAAGAGTGGCCGTAAATCTCCTTTCTTCATGAACGCAGGCGCATATGTAACAGGTTCTCAGCTTATGAGACTTGGCGAATACTATGCAAAAGCTATTCATGATAACTATGGTGATGATTTTGATGTATTATTTGGACCAGCTTACAAAGGTATTCCAATTGCAGTAGTTACAGCAATCGCTTACAGCAATTTATATGGAAAAGAAATTCGTTACTGTTCAGATAGAAAAGAAGAAAAAGATCATGGTGCAGATAAAGGAAGCTTCCTTGGTACAAAATTAAAAGATGGTGACAGAGTGGTTATGATCGAAGACGTAACTACATCTGGTAAATCCATGGAAGAAACAGTTCCAAAGGTAAAAGGTGCAGCAGATGTTACGATCGTAGGTCTTATGGTTTCTTTAAACCGTATGGAAGTAGGTCTTGGCGGAGTTAAGAGTGCATTAGACGAAATCAAAGAAACTTATGGTTTTGATGCAAGAGCAATCGTATCTATGGCTGAAGTAACAGAACATTTACACAATCGCGAATGCCAGGGCAGAGTGGTAATCGACGATGAAATCAAAGCAGCAATCGATAAATACTATGAACAGTATGGATGCAAATAAAAAAGAAAATAGACTAGCAATGTGGGTATGCTTTATAGCATACCTACTTTTGCTCGGATATGTAGTATTTGTAAGTTCTGGTTTCGGAAGAGTAGAGCATGATGAGTATCGATACAATCTGACTCTGTTCCAAGAGATTGGGCGATATGTAGGTGTAGGAGCCAGAACAGGAAATTGGACACTGTTCAGATTCAATGTTATAGGGAATATTTGTGTTTTTGTCCCACTGGGAATGTTTTTGCCTAAGTTATTCCAAAAGTGCAGAAAGTTTTTAGCTGTTGCGGTTTTGAGTTTGGAGATTAGTTTGGCAATCGAAGTAACACAGTTACTGACAAGAATTGGAAGCTTTGATGTAGATGATTTGTTGTTGAATACATTGGGTGGAATTTTGGGATATTTAACCTATAAGCTAATTGCTTGTTTCAGACAAGTCAAGATGAGACGTGCAGAAGAGAAGGAAAAGAAATAATGAGAAGAAGACGTCGGTCCTACAAGTTCACAGAGAAAACGCATTCCAAACGAGCGATGGTAGCCTTTGGTTTGGCGCTGGTGACTTTGGTGACATATTTGATTTTTGTATATTTATCATATCGTGCAGCAGGGCAACTTTCTGCTTATTATGGGGCCTTTGGGTTCCTTGCTATGGTAGTCGCAGTTGTTTCGGTTGTAATGTCGATTATCGCATTGAAAGAAGAGGATTCCTTTACACTTTTTCCACGTATGGCAATGATTACATCGATTGTATCAGCGCTTTTGTGGGTTGGAAATTATTTACAGGGATTCGTGAGAGGATAATATGAAATATTTAGAATTGATGAAAGAGAGCAATGAAGAATTGCAGGAACGCTACGAATTGGTAGCAGAGCGTGTAGCAGAACTTGCTGAAGATGCAAGTGAGGCAGGAAAATACGCGGATTATTTTGAAAAGACAGCACAGTATCTCGTGCTTTTAAATACAATCGTTGAGGGTGCAAGAGGAAAAGAAATCAATGAAAAGCTTTATGCAGATATCTTAGGAGATGCTTATGCGACCAGCTATGCAAACCCTACTTATGCGGTAGAACAGTTTGGTGTGGAAGCAGGGCAGATTTTGACTGCACTTCATGCAAGAATTCGAGCTTGCCGTTTGAGTGTGTTCGAAGGGAATTTGCAGAATATCTGTATTTTCAGTGAATTATTTGTAGAATTATATAGTTATTTCTGTGAAGAGAATGTAGAACTTGATTTAGTGAAAGACGCCTTATATTCATTCATGCATGACTACACAGAAGTATTCAATGAGGATTCTATCGTACGTATCATGAATCCAGACTATGACTACTACTTGGATATCGTGATGGGTAGTGATTTGTCAAATCCAGATTATTTGTATGACTATGGTTTATTCGTAGGAGAAAATGAAACTGGTATTTCAAAGTTTTTAAATACATTCTCAGACGAAGAGATGCAGGCGATGGCAGATACCTTTACAGAAGGCTACCGCATGGGCTTTGTAGCATGCCAGAAGGATTTGAGTAAAAAGACTACCGCAGAAATTCGTTATCCAATTGGTTTTGAACGTATGGTTCGTTTGGCGGTAAAGAACTTCGAGAAGTTAAACTTACGCTCAGTGCTTAGACCATACAGCACATCACCAAATAAACAGTATGATTACGATCACAAAGAAAATCAAGCGCTTTGGATGGACAAGGCTTATGTAGAAAGAAGTCTTGAAGTATACCGCACAGTATTTGAAAAATACAAAGACATCTGTCCAGGCTATGCAGGACCAGCAGTAATTGAGGTGTTTGGAGAAGAACCATTCTCGCCAGAAAGCAGAGAAGCGAATGTTCGCTTGAATGAGAAACAGCAGCAGCTTTCTATTTATGAACGTAGCCAGTTTGGTCAGATGTTAAATAAAGCGATTCATGGGGAAGAAAGAAGCTTTACCATTATCGCATATCCAATTCCAGAAATTGGAGAACAATTTGAAAAAATCTTTGCTGAAACAGTCAAATTAAACACTTTGGATTACGTGCTTTATCGCGATATGCAGCAGAAGATAATTGATGTTTTAGACCAGGCAGAAAAAGTACACATTTTGGGCTCGAATGGAAATAAGACAGACCTTTATGTATCGATTTATCCGCTTGAAAATCCAGGGAAAGAAACAGCTTTCGAAAACTGTGTAGCCGATGTAAATATCCCAGTTGGAGAAGTATTTACTTCGCCAGTATTAAAAGGAACTACCGGTAAACTTCATGTAAGTCAGGTATACCTGGGAGATTACAATTTCCTCAACTTAGAAATCGATTTCGTAGATGGTATGATTACAAACTATACATGTACCAATTTCGAAAACGAGGAAGAGAACAAAAAATACATGCAGGATAATGTGTTGTTCCATCACGATACTTTGGCCCTTGGTGAATTTGCTATCGGTACAAATACGACTGCTTACAAGATGGCCCGCGAATATGATATTGCAGCAAAGTTGCCAATTCTTATTGCAGAAAAGACTGGTCCACACTTTGCAGTGGGCGATACTTGCTATACTTATGATGAAGATAATATCACATACAACCCAGACGGCAAAGCAATCGTGGCTCGTGACAATGAAGTATCAATCCAGAGAAAAACCGATATGTCAAAAGCATATTTTAACTGTCACACAGACATCACGATTCCATATGATGAACTGGGACATATCAAGGTTATCAAAAAAGATGGAAGTACAGAGGATATTATTGTAGATGGTCGTTTCGTAGTTCCAGGAACAGAGGAGCTTAATAAGCCACTTGACGAGATGAATTAGTTATAAGTTGTACTAAAATAAATACAATCTGTCATTAGAAAAACTAATGATAAAAATAATAATATATAATTGGAAAAAGATGGTGTACAAAGGTATACTATACTTGTGTAATTTTGTAATTATTTAAGTTTAAATACAGGAGGAAAAAAGAATGGATTACAAGAGTTCAGGTGTTGATATCGAAGCTGGTTACAAATCAGTAGAACTTATGAAAGAACATGTTAAGAAAACAATGAGACCAGAAGTATTAGGTGGTCTTGGCGGTTTCTCAGGCGCTTTCTCTTTAGCAAAAATTAAAGAAATGGAAGAACCTACTTTAGTATCAGGTACAGACGGATGTGGTACAAAAGTTAAACTTGCTTTCGTTATGGACAAACATGACACAATCGGTATCGATGCTGTAGCTATGTGTGTAAACGATATCGCATGTGCGGGCGGTGAACCATTATTTTTCTTAGATTATATTGCTTGTGGTAAGAACTACCCAGAAAAAATCGCTACTATCGTAAAAGGTGTTGCAGAAGGATGTCTTCAGTCTGAATGTGCACTTATCGGTGGTGAAACAGCAGAACATCCAGGCCTTATGCCAGAAGATGATTACGACTTAGCTGGTTTTGCCGTAGGTGTTGTTGACAAAAAAGACATCATCACTGGTGCAAACTTAAAAGATGGCGACGTTATCATCGGTATGGCTTCTACAGGTGTTCATTCAAATGGTTTCTCATTGGTACGTAAAATCTTCAA
>JAZKYR010000146.1:0-29319 GCA_045612245.1 Agathobacter sp.
GAATCAGCGAGTGTAAGAGATTCAGAAGCAGTAAGTACGTACGAATCCGCGAGTGTAAGAGATTCAGAAGCGGTAAGTACCTACGAATCAGCGAGTGTACGAGATTCAGTGGCAGTAAGTACCTATGAATCCGCAAGTGTGCGCGATTCAGTAGCAGTAAGCACCTATGAATCCGCAAGTGTAAGAGATTCAGAAGCAGTAAGTACCTATGAGTCTGCGAGTGTAAGAGATTCCCAGGCAGTAAGTACCTACGAATCAGCGAGTGTACGAGATTCAGTGGCAGTAAGTACATATGAATCCGCAAGTGTGCGCGATTCAGTAGCAGTAAGCACCTATGAATCCGCAAGTGTACGAGATTCAGAAGCAGTAAGCATGTATGAATCCGCAAGTGCAAGTGAGTCACAAGTGATTGTTGATAGTACAAATGCATCAACATCATTAGAAGAAAAAATTGCTTCAGATAGAGCTGCAGAAGAAGAACTTCAAAATAGTAGACTTGCAAGTGAAAGCGAAAGTATTAGAGATTCTTTAAATAATAGACCTTCTATGAATGCAAGCGAACTAATAAGTGAAAGTATTAGTTTGTCTGCTTACTTGAGTGAAAAAGCCACAAGTGAAAGTGAAGATATTAGCTTATCTGCTAGTGAAAAAGCTGCAAGTGAGAGTATTGCTGCAAGTGAGTCTATGTCAGAACGTGAAGGCAGTGTAAGTGCAAGTATTTCTGATTCACAGATGGTAAGCTTATATATAGCAAGCCTGTCAAGAAGTGAAAGTGTGGCATCTAGTCTTAGTGTTGCAGAATCTTTACGAAGTGAATTCTTAAGCAGAGTAGATAGTGAAAATAGCACGAGTGTTTATGATTCAGAAAGTGAAGCAAGCAGAAGCGAATCCATTGCGGAGTCACTTTCAGATAGAGAAAATTCGATATTTGTAAGTATGAGTGAAGCTGCAAGTGAAGCTGCTGATAAAGCGAGCGAAGCTTTGATGGAATCGCTTTCGAATAGTGCTGCTAGTGCGAGTGAAATTGCACAGGAAAGCATGGCACAGAGTCAGATCGAAGCAAGTGAAAGTGCAAGAGATTCATTAAGTACCAGATTAGAATCAGAAAGTGAAAGTGATAGTGCATCTTTAAGAGATAGTACTTCATTAAGTGACAGATTGTATTCAGAGAGTCTTTCAGCAGAACAATCAGAGTCTATGTCTGAGAGTGAAGCCTTACTTAAGGTGGATGTTTCTAATCCGGGAAATACATTAGAGTCTGAAAATACACCAGCATCTGAAGGTGCTCCAGTCGCAAATGTATCAACAGTCGTTGAGATTGAAGATGAGGAAGTACCTCTTACAGATGAAGATGTAGTAGAAATTGAAGACGAAGAAGTACCTCTAGGAGTGCTTGAAGATCAGGAAGAGGATACAGGATTTGTCAAAATTGAAGATGAAGATACACCTCTTGCATCTGGTGTTGGTGAAGAATCTGTAAAACGAAACTGGTGGTGGTGGATTCTTGTCGTGATAGGAGCCATTACTGGTAAAACAGTGCATGATCTAAAAAAAGACAAAGAAAAAAATCATGTAGACAGTGAATAAATCAGAGTGTTAAACTAGGGTTAGCGTATGTATACGCTAACCCTTTTTATGTAATTCAGACTAAAAGGAGATATTCTAGTGAAAGATATAGTAATAAATGAACTTTCCACAAAATACACGATAAGACGATTAGACTTAAGCGATATAGATTTGATATATACGCTTTGTAAAGGTAACTCACAGTATTATGAATATTGTGGGAAAGAGCCTTCAGTCGAATTGATAGAGAGTGATTTGCGAATAACTCCGCCAGGGATTCCTATAGAACAAAAGTATTATATAGGTTTTTTCGAAGATGATGTATTGGTTGCTGTTATGGATTTAATAGACGGATATCCAGATGGGGAGAGTGCCTTTATTGGATTTTTTATGATGAACAAGGATATGCAGGGGCAGGGAATTGGAAGCCAGATTGTTACAGAAACTCTACAATATCTGAAGGAAAAAGAGATTAAGAGATGTCAGCTAGGGATAGATAAAGATAATCCCCAGTCGAATCATTTTTGGAGAAAAAATGGATTTAAGGTAATTAGAGAAGTGACACAAGAACAAGGAACTATTTTAGTTGCTGAGAAACAATTATAATTTAAGCTGAAAAGGGATATGTAAGAATGACTATTGATGCAATATATGAAAAGTATTTAGATAAGAAAGATATATTTTATGTCTTTATAGATTTACCAGAGTTTTGGGAAGTAAGACCAGATGGTTTGAATGGTGCCGTTTATAACCGAAATGAAAAAGTAGCAATGATATATTTCAAAAATCCAATTGATTTGAGACTTGTCGATAGAGTTGAGTGGTTATCTCCTACAGAAGAAATCTATAAAATTGATTATTATGGTGATTATGGATATGTTTATTGCACAGCCCATTTGGAGGATGGAAAGATTGTAACAAGATCATATTTTAGCCCAGAGCATGAGGAGAAGATATTGCTTAACTATTCAAATGGGGTTGTGACTTTATTTGATAAAGGGCAGGTTTCCAAAATTTTCCCTTCAGAAGAAGAGTTTATTAGATATTACGAAGAAAAGGTTGAGTAGGTGAGATATGTCGGTATATGTTTTTAGCCTTTTGGTTGGGTATGAGTTGAGCGGTGTTGATGTAGCGATAGGACGAAGAAGTCAGTATTTTAGAAACGCTAACCTTCCAGTGAAATATGTGTTTACTGCTTTGCCAGATCAGTATTATATAGATAGGTATATTGAGTGTGGAATCTTACCAGAAGAAATGCTTAGTGTACATATGAAACTATCGAACGTTGATGATTTAGGTGGAAATTATTCAGTTGAACAAAAAATAACTGAACTAAAAGCAGCAATGCAGATAGATGATGTTGTATCAAGAGCGAATACGATAACTCTATATAAAAACGGAAGCAGAGTTGCAGTATTGGAATTAAAAAAGGATATTAGATTTTTTTCTACGATTATTTATTTTGATAGAGAAAGACTTATTGCAAAAGAGTTTTATACAGATCGATTATTATATGTTTCTCATTATATTACAGCAAGTCAAAATGGAAGTTTATATGCGAAATTAAAAAGAACCTCATTTATAGATGAAAATGGTAGAACAACATGTGAATGTCTATATGAAGCAGGAAGCGAGATTTATGTTTTTCCAAATGGGGAGCGCTGTACAAAACAGGATCTTATAGAGAAGTTCATAAAAGGACTAAATCTTACAGAAAAAGATACAGTACTAATTGATAGACCTGCATATTTAGATTTTGTTCAACCTTTATTTGAATATGGCAACAAAGCTCGTATTATGGTATTTCTTCATTCAGGACATTATTATAAACGAGGAGAATCACCAGATGGCTTGTTTATGAATTACGAGTATTACGGCTGGTTCAAGCTTTCAAAATATATTGATACAGTAATCGTTTCGACAGAGGAGCAGAAAATTGATTTAGAAGAAAAGTTTAAGATGTATAAATGTCATGTTCCTGATATAAAAGTAATTCCAGTCAGTGGATTAGAGGAAATAAAGGTGCCGGCTGAGGAGAGAGTACCATATTCTTTAATAACTGTGTCACGTCTTGACCCTAGAAAAAATATTAAGTGGATGATTGCGAGTGTGATAAAGGCTCATGAAAGAATTCCAGAGTTATCGTTAGATATATATGGAACAGGTTCAGATGCTTATCTAAATTCCTTGAAAGAATTTGTAAAACAGAACTATGCAGAATCATACATAAGGTTTAAAGGAAGAACAGATGTAAAAGATTTGTATAAAAAATATGAAGCTTACATTACATCTTCCTTATGGGAAACGCTGGGCTTATCTTATATGGAAGCGGTAGGAAGCGGAAATGCTATGATTGGCTTGGATGTTCGATATGGCAGTCGTCTTTTTATCAAGAACAATGTAAATGGGAAGTTGGTTGACTTTAATATCGATGATATACAAAAGTCTGAAACAGAAAGTATAACTATTGATAAAATGTCAGAGGCCATTGTTGAAATGTTTAACGATAGGGAGCAGTTAAAGAGATATCAAGAGGCCTCTTATGAACTTGCAAATCAATTCCTTAGTAAAAATATAGAAAAGGATTGGATACATTTATTTACTTAATTCCCAAAAGGCTATCGCACTTGCGGCAGCAACATTTAAAGAGTCTACTCCATGTGACATTGGAATTTTTACAGTGTAGTCACAAGATTCCAGAGTAGAATCTTGTAAACCTTCGCCTTCGGTGCCGAGGATAATGGCTAATTTATCTTCAGAAGCCAGAAGAGGATCTGTAATTGAAATTGAATCATCGCGAAGAGCAAAAGCCACGGTTTTAAAACCGTGGTTTTTTAATTCTGTGACATAACTTTCGGAAGAGTCTTCGGATGGTCCATGTTCAAAAAAGGTCCAAGGTGCCTGAAATACCGTTCCCATGCTCACACGTGCAGCACGACGATAAAGCGGATTACTACAAGCAGGGGTAAGAAGGATAGCATCCATGTTTAAAGCAGCTGCAGAACGGAAAATGGCACCTACATTTGTCGGATTTACTACGTCCTCCATTACAGCGATACGGCGTGTGTTTTTAATCAGTTCCCCAACATTTGGAAGGGCATTACGTTTCATACAGCAGAGCATACCTCGAGTGAGATTGAATCCAGTAAGTTGAGATAAGGTCTCGTAATCGGCTGTATATACAGGGATGTCCTGGCTAAGCTGTTCACATCGTTCTATTATTTCTAAAACTTCATCCTTGATTTCTTTTTCTTCCACAAGAATGGAAATAGGGGTATAGCCTGCATCAAGTGCACGAGAAATAACCTTTGGACTTTCACAAATGAAAAGGCCTAAGTCAGGCTCGTGGTAGCGAAGAAGTTGTACTTCGGAGAGACGGGCGTATACATCTAATTCTGTTATATTTAAATCAGTAATTTTTATAATGTTTGACATAAAAAACTCCTTTGTTTGAACTGTAATAATCATATCATAAGGAGATTGGAGAGAAAAGTATTTAGAAATTTTTCTAAATAGTAGTTGACATGTGAAACTATTTAGAATATCATCTAATTAGAAAAAAATCTAAATAGATTTTTAAGACAAACAAGAGAGGTGAGCATATGTCTTTTGCAGAAACATTTAAAGCATTGTCAGATCCAGTTAGAAGAGATATCTTACAGTTGTTAAAAAGTGGGCCTATGTCTGCTGGAGATATCGGAAGTCATTTTGATATGACAGGTGCGACAGTATCGTATCATTTAAAGATATTAAAAAAAGCAGATTTGATTTGGGAAAAGAAGGAAAAGAATTTTATATTCTATGAGTTAAATACTTCTGTATTAGAAGAAATTATGTTGTGGATTTCCGACTTGAAAGGAGTTAACGAAGATGATAAAGAAGAATCTTAAAACGATGATTATTACAAGTATTATTATATTGTTACCTATCCTGGCAGGAGTAATATTGTGGGATCAGTTACCTGCACAGATGGCTACACATTTTGGACCAAATGGACAGCCAGATGGTTGGTCTTCAAAAGAATTTACCGTGTTTGGACTTCCTTTGATTTTGCTTGCAGTTCATTGGTTTTGTGTTGCATTTACAGGTACAGATCCTAAGAATAAAAATATTTCTGATAAGATGATGACTTTAGTATTATGGATTTGTCCAGTGGTGTCTATTGCATGTTGTGGTTCTACATACATGTATACTTTAGACTCTTCTATAAATACTACCATGTTTGGTATGTTGTTGATGGGATGTATTTTTGTTGTAATTGGAAATTATATGCCAAAGATGAAGCAGAGTTATACAATTGGAATCAAACTCCCTTGGACTTTAAGTAGTGAAGAAAATTGGTACCGCACACATAGATTTGCAGGATATACATTTATGATTGGTGGAGTATTTGTAATTATAGCTGGCTTCATGCAGTTAATGTGGGGTGGTTTTGTTGCACTTCTTGTTATGAGTGGACTTCCTATGGTTTATTCTTATATCTTATATAAGAAAGGGATTTAAAGATGATTAAAGAGAAAATTGTTGTTGGAGAAAATACAAAATATCCATTAAATGGTTTGTTGACATTACCTGATTCTATCACTTCACCTGTTCCTGCTGTTGTTTTTGTACACGGTTCGGGAGCAAGTAATATGGATGAAAAGGTAGGTAAAATTACACCATTTAAAGATTTGGCCGAAGGCTTAGCAAAACATGGAATTGCTTCCATTCGTTATGATAAAAGGAGCTTTGTTCATGGGTTTAAGCTTGTGAAGGAAAAAGATGTTACGGTCAAATTAGAAACGATTGAAGATTCCATTTTAGCAACTGAGTTGTTGAAAAAAGATTCGCGTATAGATAAAGATAATATCTTTATTATTGGTCATAGTATGGGAGCAATGCTCGCACCTCGTATCGATGCAGAAGGTGGTGACTTCAAGGGACTTATTATGATGGCTGGTTCACCACGTAAGTTAGAAGAGATTATGATAGACCAAAATAAAGATGTTATAAATTCTACAAAAGGATTGGTACGTTGGATTGTAAAAAAACAAGTAAAAAAACTGACGGAAATGTTTGATGGTTTATATCAGCTTTCGGATGAAGAAGCAAAGAAAAAGAATATGGGCAATGGTATGACTTTATATTATTTCAAGGAAATGGGAGAGCATGCGGCTTCAAATTATTTAAAGGATAACCAAAAGCCAATCCTGATTATGCAGGGGGAAAAAGACTTCCAGGCTACCATAGAGGCTGATTATAATGCATATAAAGAACTCTTGTCTGGTAAAGATAATGTGACCTTCCGATTATATGAAAACTTAAATCATGCGTTTGTTCCTTCCGTATATGGAGATATTATGAAAGTAAAGCAGGAGTATAATGTGGAACAGCATATTGGAGAAGAAGTCATTGCAGATATTGCAAATTGGATTATGAATCAATAGGGAATAAATAAAAAGGTGTTGTCGTAAAGACAGCACCTTTTTTCGTTGTGCTATTGTATTTGCTTGATAATTTAGGTATGATACAAAGATATAGAATAGGTAGTTTGAGGTATTCATGGAAAAAGAAATTTTGGATGTTGAATTAAAACGATTGGAAGAAGTAAAAGAACATATAGAAGCACAACTATTAGAGGACACGAATGAACTCGGTGCACAGCAGGAAGATTTGATTCAAAAGAGACGTGAAATGTGGGAAGAGTGTGCCCATGGTGTGAATGATTTTGATGATATTGTCAGCATGAATGCTTATGATGAGACGGTTCGAGAAAAATACGGACATTATGTGCGGAAAGAAGAAGCCGTTCGTCAGTTATCTTATCTGAAAGAAACACCTTATTTTGGACGTATTGATTTCTTGGAAGATGGAGAAAGATTTGCAGAAGAAATCTATATTGGAAGATATGGATTCCGTAATAAGAAAACGCGTGAGTATGAAGTTTATGACTGGCGTACACCGATTGCGTCTATGTTTTATGATAGCGGTATTGGTAAAACAGAGTATCAATGTCCAGCAGGAATGATTCAGGGAGAACTCACCTGTAAACGACAGTATAAGATAGAAAATGGCGAGTTGAAATACTGTTATGATACCACGGTTGCAGTACAGGATGATGTATTAGAAGAAGTATTGGCAGGCAATACCGACAAGGTGCTTCGAGTTATTATTGATACGATTACAAGAGAGCAGAATCAGGCGATTCGTCAACCACATGCCTTGAATATGCTCGTGACAGGCCCTGCGGGTAGTGGAAAGACAAGTGTAGGTATGCATCGACTTGCATATCTTTTGTATCATAATCGCGAGAATCTTAGTTCAGAGAAAATCGTTGTACTATCTCGTAACCAGATTTTTTCATCTTATGTATCTGAGATTTTACCAGAACTTGGCGAAGAGAATGTAAATGATGTAATGTTTGATTCATTAGTGAATCGTGGTATTTCTAAGGAGTATAAGAAAAGAGATTATTATGAGCAGGTTGAATATTTATTAAAGCATAAAGACGGTGGATTGCGAAGAAATGCGATTGCGCTTAAGTACTCTGAGCAATTTATTACTTTTGTAAAAGAGAATATAGGCCTTTATCGAGAAAAGCATACGGATTTTGATACAGTTGTAGAATTTTATCTTTATCTTTTAAGACAGTTTACCAAGAATATTGAAGAAGAAATTTACCACTATACTAAAAATCAGATTCATCGTGGAAAGATATATTATGAGGATATGCTTGTAGTAAGTTTTATGCGTATCTTGCTTGGTGCGATTAAACCAATGTCAGAAATCAGCCATGTGGTAGTAGATGAAGCACAGGATTATAATTATCTTCAGCTTACGATTATTAGAACTCTTTATCCAAAGGCTCATTTTACGATTTTGGCAGATGCTAATCAGGCAATTCATTCACTGACATCCATGACAGATATGCAGAAGATGGCGGAGATTTTTAGTACACAGATGGGAATTAAAAGAGTAGAGCTAAGCAAGAGCTATCGTTCTACAGCACCAATCAATGAATTTGCTTTCGATATAATCGGGATTCATAATCCAGAACTTTATGTAGAACGAGACGGAAAGCAGCCAGAAGTTCGTGTAGTAGAAAATTGTAAGAAAGAAGCGGCAAAACTTTTGCAGGAAATACCAGAGGATAAATCCGTTGCAATTTTGACGGCGGATTTGGATAGTGCACGTTTGGTGCAGCAGAAAATGGGAACTATAGTACCTAAAACAGAACGTTCGATACAATATCTTTTGAAAGCCAACCAGTACCTTGAAGAAAAGGTAGTAGCTATGCCAATTATGCTTGCGAAAGGACTGGAATTTGATGTGGTTATTGTGTGGGATGATAGAGATGATTCCTACTGGGAAGAGAATAAGAATTTGAAATACCTTATGTGCACAAGAGCTCTTCATGAATTATATTTTATTTCTGAAAAATAGTTGTTGACTCTCACGTAACGTAATAGTTTATGCTTATCTTAACACGAGAGGAGGCAATCATGAAAACAGTAAATGAAGTAAGTAAATTAACAGGAATTAGTGTGCGCACGCTACATCATTATGATGAAATTGGATTGTTAAAACCGACTTCTGTTACAGAGGCTGGATATCGATTGTATGACGATACATCGCTGGAACGTTTGCAGCATATTTTATTATTTAAAGAATTGCAGTTTCCTTTAAAGGATATTAAAGCCATATTGGACAGTTCTGATTTTGATCGTAATAAAGCTTTAGAACAGCAGATAGAGCTTTTGACGATGAAGAAGGAACATCTGGAAAATTTGATTACATTTGCTCGTGGAATAAAATTGTTAGGAGAGAGATATATGGATTTTAGTGCATTTGATACAAAAAAATTGGATGAATATGCAGCTCAGGCAAAAGAATCCTGGGGAAAAACAGAAGCATACAAAGAGTTTGAAGAGAAGAGTAAGAACTGGACAGAAGAAACAACAGGAAACATTGCAAAGGATATGATGTTATTGTTTGTTGAGTTCGGTCAGATGAAAGACTTAGATCCAGCGAATGAAGAGGTGCAGGCTCAGGTTAAAAAATTACAGGAGTATATCACAAAGAATTTTTATAACTGCACAAATCAAATTCTTTCTGGACTTGGTCAAATGTATGCATGTGGTGGTGAATTTACCGAGAATATAGATAGCTATGGTGGTGAAGGAACAGCAGAGTTTACAAATAAAGCAATACAGATTTATTGCAAATAAAAAATTAACGGCTCCCGAAGGAGCCGTTTTTTAGTCTTCTAAAAGTCGAAGCCCAGCAGTATCACTTACAGGAAGTGAGAAGCAGATGGATTTCGCTTTGCTATTTAATCCAGCCTTTTCCATAATGGCTTTCATAATTGCATTTTTTTCTTCAGACTTTGATACGATATATACGATTTCTTTTTCATCTGCAATGGTAACACCCATAAATTTGTTGGCCATTTCGCCGGCGGTTCCTTTGGCATGGATGATGGTGCCACCATAGGCACCTGCTTCTCTGGCAGCATCCATGATAACATCTGTATAACCTTGCTGTGAGATGACTACGATAAGTTCATGATCTGTATTTTTCAAGGTTGATTCCTCCTGTTTTACATAATCGTTTTTTTCTAAAAGAAACTCAAGGGTCTTTCTGCCACCGACACTACTGAGTGGAACCGTGAAAGCAATTCCACCACCAGGGGCGTCGATTTGCAACTTTTTCTGCAATTGTTTTTTTACAGTAAACCAGGTTTCTTCCTCAACCACTGAGATTGCGACGGCTTTTTCCATGGAATCAAGTCCTAGGTAATCCATAATCTCGTTTGTTGCGGTTCCATATCCGAGAGTGACATACATGACATGTAAGTCATTTTCACGATATAGAGCTAAATATTTTTCGATTATTTTTCTATCCACAATTGTGGTCATCAAATATATATTACTCATATTAACCTCATTTCTAAGCGACTAAAGCTCGATAATTTCCATATCTTCTGCAGAGAATACATATCCAGGTGCAGTGATAGAGGTTTCTTTTTCGAGTTTGCTTTCTTTGATACGGAAAACGAGTCCCATAATCTGAATAGTAATTAGTGGTGTCATAGCAACCATGGATACGATGCCAAAGGCATCGGTAATAATATTTCCACCAAGTGATTCACAGGCTCCCATTGCGAATGGAAGTAGGAAGGTTGCTGTCATTGGACCAGAGGCAACACCACCGGAGTCAAATGCGATAGCAGTAAATAACTTTGGTACAAAGAAGGTCAGTATCAAAGCAATAAAGTATCCAGGTACAATAAAGTATAAAATGGAAATTCCTGTTAATACTCGAATCATGGCAAGGCCTACAGAGGCTGCAACGCCAAGGGATAATGCCATGCCCATTGCTTTTGCAGAAATAGCACCAGAGGTGATTTCTTCTACTTGTTTTGTAAGGACATATACGGCTGGTTCAGCTTTTACGATAAAGTAACCGATAAGCATACCCAGTGGGACAATAATCCAAGCATATGGAAGCTTGGCAATTGTATGACCAAGATAGTTACCAGCAGGCATAAATCCTACATTTACTCCAGTAAGGAAAAGGACTAAACCAATATAAGTTTCTACTAAACCTACAACAATCTTGATAACGGTATGTCGGTTGATATCTCTTGCAAATAACTCAAAGATACCAAAGAAAAAAACAATTGGGAAAATGGACGACGCCATTTCTTTTATATAATGTGGTAATTCATGTAAAAAAAGTTTTCCGATATCCACAGTATTATCAATGATTGGAATGGCCTCTGAAACTGCTTCAGTAGAACCTGGTGTAAAAACCATCCCCAGAACTAAAACCGCAAGAATAGGCCCAATAGAGCAGAGCGCTACGAGACCAAAGGAGTCGTCCTCTGCGTGTCTATCGCTTCGGATTGCAGCGATACCAAGACCGAAAGACATAATAAATGGAACGGTCATTGGTCCTGTAGTCACACCACCGGAGTCAAATGCAATAGCAAGAAAATCAGCAGGCACAAATAATGTAAGTAAAAAGATGATTCCATAAAATACTAACAATATGTAGGAAAGTGGAATACCAAACAACATACGTAAAATAGATAGTACAAGAAATGCACCTACACCAATTGCAACTGCAAGGATTAGAGTCATATTTGGAATAGACGGTACTTGTTGTGCAAGTACCTGTAAATCTGGTTCTGAAATGGTGATAACCATACCCATTACAAAACTGATAAGAATCATGATTAGTACATTTTTTGAACGAGTCATAATAGAGCCGACACGTTCTCCAATTGGTGTCATAGAACTTTCCACACCAACGTTAAAAAGCAGCATTCCTAAGATGAGCAATACCGCACCAATGAGAAAAGTCACAAGGATGCTGGGTGGGATTGGTGTGATGGTAAAACAAAGCACCAATACAATTGCTAAGATTGGAAAAACTGCTTTTATTGTTTCAGAAAACTTCTCTTCAAATTTAGAATGATTAATGAACAAAATAAAAGCTCCTTTTCTATAAAGTTATTTCTTTTTCGTAAAGAATTTTTTGATTTTTGCAGTACGTTCTCTTGATATCAGCATATTCACAGCGATGCCGATTATAACACCGATTGCTGTGTCAAAAATTCGATTCAGTGGATAACTGATATAGGCATCAACAGGAGTATTAAACAAAATAATACAAAGTACGACACCTGCAGGCTGGATTGCGCCAGGGATAACAAAAAACTGGCAAACCAAAACCATAAGAAGAATACCTACAAATAAAAGTTCAAATAACATAAAACGGAAATTGCTGGTTGGTTCTGGATAGTACTGGACATAGATAAAGAACAGCCCCATACCAATTAAACCACCGATGATAGTTCCGAATAAACGGTTTCCGCCACTACGTTTAGAATCCTTAAAATCACTTCCCATACCAAAAATGGCACCGATACATGCAAAGGTAGGATTGCGGTCAAAGAAGGCGTATAAAAGAGCGCATAAAGTTGCTGCAATTGCAGTCTTGACATTTCGCATACCTACATGGAAACGAAAATGTCTTGCTACTTTGTGGTCAGAGGTTCTGACATCTTCGATGTTTTCAAGCTCTTTATAATCTATATCTAATTCATCATCTTCAAAAAAATTATCATTTAATTTTTCCATAATTTCCTCCAAAAGTATGTAATTAAAGTAATGAAAATATTATACACGATTTTTGCAGATAGGAAAAGGTTTGAAGTTAATGATTTTTTGTATAAAAGGTGGTACAATGGTTGGGTCTATTTAAAGGAAATCGAATAGGAGATGTAAGAGAAGATGTTAGATTATATCTTAGACTGGTGGGATGAATTAGACCAGGAAAATAGAAAAAAGGTTATTGGAATTGCATTGGGGATTCTCTTTGTGATTTTATTAGCAGTATCCGCATTTTGGATTGCATATGACAGTACGAGAGACAAGGATAAAGATAACACAGAAATTGTAAGTTCCGAAGAAAGTGAATTTACTGAGAACACAGAGGCACTTTCAACGGAAATAGAAACGGAAAATAGCGAAATTACGCCAGAAGTAGTAGAAAAAGAAGACCCACAGAATAGTGTTGGTGGAAATATGACAAATCAGCAAGGTGCTGCGGTAGATATTTCGCAGGTGGTAGCGAATATTCCAAGCAATGAAACACAGGAAATCACACTTGGAATTGATGTGGCAAAGTACCAGGGGACGATTGATTGGAAAAAAGTAGCGGATTCGGGCGTTGATTTTGCGATGGTTCGAGTAGGCTATCGCACGCTTATAAATGGTGAGATTGTTGCGGATGTGAATGCAAAATACAATATGCAGGAAGCCTCTAAATATGGAATCAAAGTAGGCGTATACTTTTTCTCTACTGCCATTTCGGCGGAAGAAGCAAGAGAAGAGGCAGACTGGGTAGCGAATTATATTGCAAAGTATAAGATTACATATCCAGTAGTTTATAACTGCGAAGGTTATGAAGATAGTCAAAGTAGACAGTATTCCTTGAATAAAACTCAGCGTACAGATATTGCAATTGCATTTTTAGATAGAATTTCTGAAAAAGGGTATTCTCCGATGTTTTACGCCTCTAAGAGCGAAATAGAAGGAGATGCAAAGTGGGAGACTTCTCGTTTGGCAGGGCGTTATAAAATATGGGTAGCACAGTATCCAAGTGTACCATATCCACAGACAAGTAAGTCATCTTATTCCGGAACACATGCAATGTGGCAGTATACCAATAAGGGTACTGTTCCTGGTATTAGTAAACCAGTAGATATGAATGTGGCATATTTTGGATTTAGTAGTACGAACGATGCACAAAATAGTGAAGCACCAGAAGATGTGCAGGCAAATGTAGAGGCTACAATGAAGTTTCGAGAGGTTAACGAAACCGTCACGGCAAAAGAGAAGACCAATCTTCGCGATAAGCCAAGTCAGGGTAGTGATAGTAAAGTAATTTACACTCTTATAAATGGAGAAACGGCTACACGCACAGGTATCAGTGATAGTGGTTGGTCTAGAATTGTTTTTAAGGGACAGACACTTTACGCGGTATCTAGTTATTTAACGACAGACTTGACGATAAAACAGCCAGAACCGGAGGTTCCGGAAGAACCTACATATGAAGAAGCAAACGGTATCAAAACAAAGTTTACAGAGGTTTATGATAAGGTAACGCCAGTTTCAACTATTGATCATTTAAATCTTAGAGCAAAGCCTACGACATTAAATTCGGTATCACCGGTAGTTGTAGAGGTAAAACCTGGGGAAGTATTAGAGAGAATTGGTGTGAGTGTAGATGCAGAACACACTTATTCAAAGATACGATATAACGGACAGATATTATATTGTGTAAGTAAATATTTAGAAGTTGTGGAATAGCTGAAAATATCTATAAACTTGGAAATATCTTCAAATAGAGTAGATATTTGTCGAGAAAAGAAGTATAATATATGCAATTTAAAAATAAGGAAAAGGAGTTTTAGTGAAATGAATGATTATTTAAGTATCGTCAATTCCATCCCATTTTATTTAATCGTGGCATTGGTATTGATCTTCGTAGTAGCAATGTGTGTAATCTTCCTTGTAAAGAGTTATAAGGCAGGTATCGCACTTGGTATGGATCCAAAGGATTTAAAAAAGGTTATGACATCGAGTGCAACCTTTACTTTGCTTCCATCTATTAGTATTTTGTTGGGCGTTATTGCTTTAAGTGGTACACTTGGTGTTCCATTTTCATGGCTTCGTCTTTCTGTAATTGGTTCTTTACAGTACGAACTTAACGTAGCTGAAATTGCAGCGACTGCTTTTGGTTTAACAGGACTTCGTATTGACCAGATGACTATGCCTGCATTTGTTACTATTGCACTTGTTATGACAGCAGGTATTTTAGGTGGTCTTTTCTGCAGTATTTTCTTCTTAAAGAGTTATTTAGGAAAATTATCAAGTAAACCAAAGAAAACAGAAACTGGCGAAAAGAAACCATCCTTTGGTGATCATGCTACAACAGCAATGTTCGTAGGTCTCTGTGCTGCATATATTGGTTCTTATGTGGGACGTATAGCTCCAGGAGAATTCCATGATATTATGCCATTATTCACAGCAATTGTATCTGCAATCGTTATGGCAGTATTTGAATTTTTAATTCAGAAAAAAGATATGAAAGTATTGGAAAACTTCAGCTTAGCAGCTAGTATGTTGGTTGCTATGGCAGCGGCTGTTGTGTTCCAGTTAATGTTATAGGAGGTGTAAGTCATGAATACTTTAGATAGAGAAAAGTTCTTTGAAGATTTTAATAATGGTTTACATCGTCTTGGTAGATTCACTTTAATCGCAGGTATTATCGTTCTTATGGCAGTACCATTTGCTTTTGGTGTAATCTGTGGTGTAATGCCAGATATGCCAGCTTTCTTAAAAGGCTGGATTAACGTTGCAGTAGTATATTTCCCTGTATCAGTTGTAGAGTTTTTAGTATATGCTCCAATGCTTGGCGCAGGTGGTAGCTACCTTGCTTTTATTACAGGTAATGTTACAAATATGAAAATTCCATGCGCAATGAATGCAAGAGATATCGCAAAAACAGAAGTAGGTACACCAGAAAACGAAATCGTATCTACAATCTCTGTTGCCGTAAGTGCGATTGTTACTACATTGGTTATCTTAGTTGGTGTTATTATGCTTGTTCCACTTCAGCCAGTGCTTAATGCTCCAGCATTACAGCCAGCATTCAACAACGTAGTACCAGCATTATTCGGTGCATTAGGACTTAAATATTTTGCCAAGAGTCCACAGATTGCAGTAATTCCATTAGCAATTATGTGTGCACTTTGTATTTTTGTACCTTCTATGATTTCACAGACAAGTATTCTTATGATTCCTAGTGGCGGTCTTGCCCTTGCAATTGGCTTCTTATTATTTAAAAAAGGTAAATTATAAGATATAAAATGAGGAAAGGAAAATAAGATTATGTTATATATCATAGGAGCAATCGTAGTTTTAATTGCGGTTGTACTTATTCGTACACTTACATTAAAACCTACTCCAGCAAAAACGGTAAAATTGGAGTTTGAAAAAAGTGAACGTGCTACCAAGTATGGTCAGCAGTTAGCAAAGATGATTCAGGACGAAACAATTTCTAGTCGTTTTGATCAGGATATTACAAAGTTTGAGAAGTTCCACAAAACTTTGGAAGAACTTTTCCCAAATGTACATAAAGTGTGTGAAAAGACAGTACTTGATGGAAACCTTCTTTACAAATGGAAAGGTAAATCTGATAAGAATCCAATTCTTTTCATGAGTCATCAGGACGTCGTAGAAGCTACTGGTGTATGGGAACATGAAGCATTTAGCGGTGATATTGATGAAGACGGTAATGTATGGGGTCGTGGTACAGTAGATACAAAGGGAAGCCTTTTCTGTATCTTCACTGCATTTGAAGAATTGATTGCAGATGGTTATGAACCAGATTGTGACGTATATATTGGAAGTAGCTGTACAGAAGAATGGAGCGGTGATGGTGCTCCTATGACAGTGGATTACCTCGAAAAACAGGGTGTAAAATTAGCTCTTGTTTTAGACGAAGGTGGTATGATTGTAGAAGAACCAGTAGGTGGTGTAAAAGGTATTTATGGTATGGTCGGTGTAATCGAAAAAGGTTATGGCGACGTGAAGTTTATCGCTCATAGTAATGGTGGTCATGCTTCAGCTCCAAAGAATAATTCTCCATTGGTTCGTTTAGGAAAATTCATGATTGACGTAGAAAAGAATTATCCTTTCCGTTCTGAATTTTCTCCTACAGTAGAAGAAATGTTCAAGAGAATGGCTCCAAACATGGATTTCGGAATGAAACTTATTTTTGCAAACCTTGGTTTATTTAAGCCTTTGCTTGTAAAACTTCTTCCAAGCATCAGTTCTGCGGCAGGTGCAATGATTCGTACAACATGTGCATTTACTACAGCAAAAGGTTCTGACGGTTTAAATGTATTACCTCAGGAAGCTTATGTAACAGCAAATATGCGTTTTATTCAGCATCAGCCTACAGATGAAAGTATTGAAATTATTTCAAAGATTGCTAAGAAATATGATTTAGATACAGAAGTTATTTACGCAGATCAGCCATGTCCAGTAGTAGATTTTAGAGGAAATGGATTTAAGTTGATTGAAGAGGTAGCTGGAGAAGTATATCCAGGCGTTGGAATTGCACCATACTGTATGACAGGTGGTACAGATGCTAAGTACTATACAAAGATTTGTGATAACTGTATCCGTTTTGCACCAATTTACATTAATGGACAGCAGTACGGAAGCATTCATGGATTAAATGAAAACGTAAATCAGGGTGCTTTACCAAAGGCTGTTGATTTCTATAAAACAGTTATTAAAAAAGCATATTCCAGATTGTAAGATCCAGTATTAACGAGGGACAGGTTAACCTGTCCCTTTTTCTTTTGTTGAGGAGTATTTGCTCTATCGACAGCGTTCGACAAATTGCCTTAAATACACTTCGTTAAGATGTTTAATGGTTGAATATTTTGTTTTGGAGGAGAATTTTGGAGGCGTTGATGAGCAAATTGAATGTCGCAATTGCAGATGATAATGAGAGAATTCTCCGATTATTAGGAGAAATTGTTTCAGATGATGAAGAACTTGAAGTAGTTGGGACAGCAAAAGATGGCGAAGAAGCGTACAAAATGATAAAAGAGACAGAACCTGATGTAGTACTATTAGATATCGTAATGCCTAAATTGGACGGATTAGGAGTATTGGACAAGGTTTACAATGACGATTCCATTCAAAAACAACCATCTTTTTTGATGGTAAGTGCAATTGGGCAGGAGAAAATTACAGAAGCGGCATTTTCAAAAGGAGCCGATTACTTTATTATGAAACCTTTTGATAGTGAAATGGTTGTAAATAGGATAAAAAGCGTTAAGAACGTTAAGAGATTACCGGATATTAAAAAAATACATTCGAGAGAAAGAGGAACAAAGGAATCTAATAAAACTTTAGAAGAAATTGTAACAGAGATTATCCATGATGTAGGAGTACCTGCACATATCAAGGGATATCAGTATTTAAGAGATGCGATTATTATGTCGGTTTTGGATATGGATATGCTGAATTCTGTAACCAAAATTCTATATCCGGAGGTAGCAAAGAAATACAAGACCACACCAAGCCGTGTAGAGCGAGCAATTCGACATGCGATTGAGGTGGCGTGGAGTAGAGGAAAGGTAGATACAATAGAGGCGTTATTTGGATATACGGTTAGTGTAGGAAAAGGAAAGCCTACTAATTCGGAATTCATTGCGTTGATTACAGATAAAATTAGAATGAATCATGCTAGCCAATCTTAATTTTTAGGAGTATAATAGACCATATATAATGTACAAAAGAATAATGGAGGGGTTATGAAGCAGATTTTAATGGTTTCTTCAGAGGCTGTACCATATATTAAGACGGGTGGCTTAGCAGACGTTGTAGGTTCTTTACCTAGATACGTAGATAAAAAAGAATATGATGTTCGTGTTATGCTTCCAAAGTATGCATGTATGGATCAGAGTTTTTTACCTGACTTACAGTTTGTATGTCATTTTTATGTGGACTTAAATTGGAGACGTCAGTATGCTGGCGTGTTTAAAGCAGAATATCAGGGGATTACATATTATTTTATTGATAATGAATATTATTTTGCGGGAAACAATCCATATAACAACATTTATGAAGATGTAGAGAAGTTTGCATTCTTCTCAAAGGCAGTTCTTATGGCATTGCCTTTAATTGATTTTCGTCCAGACGTACTTCATTGTAACGATTGGCAGACAGGACTTGTGCCAGTTTATTTGAAGACAGTGTATGCACAGGATTCATTCTATTCTGGAATCAAGTCAGTATTTACTATTCATAATCTTAAATTCCAGGGACGCTGGATGGTAAAAGAGGTTATGGATATTACTGGACTTCCAGCGGATGTTTTTACAGCAGACAAGCTTGAATCTTATGGTGAAGCCAACTATTTGAAAGGTGGCTGTGTATATGCAGATGCTATTTCAAGTGTAAGCCCAAGCTATGCAATGGACATTACTACACCAGAAGGTGGAGAAGGTTTGTCCGGACTTATGTTTGCTCGTCGCAATGATCTTTATGGTATTGTAAATGGTATTGACTATGATGATTTCAATCCAGAAACAGACAAGTCGATGGCGAGAAATTATAACGTTATTACAGTTTCTGTTGAAAAGAAAGCAAATAAGGCTGCATTACAGAAATTAATGGGACTTCCAGAAAAAGAAGATGCATTTTTAATCGGTATGGTATCCCGTATGACAGATCAGAAAGGCTTTGACCTTGTTGCTTATGCGATGGAAGAGATGCTTTCTACTATGAATGTTCAGTTCGTAGTTTTGGGAACAGGAGAGCATCGTTTTGAAGAAATGTTTGGTTATTTCCAGTCGAAATATCCAGATAAGATTAGTGCACATATTGGATATTCTGAAAGCTTGGCACATCAGATTTATTCATCTTGTGATGCATTCCTTATGCCATCACTTTTTGAACCATGTGGACTTAGCCAGATGATGTCTATGCGATATGGCACAATTCCAATCGTAAGAGAAACTGGTGGATTAAAAGATACCGTAGATCCTTATAATGAGTATGAAAATACTGGAACTGGATTTTCGTTCAAGGAATACAATGCTCACGATATGATGCATGTAATTCAGTATGCGAATGAGGTATTTACGAATCGTAAAGAGCAGTGGAATGCATTGGTAGTTCGTGCCATGACTACAGATTATTCTTGGAATGCATCCGCACGCAAATATGAGAATTTATACGATAAACTTATTTCAAAATAATGATATAAGAAGATAAGAAAAGGGCTGTTTTAGCCCTTTTCTTTTTTATTAATAAGTGATTTCTTTTGTGTCATGGTGGTATATGTAAGGGTGGTCAGAAAGAATTTCGTCATCAGTTAGTTCGGTTTCATTTACTTCAATAATCATGTTTTCGATATCTTCCAAAGAGTATTTTTCAGGGAGATTACTTCTAGGAAAAACGAGTATTTCATGAATGCTACTTGGAATCAAGCAGAGGTCATCTTCATATAAATCAGAGATTTCTTCCAATAAATTTGGATATACCATGCAGGTTGCGCCATAAATTTTTAAATAGTTGGTTAGGATATAAATATTCATGTCATCCAGAAAGGAAAGAGAAAAACCAGTCATATGTTCGTAAATGTCATGAAGATTGTCGAGACGAGGGGGAAGAAGTTTTGGTGAGTTTTCTTTCGCAACTTCATATAAGTCTTCCGTCGTAACTTCCCATAGATGCATGTGTTCTGTGTGAATTAAAATGGATGCATATTCTCGCATAACATCACTTACATTACAGAGAAAAACAATTGCCAAATCGTAAACAAGGATGTGAGGAACTCTGCGTAAGAGATCTTTGTTTTTTCGGGCATTTACCAGTTTCATGACAATGCGTGTCTTGGCTTTTTCATATTCTCGAAAGATAGAGATGTCAAAATCATCTGTCGGAAGATTTTCACGATAGGTTTTTAAAATATCGGCATATATATCTTCCATAGAGACGCCGTCTAGATAGCGATGGAAGTATTGATTTAAGTAAATGGTGGGAGAGATGTTTAAAATGGGATCAAGAATGACGAGTCCGTCATATATGGTTCCATTATTTTTTTGAACAGGATAAATACTAACTTTTTGGCCAATTTCCTGCTGGATTTGTTCTTTCACAGTTTCAATAAATTCCTGATATCTCATGTATTTCATATAGTCTCCTTATATCAGAATTGCAACAGTGAAAATGAATAAAAAAAGAATCCACGAAGCGTAAGCCTCGTGGATACGATAACAAGTATATAAAGTGTTTTCAATCAGCTTCTTATTATCTAAGACTTATTTTACAGTTTGTGATTTTAGTTCTTGCCATAAGTGATTTAAGAGAGCTGTTTTTTCATCATCTAAGGATGTAAATACTTCACATTCCGCTAAAGATTCCTTAGAAGGGATAACGGCTTCATTTGCGCGAACATCTTCATCAAGTGATTCTACGACAGAAGTAAGTGGTGAAGCATAGTACACATATTCGAAGTTTGCAAGTCCAGCTTCATGGCCACAGAGATAATCGATAAAGAGTTTTGCAGCTTCTTCGTTCTGACATGTCTTTGGAATAAACCATGAGTCAATCCAAAGGTTTGAGCCTTCTTCAGGAATTGCATAGGCAAGATCTTCATTGAAATCCATTGCATAAGCAGCTTCACCCGAGTAGATGAGTGCCATATGTGCATTTCCAGAAATCATTTCATCACCAATTTCATCTACATAATATGCATAGACGATTGGGAACTGTTTGTCTAATAACTTAAGTGCTTCTCTAAGCTTTGCTTCGGAGGTTTCGTTTACCCCATAACCACTGAGTTTAAGCGCTGGGATAAAGGCATCACGCACAGAATTCATCATGATGATTTCGCCTTCGTGTTTTTTGTCCCAGAGGCAGTTCCAAGAGGATACTTCTTCTTTGGTAACTTCAGTGGTGTCGTATAAAATCCCAACAGTACCGTAGAAATAAGGTACGGTATAACTGTTGTTTGGATCATAAGACTGAACAAGCTTTAACAAGTCTTTATCTAGGTTATCATAGTTGGAAAGAGAAGAGTAGTCTTGTTCTAAAACTTCACCTTCATGAATGAGTTTCTGGATAATGTACTCAGAAGTACAGATTACATCATAATCAATAGCACCAGATTTGTATTTAGTATACATTTCTTCCGGAGCTTGATATTCTTCATATTTAATATCGATTCCAGTTTCTCTTTCGAAGTTCTTGATAACTTCTTCATCAATATATTTTCCGTAGTTTAATACTGTTAATGACTTAGAAGAGTCGCTTCCTTCATCTGTTGCAGAATTATTATTGCCACAAGCAGAAAGAGAAGAGAAAACAAATGCTAATATAAGAGTAAATACAATCAGTTTTCTTTTCATTTTATACCCTTTCAAGTTCCATACTCTTTTTTCTGTTTGGCAGATAATTTACCAGGAGAAGAAGAATGAGTACGGTGAAAAATAAGATTGTTGATAATGCATAAAGTTCTGGTTTAATACCCTTACGAAGTTCCGTGTAAAGCATGGTTGAAAGAGTATTAACACCGGCTCCTTTGGTGAAGTAAGTAATACTAAAATCATCCAAGGACATAGTCACTGCCATAAGGAAGCCAGAGAATACGCCAGAACGGATTTCTGGCCAAGTTACTTTATAAAAGGCATAGAGTGGTGTTGCACCAAGGTCAAGCGCCGCTTCATAAGTAGAACGATTCGCCTGTTTTAGCTTTGGTAATACATTTAAGATAACATAAGGAATGCTAAATGTAATGTGTGCCAAAAGGACTGTTACAAAACCTAAATCTACGAATTTTACAAATAAAAGCATCATAGAGATACCTGTTACAATATCTGCATTTAAAAGTGGGATATTGGTAGAGCCGAGATAAAAAGCACGGCTTCTTGCTTTCATCGCAGAAATACCGATGGCTGCAAGTGTACCAATAATTGTAGAGACTACTGCAGAAATCAAGGTAATCTGCAAGGTTGTAGCAAAAGCGGTCATAATGGTTTCACTTTGGAAACATTCAATATACCACTTGAAAGTAAATCCACCCCATTCCACACGAGTCTTTGAATCGTTGAAGGAGAGGACGATAAGTACCGCGATAGGCAGATACAAGAAGAGGAAAATAAGCGCCATATAGACGTTTGATAGAGTTTTCTTTACCATACAGCTGTTCCCTCCCCGTCTTTATCAAATATATTCATAATTGTCATACTCACCATTACGAAAACCATAAGGACAAGTGACAAGCTACTGCCGGCGTTCCATTGCATACCCTGCATGAAACTTTCTTCAATAACATTACCAATGAGAAGAACTTTACCACCACCGAGCAACTGGGATACAGCAAAAGAAGTAAGCGCAGGTACAAATACCATGACAATACCGCTGATAATTCCAGACAATGTAAGTGGAAGTATAATCTTAAAGAAGATAATGAAATCATTTGCACCTAAATCATGTGCAGCTTCAATATAGTCTTTTTTGATACGTGCCATTGAGTTGTAGATTGGTAAAATCATAAATGGTAAGTATTCATATACCATACCGAATACAACTGCGGCTGGGGTGTTTAAAATCATTATAGGTTCTAGTCCAATGGACATGAGTACAGTATTTAAAACACCGTTTTTGTTTAATAACAATTTCCATGCAAGAATACGGAGTAAAAAGTTCATCCACATTGGAAGCATGAAGATAAATACTACAAGGCTTTGATTTTTGATTTGTAAATTATTTAAAATCATAGCCAAAGGATAGGCAAGTACCAAGCAGATTACAGTAGCTGCCAGGCCAAGTTCTAAGGAAAGAGCCATGGCATGCATGTTGATTGGACTTGCGATATGTGATAAGTATTCCAATGTAAATGAGCCATTTTCATTGAAAAAGGCATAGTACAATATCATTAGGAGTGGAAGGATGATAAACCCGATAATCCACACCAGATATGGACCAGCCAATAATTGGCGTTTAAGTTTATTCATCGATTTCTACAGCCTCCTCATCACTTGATGCAGGTTTATTCATAATCTGAATGTTAAATGGTGTCACTTTAATACCTACGTGGCTTCCCACAGGAACGAGTTTGGTAGTGTGAACGAGCCATTCATATCCATTCGCCATAACATCTAATTCATAATGAACACCTTTGAAGATAAGAGAAGTAACATCACCTTCTAAATATCCTTCAGAAGGATCTACAAGTTCTACGTCTTCTGGACGGATAACTACGTCAACAGGAGTGTTCTTTCCAAAGCCTTTATCTACACAAGGCATTTTCACACCAAGAATTTCAACTACTTCGTCTTCGATGAAAGTAGCATCAATAATATTACTTTCCCCAATAAAGTCTGCAACGAAAGCATTTTCTGGTTCGTTGTAAATCATTTCTGGTGTACCAATCTGCTGAATATATCCTTGGTTCATTACCACGATAGTATCTGACATAGTAAGAGCTTCTTCTTGGTCATGTGTTACGTATACGAAAGTGATTCCAAGTTCTTCTTTTAAACGAATTAATTCGTACTGCATGCTTTGACGCATTTTAAGGTCAAGTGCCCCAAGTGGTTCGTCAAGAAGAAGTACCTTTGGTTCGTTTACGATAGCACGTGCGATAGCAATACGTTGCTGTTGGCCACCACTTAAAGAATCGATAGAACGGTTTTCGTAACCATCTAAGTTTACTAATTTTAAAGCATATTTGATTTTGTCATTGATATATGCTTGAGGTTTCTTGCTGATTTTGAGACCAAAAGCAATATTTTCCGCGATAGTCATATGTGGGAAAAGAGAGTACTTCTGGAATACTGTATTTAATTTACGTTCATTTGCAGGTAAATAAGTAATATCCTGAGAATCGAAAAGGATCTGACCTTTATCAGGCATTTCGAATCCACCAAGGAGACGAAGGGTAGTGGTCTTGCCACATCCAGAAGGTCCAAGGAGGGTAACGAATTCATTTTCTCTTACATATAAGTTAAATTCATCTAAAACTAACTGTTTTCCGTATGATTTTGAAATATCTACAAAGTTGATTAATGCTTTTTTCATTTTAATTACCTTTCTTAATGAAATAGTAGTAGGTTAAAAACTTGGTGGGTTTGAAACCCAGATTAAAATAGCGTCTTTTTTCGATTTGTTTTCAATAAAATGTCTTTTGCCGGCATTAAAATAGAAAGATTCACCAGCTTTTACCGTGTGATATTTTCCACCATAGTTCACACGAACAGTTCCTTTTATGACATAACCAAATTCTTCTCCAGAATGAGGCTGAAGGACTTCTGATACTCCGCCTGGTTTAAGCGTAAGTCTTACAGGTTCCATAGCATTTTTCTGTGCATTTGGAACTACCCATTCTACAAGAGAATTGTTTTCGATATCTTCTTTTTCAAAATAGTCACTTTCACTGAAGACGATTTGTTCTGGTTCTTCATCTGCAAAGAATTCTGCAGGGGTAGTACCGAGACACTGTATAATATCAAGCAAAGTGCTGACAGATGGGGTGTTCTGATTTCGCTCTAACTGAGAAATAAAGCCTTTGGTAAGTTCAGAACGATCTGCTAATTCCTGCTGGGTAAGACCATACTGGATTCGCAGTTCTTTCATACGATTTCCGATATCCATAAAATTCGCCTCCATTTTAATAGTTTTGCTAATAATTGATTGAAAGTTTATTTTTAATGCGACAACTGTAAAAGTTGACAGAAAGTTTACAATAAATAAACAGTACATTTGATTTTATACTATTTATATAGAAAGTCAATAGAAATAATAAAAAAGATTGAAAAACTTTTTGAGATTTGTTATCATAATTTAGTCGTTAAGAAATGCCACTATGGCTCAGTAGGTAGAGCGACGCACTCGTAATGCGTAGGCCACCGGTTCGATCCCGGTTAGTGGCTTAAAAAAAGGGTATCCATTCGGATACCCTTTTTGTTTATTTTAAAATAGTTTTTGTAACTTCTTGTGCCATTCTTTCATAGCCTTCAGCACTTGGATGTAAATGATCCCCGCTGTCATATTTTGGTAAGAAAGCAGATGGTTTCTTAGGATCGCAAAGCGCTTTATCAAAATCTATCACACCATCGATAAGGTCGGTGCTTCGAATCCATGCGTTGTAAGTAATACGGATTTCTTCACGGAATCCTGCATAGGTACGCCAACCTTCAATTGGAAGAAGTGTTCCTACATATACTTTGTAGCCATATTCACGAGCCTGCGCGATGTAGCTTTTCAATCCGTCAATTAGCTCGTCAGCGGTAGGAAGATCGCTCATAGGACGGAATGGATTTACATCCACACCAACTGGATGGATGATATCATTGATTCCCTGCTGGATAATAACGGTATCAGCTCCGTCGGTAGGTACTTCGTGAGAGAAGCGCTTTTTACCGCTTAAACCATAAGATTCATAAGTGATATTGTCATATTCACGAAGGATACGAGAACCGCTAGTCGCACGACGAATGATAGCGGTATTGTGGTAGCCTTCTTCTTTACAACGAAGTGAGAGATAATCAGGCCAGTCCTGTGCAGTAATGGAATCGCCGAAACATACCACGGTACGATTTTCTTCCTTTGTATATACAGATACATTGCTAAGGAAGTAGTTGTAGCTAGTTTTACGAGATACATTGATAGGAAATTCCTCGATTTCTGAATAATCACCGATTGCATACTCGCCGCCAGAAAGAGGCCCACTGGTATATACCACAGAACGCATCTGTGTAAAAGTCTTTAAGTAAAAGCTTACTTTGAAGAAAAATCCAGCCTTAACTTCACATTCTACTGGATCAGAAATAAGGTTTTCACCAGCTGGAATGATGCACTGGGATTTTCCACCAAAGGTAACTGGATAAAAATTCCCTGCAATAAGAAGAGTTGTTTTTTCTATACAAATACTATCTGTGCCACAATAGTTGTCAAATGTGAGGCGCACAGAATCTCCATCGAAAGCAGAATAAATAGGATAGCGGAGAGTGATGTTTTTTCCATAACTTTCCGGTCTGTTTTCGCCAATGGATACTGCATTTCCCCAAATTGCAGCCCAATGTTTATTGCTGGCTTCGTTCATAACTAAAAGTTCCTCCTTGGTAAAAAGTGATGTTTTTTCACTTGTACATTTCAATATACGATACAAATAGGAAAATTTCTAGTATATTTCAATATTTTGTTGTTCTTTTTATGTTTTTATGTCATAATGAATAAGCATTATGGAGGTGTACAAATGAAAGAAAAATTAATGGAAATTAAAGATAAAGTAGTTGAACTTGCAAAGAAAGCATATGAATACATGAAAGCGAATCGATTAGTTACTGCTGGCGTAGGATTTGCAGTAGTTTCTTTAATCTTAATTTTAGTTGCGATGCTTGCATTACAGGAATTTGTAGTTTCCATCTGTGTACTTATTATATTAGAAGCGGGAATGGCGGCTCTTTTGCATCAGGCTGAAATTTGGAAGCATGGTATTTTGTTAGGATTACAGTTGCTTGCAGGTATTATTATTGGTCGTATTCCACTTATCATTATCTGTGTAATTTCTTATGTGGCAGCCACATTTGCATTACAGTTTATGGGAAAGACAGATGAACAGGCTTAATTATCATCAAAAAATGTTAGATTTAATAAAAGAACACTGTAGTAAAGAGAAAGTTAAGAAGCTGCTGTTGCACAGTTGTTGTGCACCATGCAGCTCTTATTGTTTAGAACTTTTGTCGGAGCATTTCGAGGTTACAGTGTTATATTATAATCCCAATATTTATCCACCAGAAGAGTATCATATGAGAGTGGCGGAGCAGGAACGGTTTGTAACTGAGTTTCCTGCTAAGCATAAGATATCCTTTGTGGAAGGGAATTATGATACCGAAAAGTTTTATTCAATGGCAAAAGGTATGGAAAGTTTAAAAGAAGGTGGAGAACGCTGTTTTGCATGTTATGAACTTCGTTTAAGAGAAGCGGCAGAATATGCAAAAGCAAATGGCTTCGATTTCTTTACCACAACCCTTTCCATTAGTCCTTTAAAAAATGCACAGAAGCTGAATGAAATCGGTGCGAAATTAGAATCAGAGTATGGAGTGAAGTATCTATATTCGGATTTCAAAAAACAAAACGGATATAAACGTTCTACGGAGATTTCCAATGAATACAATATGTATAGACAGTATTACTGTGGATGCGTGTATTCTAAGAAACAGCGAGATGACGAAATCGCTGCCAAGGAACGAGAAAGAGAGGAATAGAGTATGGCACAGTTATGGGGCGGACGCTTTACCAAAGAAACAGACAAATTGGTTTATAATTTTAATGCGTCTATTTCCTTTGACCAGAAATTCTATGAAGAAGATATAGAGGGAAGTATTGCTCATGTTACGATGCTTGCGGCAGTAGGGATTTTAACGGAAGCAGAGAGAGACGATATCATTCGTGCTTTAAAGGATATTAAATCAGAAGTAGAAAGCGGTACATTAGAAATTACAGATGAATATGAAGATATTCATAGCTTTGTAGAAGCAAATCTGATTGATCGTCTTGGCGATACAGGTAAGAAATTGCATACAGGACGAAGCCGTAATGACCAGGTAGCGTTGGATATGCGTCTTTATACTAGAAAACAGGTAGCTGCAGTAGATGCAGAATTAGAAGATTTGTTACAGACCATTCTTCATATTATGAAAGAGAATACAGAAACCATTATGCCTGGTTTTACACATCTTCAGAAAGCACAGCCAATTACTTTGGCTCATCATATGGGCGCATATTTTGAGATGTTTAAGCGAGACAGACAGCGTTTGTTTGATATTCGTGAAAGAATGAATTATTGTCCATTAGGTTCTGGTGCATTAGCAGGAACGACATATCCATTGGATAGAGAGATGACAGCAGAGCTTTTAGGTTTCTATGGTCCTACTTTAAATAGTATGGATGGCGTTTCAGATAGAGATTATTTGATTGAATTCTTATCTGCATTATCTACAATCATGATGCATTTAAGTCGCTTTTCAGAAGAAGTTATCATCTGGAATTCCAATGAATATCAGTTTGTAGAAATCGATGATGCTTATAGTACAGGTAGTAGTATCATGCCACAGAAGAAGAATCCAGATATCGCAGAATTAGTTCGAGGTAAGACTGGCCGTGTGTATGGTGCGCTTACTTCACTTCTTACTACCATGAAAGGAATTCCACTTGCATATAATAAGGATATGCAGGAAGACAAGGAACTCTCTTTTGATGCTATGGACACAGCAAAAGGCTGTATTGCATTGTTCAACGGAATGCTTAAAACTATGAAATTTAGAAAAGAAACAATGCGAAAGAGTGCAAACAATGGTTTTACGAATGCGACAGACCTTGCGGACTATTTGGTAAAACATGGTGTACCTTTCCGTGATGCGCATGGTATTGTGGGACAATTGGTATTGTATTGCATCGGAAAAGATATTGCACTTGATGATATGACTTTGGAAGAATACAAAGCGATTTCACCAGTGTTTGAAGAAGATGTATACGAAGCAATTTCTATGGAAACATGTGTAAATACAAGACTTACTATTGGAGCACCTTCTAAGACTGCGATGGAACAGGTGATTTTATTAGAAGAAGATTATTTATTAAAAAATCCTGTGATTAAGGCATA
>JAZKYR010000147.1:0-8921 GCA_045612245.1 Agathobacter sp.
TAATGTTGTATGGATTTACTCCACATTCTTCTATCAGATATGCAACTCTGTGAGTAAGTACACGGGTCTTTCCCGAGCCAGCACCAGCCAGGATAAGCACAGGACCTTCCGTAGTAAATACCCCATCTTTTTGTTCTTCATTTAATGTATCGTAAATACTCATATCTATTTCCTTTTCTATTCGCGAAACATCGCACATATGTTTGCTTTCGATTATAACATAGTCTCTCCATTATATCTATACGAAAAATGAAAAACTATTTTGTTTTCACGTTTTTCTTGTCATGTAGTTTTAAATACTATATAATAGATTAAAATCTTTAATTTTGAACGGTGCAAAAACGCAAGAGGTGATTTTAAATGAGCAACACATCAAATTCAGATATGAAAAAAGCCATCCTTGGACTACTTGATAAATTAAACGGCATCGATTATATAAATCCAGAGTCTATACCAAACATTGACTTGTATATGGATCAGATTACTAGTTTCATGGATGACCAGCTGGAAATGTCGAAACGTCGTGAGGATGATAAATTGTTAACCAAAACCATGATTAACAACTACACCAAGAATGACCTTCTTCCTCCACCTGTAAAGAAAAAATATTCAAAAGAACATTTACAGTGCTTAATCTTCATCTATTATTTAAAAAACATTTTAAGTATTAGTGATATTCATACGGTATTGAAGCCAATTAACGAAAAATACTTTGGGAACAAAGATGGCTTCAACTTAGAAGATATTTACAAAGAAATCTTTGATATGGAAAAAGAGGAATCTACTAAAGTTTTGAAGGAATTCTCAAAAAAATATCAGATTGCAAAAAATACCTTCAAAGACTATCCAGAAGAAGATCAAGAACTTCTTCACACCTTTAGTTTCATCTGCCTTCTCAGTTTTGATATCTATATAAAAAAGCAGATGATTGAAAAAATGGTTGATGATGTATTGACCACCGAAAAGACCGAAGAATAAAATAAAGCCTTGTGGAATTTTTCCACAAGGCTTTTTGTTTCTATTTTTCTTTCATACGGTCTAAAACCATATCCAATCCTTCATTTCCATAATTCAAAGAGCGATTCACTCGGCTGATGGTAGCCGTAGAAGCACCGGTTTCTTTGGCAATATCAAGATACGTACGCTCTTCTCGAAGCATTTTCGCTACTTCTAAACGCTGCGCAATTGCCGCTAATTCTTTTACTGTACACACATCTTCAAAAAATTTATAGCACTCTTCTTTATTTTCCAAAGATAATACTGCATCAAAAAAATGATTCACCGCAGATGACTGTAAGCCTTTTTCCATACCCTTCTCCTTCTTTTCCTGTAAGTAGATACATTTTAGCACATTAAAGTATTATAGTAAATAAGTTTCTTGTATTCAAATATCTATATGATATAATCGTAATATGATTTTTACTAGGAGGACATTATGAAAAAAATCAAAGCACTTCTTTTTTCATTAGTACCACTTATCATTGGTATTGCAGTACAAATCGTAGTAGCCTTATGCCTTTTACCTTTTCCGATACACTCAAAAGATGATTATATGATGATTGTTAGCGTCGTTTTTGCATTATTCTGTATCCTCATCTTTTCCTTATGGTACTTCAAGAGATATAACAGAAATGCCATCTTTAACATAAAAGAAACCTTTCATCGCTACGAAATACTCGGACTTGCCCTTTTAGTTCCAGGGGCTCAGTTTTCAACCAGCATTATAACTAGTATAATTGCCTTAGGCTTTCCAAATTGGCTAGCAGATTATGAAGAACTTATTGAAAATGCTGGACTCACTGGAGATATTCCTCTCCTTATGATGATTTATTCTGTGCTCCTTGCACCTATTAGTGAAGAATTGCTTTTCCGTGGCGTTACATTGAGTATCGCAAAAAAAGCCTTTCCTTTCTGGATTGCCAATATCATACAAGCTTTACTTTTTGGACTTTTTCATATGAACCCATTGCAAGGCTGTTATACCTTTATACTTGGCCTCGTCCTCGGATACATTTGTGAAAAAGGTGGTTCTATCTACCACGTTATCTTCTTCCACTTCTTATTTAACCTTTGGGGCACTACTGCTTCCGACTGGTTACTAGTAGAAAATGTTTTGGTACAAGGGCTTATCATTATTTCGGGAACTATCATCGGTTTGTTTGGCGGATTCTATTTCTTCCATAAAGGTATTCGCAGCAAAAAAGAACTCTAGGCGTTTACTTTTTTTGAATACTATATCCAAATTTTCCAAGTTTCTCTCCCATTGCGAAGTATTCTCCATGCGAATACATCACAAGACCCAACTCATTAATCAAAAATTTGCCTGTCTCATTCATATATTCATCTTCTACAGTTACACTAACTACCTCTGCAAGGAACATATGATGGCAACCAAGCTCTTTTTTCTCTATTACTCTACAGGCAATATTCACAGGACTTTCTTTGATCGCAGGAGCATTACAGTTTTCAACGGCAACTGGTGTGAGGTTCATTTCTCTAAATTTATCAACCTCTCTCCCACTGGTCACTCCACAATAATCACAAGCCCTTACTAATTCCTCAGTAGTAAGATTTATAACAAATTCTCCCGTTTCCTCTATCATATGATATGAGTATCGTTCTGGTCGTACTGAAATTGATACCATTGGAGGATTTGTACATATTGTACCTGCCCATGCAATCGTAATAATATTATTCTTTCCTTTTCCATCCGCTACAGACACCATAACCGCAGGTACTGGGTTTAACATATTGCCTGGCTTCCATGTTTGTTTTGCCATTTATTAATTCTCCATTTAATTTTTTATGATAAAATGCATAAATGTGACATTTCTTGCTTTAATCTTACTATATTGACTTCTTCCATCTCTGTCAATGGCATACGCAAAGTTTTCGTTTTAAAGCCCATGAGTTCTAAAGCCTTTTTTACAGGTATCGGATTCACTTCACAAAACAAAGCCTTGATTAAATCCATATACTTTAGTTGCAGCTGAGCCGCACGCATAACATTTCCATTCAAGTACTCTGTTACCATATCATGCATATCCTTTGGTACAATATTGGCCAGAACGGATATTACCCCACATCCACCTAAGGATAGAATCGGTACCACCTGGTCGTCATTTCCTGAATATACATCTAAATAGTCTTTGGCTTTTTGTACCACTTCTGCGACCTGGGTAATATTGCCGCTCGCCTCTTTTATAGCTACTATATTCTCAAACTCTTTCCCTAGACGAGCCGCTGTATCTGGAAGAATATTTACTCCTGTTCTTGATGGAACATTATACAGAATGAGTGGAACCTCTACCTCTCCAGCCAGCAATTTATAATGTTCATACAGGCCATTTTGTGTCGCTTTATTATAATAAGGCGTCACTACCAACAAGCCATCTACGCCCAATTCTTGCACTTTCTTTGAAAAAGAAATCACATTTTCCGTGCAGTTACCTCCACTACCGGCGATTACCGGAATGCGACCATTTACTTTCTCTACTGTATAAGAAATAACTGACAGACGTTCCTGTTCCGTCATGGTCACCGGTTCTCCGGTCGTCCCACACACAATAATTGCATCTGTCTTCCCTGCTATTTGATATTCTATCAAACGCTCCAATTCCTCGTAGTTTACATGCTTCTCTTCCGTAAACGGTGTAACCAACGCTACCCCCGAACCTCGGAATATTGACATAACTAACCTCTTATATTTTGATATCTGGATTTTCTTTTATAATCTCTGCAATAAGTTCTCTTTCGTCCATCGGTTGCTTAATCCCCCGAATTTCCTGATAATCCTCATGACCTTTCCCAGCAAGAACAATCACATCGCCAGCCTGCGCATTCTCCATGCAAAACTTAATAGCATCTTTACGATCCGGCACCACTACATATTCCCCATTTGACCTTTTCACTCCAATCAAAATATCCTGAATAATATCGATTGGATCTTCATCCCTTGGATTATCCGAAGTAATCACTGTAATATCTGCAAGACGTGATGACACCTCACCCATCTCATATCTTCTGGATTTTGAACGATTTCCACCACACCCAAAAAGACAAATCAAACGATTTGGTTTATAAGCCTTTAAAGTCGTCAGTAAACTCTGCAATGACAGTGCATTATGTGCATAATCAATTATCATCGTATAACTCTTTGTCACGGGTACGATCTCGATACGCCCCTTAACGCTCACATTGTTAAGTGCTGATTTAATTTCTTCTTCACTAACACTAAAACAATTTGCAATAGCTATGGCTGCCATAGAATTATACACACTAAAGAGACCCGGGATATTCACCTCTACTTCAAACTCTCTATGAGTTTTTACACGATATCTTACACCTAGCTTTCCATCTTGTTTCACAAGTTGGACCTCTGATGCCGGAATATCATTATTTTCTCCGAAACCAAATGTCTTTATCTCGCAGGTATGCCCATGTAGCAGTTCTTTCAAGTACTCGCTATCTCCGTTTAATATACCTAGCCTGCATTTTTGAAACAATAAACTTTTACAATACAAGTAGTCAGCAAAATCCTTATGTTCATTTTCTCCAATATGATCCGGTTCTAAATTTGTAAAAGCACCAATATCAAAGATAAAACCATCCACCCTATGCATCATAAGCGCCTGAGAAGATACCTCCATAACCACTACTTCTATTCCTGCGTCTACCATCTTACGAAATAACTCTTGTATCACATAAGATTCTGGCGTCGTATTCACAGATGGAATCTCATCTTCGCCAACAATAGTTTTAATAGTTCCTATTAACCCCGTTTTAATCCCTACAGATTCTAAAACAGACCTTACCAGATAGGTTGTAGTGGTTTTCCCTTTTGTCCCAGTAATACCAATTGTTTTTAACTTCTCTGCAGGATAATCAAAATATGCTGCCGCAAGTTCTGCAAGGGCTTTCCTTGTGCTTTCTACTAAAATATAAGTATAGCCTTCCACTATCTCCACATCATCTCGCTCTATCACAAAAGCAACTGCACCTCTTTCCATCATTTCCGGAATGAAATCATGGCCATCTCTAACTGTTCCTTTGATACATACAAAAATTGCTCCCGGTTTGATTTTTCTAGAATCATATACCAATGCAGTCACTTCTGTATCTATCTTACCCTCTAACAATTCGTAATCGAGTTTCGCTAGAAGCTTTTTGATTTGCATATATACTTATCACCTTATTTATTATATTCGCCACTAAATACTTCTGTAGCTGGTCCTGTCATAAAAACGTGATTTGTTTTTTCATCCCATTCAATTACCAAGTCTCCACCTAGCAAATGAACTAAAACTTTTCTATCTGTTAATCCATTTAAAATACAGGCAACAACAGTTGCACAGGTACCTGTTCCACAAGCCCAAGTCTCCGCTGAACCTCGCTCCCATACTCTCATATAGGCTTCATTTCTAGAAACAACCTTTACAAATTCGGTATTTGTTCTCTTTGGAAAACGCTCATGATTCTCAAAAAGAGGTCCGTATTTCTCTAAAGGAAAGTCTTTTACATCCTCCACAAATACTACTGCATGTGGATTTCCCATGGAAATACAAGTCATTTTCCACTCCCTATCTCCCACAAGAATTATTTCATCAATTACATACTCTCCGTCTGCTACTACCGGAATTTCTGAAGGTGCAAAAATAGGTTCGCCCATATCCACTCGAACAGTGGATACTTTTCCGTTTTCCACATTTAAAGTCAAATATTTAATACCTGCACCTGTTTCTACTGAAACCTCTGTCTTATCGGTCAAGCCATGGTCATATACATATTTTCCTACACAACGCACACCATTCCCACACATTTCAGCTTCCGAACCGTCTGCATTATATATATGCATCGTAAAATCTGCAATTTCTGATGGTCCAATCGTGATTAAACCGTCAGAACCAATACCAAAATGACAATCGCTCACTTTTATTGACATTTCCGCTGGATTCTCTAATGTCTCTTCGAATAAATTCACGTAAATATATCCATTTCCACAACCATGTAATTTTGTAAACTTCATTATTTTTCCTCTTTCTGCAATATTATTATCTAAAAAAGAGCTGTCTCAATTCGACAGCTCTTTGGTAATCCTTAAAACAATCTCTGAAGAATGAACAATGCAACTAAACCCGCAATTCCTAAGAGGTTAATTACACTAAGTACAATAACCGCAACTGTACATTTATGTACGGAATCTACTTTTGCTTCAATTTCATTTGCTCTATCTAATTTTTCCTCAACACTCTTTAAAAGATCCGCAAGATTTCGGTAACACTGTACATTCTCTGAATGCACTTTATCAGACAAATCAGATTTTACAACTTCTAACTGAGTATTTAATTCAGAAAGCGTATTTTTTAATTCTTCTGCCTGCTGAGCACTTAAAGAACCTAACATTCCTTTAATTTCTTCAATCTGCTGTCCATTTAAATCGCCAAGAGTATTCTTTAATTCTTCTAACTGACGTTCATTTAACTTCTGTCCATCCTGCAATTCTTTTCCTAAAGATGCGCCGATGGCTTCCATTTTTTCAGATACTTTATCAATTAAGCTATCAATCTGCTTGCTAACTTCTTCTGTGATGCCATCTGCTTTTCTCTGACGTTCATTTAAAATATGTTCCAACTCCATTGCTTTTATTTCTCGCTCATCAACGATTTCCTGAAGTTCCTGAACCTTAGATTCTTTAGTAAGCATAAGATTCTGGAGCTGCTGTGCTTTTGCACGGAATTCATCTATCTGATTTAATAAATAATCTTCTTTTTCGATTGCTTTGTTTTCTGTAGTCATTTCTTTCTCCAATGTAATAATAACTGGTATATCATCTTTTTTGGTATGTTCTGAGGAAATCTGGGCCTCTATCATAACAGTCTGCTCTTCTGGACCAACTGTTGGCGCAACAACCTTAATATCAGGTTTCTCTACTTTAGACACTGGTGTCACTGGTATCACCATCGTTGGCTTCTTATATGCAGTTTGTGACATAGTTTTCGGTCTTGGCTTTGAAGTTTTCTTTGGTTCAAGACCGGTGATTACTTGTCTTGCAATTTTGTCAAACAAGCTTGCCATCTCATTTCCTCCCATATTTTGTCCATGGTATAGGTTATTGTATCATTTGCTTTAAAAGATTTCAAGCAAAATAAAGAAGGAAAAACACTTTGGTTTTTCCTTCTTATTTTCATCCCTATTTTAATGGGTATTTTGCTGTAAGTTCATCTACAATCGCACGTGCTTTGTCTACCGCACTTTCGCCTTCTTTAATAAGCATTGCAATTGCTTCTGCAATTTTATCCATGTCCTCTGTTTTTAAACCTCGAGAGGTAACTGCTGGTGTACCAAGACGTAAACCACTTGTTACAAATGGGGATTTAGGATCATTTGGAATTGTATTCTTGTTACACGTAATATGCGCCGCATCAAGAAGCTTTTCCATTGCTTTTCCTGTTAAATCATATGGAGTCAAATCCACAAGCATTAAGTGATTATCTGTACCATTCGATACAATCTTGATATCTCTATCCATAAGAGCTTTACAAAGCGCCTGTGCATTATCAATAACCCCCTGCTGATATTCCTTGAAAGCTGGATCTAATGCTTCTTTGAAACATACCGCTTTTGCAGCAATTACATGCATGAGCGGTCCACCCTGAATTCCTGGGAATACGGCTTTATTAAAGTTAAACTTGTCTGCAACTTCCTGACTAGCCATAATCATACCACCACGAGGTCCACGAAGCGTTTTATGTGTAGTGGTTGTTACTACGTCAGCATATGGAATTGGGCTTGGATGAAGGCCTGCAGCTACAAGACCTGCGATATGTGCAATATCCACCATAAGTAATGCACCACATGCATCCGCAATTTCACGGAATTTCTTGAAATCAATAGTTCTGGCATATGCTGATGCACCTGCAATAATCATTTTAGGTTTACATTCCATCGCAATCTTCATAACTTCGTCATAATCGATAAAACCTTCATCATTTACACCATAAGGCACGATATTGAAGTATGAACCTGAGAAGTTTGCTGGTGAACCATGTGATAAATGTCCGCCATGGTCTAAGTTCATGCCCATAACTGTATCTCCTGGCTGAAGCATAGCAAACTGTACTGCCATATTTGCCTGTGCACCAGAATGAGGCTGTACGTTTACATATTCACAACCAAATAATTCTTTTGCACGTTCTCTTGCTAAGTCTTCTACTACGTCTACGCAGTCACATCCACCATAATATCTCTTTCCTGGATAGCCTTCTGCATATTTATTCGTCATAATACTGCCCATTGCTGCCATTACAGCTTTGCTAGTCCAGTTTTCTGAAGCAATAAGTTCAATATGACTATTCTGTCTATCTAATTCACTGTCAATGGCAGCTGCCACTTCCATATCCACTGCTTTTAATTCTTCCATACTGTACATAATAAAAATCTCCTTTATAAAAACATAATGTCATTATAAAGGAGATTTCTATGTTCTGCAATTATAAAATACTACCATAACTATCACAATTATTTATAGCATTTATAACCAGTTGCATATTAAGAAAAACGTGAGATTTTCGCTCCCACGTAGGCGCATTGCACGCCAAATTAAAAGGAGAAGCCTCCTTTGCAAACTAATTTGCGCAGAGGCTTCTCCTTTAATTTTTCTTACTTAATATGCTTATTATTCTTCACCAGCGTAAAGAGTAACAAGTTTCTTTAAGTGTTCATAACGTTCTTTAGCGTTAGCTTCAGACTGAGCGAATAATTCAGCAGCTCTTTCTGGGTTGAACTTAGCAAGTGATGCATAACGGTTTTCACCCTTAAGGAATTCCTGATAATCGCCTGTAGGTTCTTTGCTATCTAAGCTAAATGCGTTCTTTCCAGCTGCTTTGAGTTCTGGATTGAAACGGAAGTTATGCCAGTAGCCT
>JAZKYR010000148.1:0-4622 GCA_045612245.1 Agathobacter sp.
AAACGTCCAGTATTCGTTACTGATTATCCAAAGGATATCAAAGCTTTCTATATGAAACTTAACGAAGATGGAAAGACTGTGGCAGCAGTAGACTGTCTTGTGCCTGGTATCGGTGAAATCATCGGTGGTTCTCAGCGTGAAGATGATTACGATAAACTTCTTGCTAGAATTCAGGAAATGGGACTTAATGAAGAGGATTATGGCTTCTACCTTGATCTTCGTAAATATGGTTCTGCTAGACATGCAGGCTTTGGTCTTGGTTTCGAACGTTGTGTAATGTACTTAACAGGTATGAGCAACATTCGTGACGTTGTACCATTCCCACGTACGGTTAACAACTGCGAGTTATAATCAGAATTATTCCATATACTACGAAAAGAGGCTTGTATATTTTATAAAATTTGGACACGACTTTCGCTCGGATGCGGGCTCGTTACGCTACTAAATGCGTGACGACTACCATCGTCACTTATTAAGTAGCGACGGCCGCATGCGGTCCAATTTTACAAAATATACAAGCCTCTTTTCTTGCTTTATTGAAGGACTAACTGATTATAACTCGCAGTTATCAGTACGTGGGAAGATGACCATGTCACGTCTAAATGGTCAAGTGTCGAATGGCTTGTACAGTCAAGTATTTTTTCTCTATTTTTGCATAAGATGATATATGGGGGATGTTGATATGTATAGAATGAGAAAATATATGGTTGCGATATGTGTGATGATAGTTGTATCGTTAGTATCGTTGTTGGTAGTTAGTGCTCTTACATATGTGTTTAAATGGCAGGCGGATAAAGCGATGATAGGGATTATTGTTACATATATTCTGGCAGGTCTTGCAGGAGGCCTTTCTTTAAAAATAGACAGTAATATAGAAGTTAGAAGAAATATGTTACAGTCTGCTATGCTTAGTGCAATTTTTCTGTCCCTATTAATACTTTGTTCCTTTTTTGTGGGGCAAATTATATTTGGATTTTCAACTCGTCTTTTTCTTGTTTGGATATTGATTGCATGTAGCATATTTGGCGGTATGTGTGTAAGAAAATAATAAAAATGCTCACTTTAAAGTGAGCATTTTGTTTTTATGAAATTTTCTGTAGCTGTTGGCTATGGTCTTGTACGATACTTTTGATGACTTGAACATCAAATGTTAGTCCATCAATACGTCCCGTTTCATTTATATAACGTTCGCTAGTAGACAGATAACATTGCTCAACATGTTTGATACGTGGGATCACAACGTTTTCCAGAGAAACGTTGATTTTTCTGATATCCGCGGAAAGTCGTTGATCAACGGAATCAATTTTAGCATCGAGAGCGCAGATGTCAGCGGAAAGCTTTTCCTCAACGGAATCAATTTTAGCATCGAGAGCGCGGATGTCAGCGGAAAGCTTTTCCTCAACGGAATCAATTTTAGCATCGAGAGCGCAGATGTCGGCGGAAAGCTTTTCCTCAACGGAATCAATTTTAGCGTCGAGAGCGCAGATGTCAGCGGAAAGCTTTTCCTCAACCGAATCGATTTTAGCATCGAGAGCATGGATTTCACCAGAAAGACGCGTTTCGACAGCATCAAGCTTGGTGTCAAAGTTGTCCATTCGAACATGGACAGCATCTAGTTTTTCATCCATCATATCAGATATAGCAAGTAATAGCTCATTATTGTTCATATGTTTATAACTCCATTCAATAAAAATATATGCTGCGGAATTCGAATTGTGTAGGCATGGTAGCATGGCTACTGATTAGTTGCAATAGAATTATAAAAATTGATAAAAAATTTGTAAGTGGTGCACAGATTTTTGGGGGCGAAATTTGTGCAGCCTTTATATGTTTTGTTGTAAAAAAGTATTGAATGTGCTACAATGCTATTCGTTAGTATTGAAAAAAGAGGTTATAAAATATGAGAAAAAATAAAGCAATAGCAATTATTCTTGCAATCATTGTACTGTTGGCGGGAGTAGGTGCATATGGTGCGAATGTTTTAAAGGAAACAACATCCAAAGGAGATAAGTCTATTATACTTGGGCTTGATTTATCTGGTGGAGTATCCATTACTTATCAGATTATGACAAAAAATCCTACCCAGACAGATATCGATGATACTATCGCAAAATTAGAAGAACGTGCAGAAAATTACAGCACAGAGTATGCGGTATATCAGGTGGGAGAAGATCGTATTACGGTTGAAATCCCAGGTGTGTTTGATGCCAATGCGGTATTAGAAGAACTGGGTAGCCCAGGTGCATTATATTTTATTACAGAAAAGAATGCAGATGGTAAGGCAAACTATACATATGATGCAAGCAGTGATGCAGAAGTTCCATATAAGTTAAATTATGAGTTAGAAGAACTTATTGCAAATGGTTCGGTTGTTTTAACAGGTAATGATGTTAAATCAGCAGAAGCGGGATATATACCTGATCAGTATGGTGCAAATTCACCAATAGTATCACTTTCATTTACGGATGATGCGGCCAAAATATTTGGTGAAGTTACAACGAAAGCGGCATCTTCAGGTGATTCGATTGCCATTTATTATGATGATCATTTTATTAGTGTGCCTACAGTAGAGGAACCAATTAACAATGGACAGTGTGTAATTTCTGGTTCGCGAGATTTTGCGGCGGCAGAAGAACTGGCTACATTCATTCGAATTGGTGCAATCAGTCTTAAATTAGAAGAATTAGAATCGAATGTTGTGGGTGCGCAGTTAGGAAGCGATGCACTTAGTACAAGTATTTTAGCTGCAGGCATAGGTTTAGTTCTTATCATGCTGTTTATGATTGGTGTATACCGTTTGCCAGGCTTAGTTGCATCGATTGCATTAGCAATTTATACATTTGCTACTATTTCATTTGTTCAGTTGTTTGAGATTACACTGACGCTTCCTGGTATTGCAGGTATTATTCTTGGTATCGGTATGGCGGTAGATGCAAACGTAGTTACCTTTGCTCGTATCAAAGAAGAAATCGCAGCAGGTACATCGGTTTCTATGTCTATCAAAAATGGATACAAAAAAGCAATGTCTGCAATTGTAGATGGAAGTGTTACTACATTTATTGCAGCAGTTGTACTTATGGCTTTAGGTTCTGGAACTGTAAAAGGTTTTGCATATACGCTTATGATTTCTATCCTGATGTCGATGCTTACAGCCTTGATAATTGCAAAATATTTGCTTCAGGCGTTCTATGCAGTTGGATTAAAGGACAAGAAGTTTTATGGTGCTGCAAAACAGTTACAGACAATTGATTTCTTAAAGCATAGAAAACTTTGGTTTGCAATTTCTGTAGCATTAGTAGTTGCAGGTATCGGCGGCTTTGCTTATCATACTGCAACAAATGGAAACGGATTCAATTATGGTATTGAATTTGCGGGCGGTACATCTACTACAGTAGATTTCGGAAAAGAATATACGATTGAAGAAATCGAAAAGAATATTATTCCTTATGTGTCAAAGGTGACAGGAGACTCTGCGGTTCAGGCAACTACTGTGGATGATAGTACAAATGTTGTGCTAAAAACCAAAACACTTTCTTTAGAAGAGAGAGAAGCATTAAATGCAATGCTTGTAAAAGAGTTTGGCGTAGATGAAAAGACGATAACCTCACAGAGTATTAGCTCAACAGTTAGTGGGGAAATGCGTGAAAGCGCAATTATTGCGGTTGTAGTAGCATGTTTCTTCATGTTAGTTTACATTCGTCTGAGATTTAAAGATTTACGATTTGCAGTTAGTGCAATTTTGGCATTGGTTCATGATGTGTTAATTGTACTTACTGCATATATCTTGATAAGAATTACAGTAGGTAATACTTTGATTGCCTGCGTGCTTACAGTTGTGGGCTATTCTATTAATAATACGATTGTTGTATTTGACCGTATTAGAGAAAATATGCTTTCTGTAAAGAAACAGACACCAGAAACATGGTATGAAGTAGCGAATCGTTCGTTAACACAGACTTTGACAAGAAGCATGTATACTTCTCTTACAACGTTAACAATGGTAATCCTTCTTTTGGCCTTAGGTGTGCCAGCAATTAAAGAATTTGCGCTTCCACTTATGCTTGGGTTGTTAGCAGGTACTTATTCTTCGTTATTTATTGCAACAGAATTGTGGTATGAGATGAAGTTGCTTATAAAAGAAAAATCAGAATAATTGTCATGAGTAGTATTTTACAAAATGTTTTTACATACATGGCAGTAGTTAGCGTTATTGGATTTTTCTTAATGGGAATAGATAAGGCAAAAGCGAGGAGAAATGCGTGGAGAATACCAGAAAAAACATTGCTTTTGATAGTATTTGTAGGTGGTGGAGCCGGTGTATGGATTGGGATGGAAGTCTTTCGTCACAAAACGAAACATTTGCAGTTTAAATATGGGGTTCCATTGGTCGCGATACTAGAATTTATCGCGGTTTGCTACGTCTTTGCATCTTGATTTTTAGTATAGAAAATAGTACAATAGCAGATAATGATTTAAGGAAAAATTGGAGGCAATATGATCGATATTAAATTTTTAAGAGAAAATCCTGAAGTTGTAAAAGAAAATATCCGTAAGAAATTTCAGGAACACAAACTTCCATTAGTAGACGAAGTAATTGAATTAGATGAACAGGCTAGAAAGAC
>JAZKYR010000149.1:0-3706 GCA_045612245.1 Agathobacter sp.
AATCGTAGTAGCAGATTCTAGATCACCAAGAGATGGTCGTTGTATCGATGAAATCGGAACATATGATCCAATGAGAAATCCAGCTGAATATCATGTAGATGAAGAAGCAGCTAAAAAATGGTTAGCAAACGGTGCTCAGCCTACAGAAACAGTTGCAAAAATCTTCAAAGCAACAGGTATCACAAAATAAGATTTGAGAGGTAGCGCAATGAAAGAATTAGTGGAAGTAATTGCAAAAGCGCTCGTAGATTGTCCTGATGAAGTAGTTGTTACTGAAACAGAAAATGACAGAGCGATTGTTTTGGAATTGCGTGTTGCACAGTCTGACATGGGCAAAGTTATCGGTAAACAGGGTCGTATTGCAAAAGCAATCCGTTCCGTTGTAAAGGCCGCAGCCTCTAAAGAAGACAAAAAGGTTGTTGTAGAAATTATGCAGTAGCCAACATGGGAGTGTCGAAGGACACTCCCTTTTATTATTTTTGTATAGAATCCTCGCCCTCTGTGTTTTGTAAAATTCATTCTGCATGCATAAACTCGGCACAAAAACGGTGCCTCAAACATATGCATACAGCATGATTTATTTCCATCGCTCCACCCTAAGAGAAACTAAGAAAGTCCTTAAGAAGAATGAATTTTACAAAACACAGAGGGCGAGGATTTGTTCAAATTTTATAGAAGTGAGTGTTCCTTCGACACCATGTTGGCTTAAATATATGTTTTATTTATAGTAGAGAGATAGTATAATAGGGGTACCTTATACAGGTGTCGGTTGCGGAGGTATGACAAAGTGATAGAAAAAATACATAAAACAAGATGTGGAAATATCCACTATTGGATAAATATCATAGATAAAACGATGCCTACGCTGGTGTTTTTACCAGGACTTACGGCAGACCATAGATTATTTGATAAGCAGATTGAGTATTTTGAGAATAAATACAATGTATTTGTGTGGGATGCACCTGCGCATGCTGCGTCTTGGCCTTTTGAATTTGATTTTGATCTAATGGATAAGGCGAGATGGCTGGATGAAATTTTAATTACGGAAGAGATAGAACATCCTGTTATTGTTGGTCAATCCATGGGTGGATATGTTGGACAAGCATATGCGGAACTTTTTCCTGAAAAGTTGAAAGGTTTTGTGTCGATTGATTCGGCGCCATTGCAGAGAAACTATGTGACCGCAATGGAAATTTGGTTATTAAAGAAAATGGAGCCAGTGTATTACTATTATCCATGGAAATCATTGTTAAAAACAGGAACCAATGGTGTAGCTATGACCGAATATGGAAGAAAACTCATGCATGAGATTATGATGGTCTATGATGGAGATAAAAAGCGTTATGCACAAATATCAGGTCATGGCATGAAATTGCTGGCAGAAGCGATGGAAAGAGATTTGCCATATGAAATCCAGTGTCCAGCATTGTTGATTTGTGGGGAAAAAGATATGGCAGGTTCTGCTATTCGATACAATAAAGCATGGAATAAAAATACAGGGATTCCGCTAGAATTTATCAAGGGTGCAGGGCACAATTCAAATGCGGATAAGCCAGAAGTGGTGAATGAATTGATTGAGAAAATTGTAAGACAAATCAAATAAAATATATTGTAGCAAAAATAGATGATATGATAAAATGTAAGAAATAAGTCTACAGAGGTAACATATGGAAAATTTATTAAGAGTCGGAGTTATCACCACTACACACGGAGTGCGTGGAGAAGTAAAGGTGTTTCCTACCACAGATGACCCACAGAGATTTAAGAAATTAAAAAAGGTTATTTTAGATACAGGAAAAGAACAGATGGAGCTAGATGTACAGTCAGTGAAGTTCTTTAAAAACCTTGTAATCTTAAAGTTTAAACAGTTTGATAACATCAATGATGTAGAAAAATATAAAAATGCAGATCTTTTGGTTACAAGAGAACATGCGGTGAAACTTGCTCCAGGGGAGTACTTTATTGCAGACTTGATTGGCCTTGCGGGAGTTTCCGACGAAGGGGAAGATTTAGGGGAACTTACGGATGTTATCCAGACGGGTGCGAATGATGTATATGTATTTACAAAACAGGGAGAAGCGGATCTTTTGGTGCCTAAGATTCCTGATTGTGTAAAAGAAATCGATTTAGAAAAAGGTACAGTACTTGTGCACTTACTTCCAGGCTTAAGAGACTAATAGAAAGAAGGCATATATATGAACTTTCATGTATTGACATTATTTCCAGAAATGGTAGAAAACGGATTAAATACTTCGATTACTGGGCGAGCAATAGAGGCAGGACAGATTTCTATTGAGGCAACCAATATCCGTGATTTTTCCACAGATAAACATAAAAAAGTAGATGATTATCCATATGGAGGTGGGGCCGGAATGCTTATGCAGGCACAGCCGGTGTATGATGCATACAATCATGTGGTATCGAAGATTCCAGAAAATCATAAAAGACGTGTCATTTATGTAACTCCACAGGGATATCAGTTTAATCAGCATATGGCAAAAGAATTTGCAAAGAATGATGATTTGATTTTGCTTTGTGGACATTACGAAGGCATTGATGAGCGAGTATTAGAAGAAATCGTTACAGATTATGTTTCGATTGGGGATTATGTCTTAACCGGTGGAGAGCTTGCTGCGATGGTTATGATCGATGCGATTTCACGTTTGGTTCCAGGGGTGTTGCATAATGATATGTCAGCAGAAACCGAATCTTTCCATGGATATCTATTAGAATATCCTCAGTACACTAGACCGGAAGAATGGCATGAAAAGTATGTGCCAGAGATATTGCTTAGTGGTAATCAAAAGAAGATAGAGGATTGGAAATTAGAAGAAGCTAAGAAACGTACAATGCAGCGTCGTCCTGATTTGTATGACCAGTATTTTGCATTACATGAATGCAAAGATCGTTTAATTTTGAATAAAACTCTAAATATGGATATGATTGAATCCATAAATCGTGGACGTGCAGAACTTATTGCAAGAGAAGGCAATGATGTTTTGATTCGAGATAAAGAGACAGGTTATTATCATCATTCAGGAACAAAGAAAGATTTCTTTGTGAACTTGCCAAAGGAAGTGCGCCTCTCTATCAAAAAGATTGTGCTTCATCAGGAAGAAATGGTAGAGCCAGTACGTAAACTTTTAAACTTGAACTACAGCCTCGTATGCTATCAGTCGGTTTATACGCCAAGAGAACGTCTGTCTATCAAAGGCTTGTATCGTGAAGATGGACAGCCAAATGAAAAAGGCCTGGTTATTAAACAGCTTACTTTGGAGCATGAAGCAGAAGTGCAGTATGCTTATGATCATGCGGATTACCAGAAGGTACAGGACAAAGGATATATCAAAGAACGTATTCAAAAGGGAAATATGTACGGCGCCTTTGTAAATGACGAACTTGCTGGTATGATAGGTGTCCATAATGATGATAGTATCGGAATGCTTTATGTGTATGAAAAATTCCGTGGACAAAGAATCGGTACTGCATTACAGACTTACATGATTAATAAGATGATTGATGTAGGTTGGAGACCATACAGCCAGATTATGATTGGGGATGAAGCCTCTACCAAGATTCAGAAATCTTTGAATATGTATTTATCAAAAACACCTATTATTTGGATGGGCTAAAACTTTGCGATTTGTAAAGAAAATGCTTGCATTCACAAAGGAAATGTGGTAGATTACTAATGTTGTGAATAAAA
>JAZKYR010000150.1:0-19603 GCA_045612245.1 Agathobacter sp.
ATCGCCTGCATCGCCAAGACCTGGACAGATGTAAGCATTTTCATTTAACTGACGATCTAAGTTACCAACATAGATTTTTACATCAGGATGAGCTGCAGAAAGTTTTTCTAATCCTTCTGGAGCAGCGATGATGCAAAGGAAATAAATGTCTTTTCCACCACGAGTTTTGATAGAATCAATCGCATCGATAGCTGAACCACCAGTTGCAAGCATTGGGTCTACGATGAAGATTTTTCTTTCGTCGATACAAGCTGGAAGTTTGCAGAAGTATTCGTGTGGTTCGAAAGTTTCTTCGTCACGATACATACCGATATGACCAACTTTAGCAGCAGGCATAAGTTTTAACATGCCGCCAACCATACCAAGTCCTGCACGAAGGATTGGGATAATAGCTGGTTTCTTTCCAGCGATAACTGGGCACATAGCAGTTTCGATAGGTGTTTCTACTTCTACTTCTGTGAGTTCTAAATCACGTAATGCTTCGTAGCCTACGAACATAGCGATTTCTTCTACAACAGTACGGAATTCATTTGTTCCTGTGTTTTTGTTTCTAAGCATTGTAATTTTGTGTTTCAATAAAGGATGGTCACAAATTACGATATTTTTATTTCCGTTATACATAAGTAAGGGTTCCTTTCTCCGTTTATTATCTAGTTATATTCTATCCATATTAGTTTGTATTTTCAAGAAAAATATCTTATAGTAGACTAAGAAAGAAAAACAAAGGAAGAAAAGATGAATAAAGATTTATTAGAAATATCAGATGGAAAATTATATGGAAATAATGACATGGTAAAGATTAGCTGCCATGACTGCCAGGGATGCTCATCCTGCTGCCAGGATATGGGAGAATCGATTTGGCTGGATCCCTATGATATTAATCAGCTTACAAAAAATTTAGGCAAAACGATAGAAGAACTTCTTGCAAAAGAAATGGAATTAAATGTAGTAGATGGATTGATTCTGCCAAATATAAAGATGGCGGGGGAAGGTGTGCCAAGCTGTTCTTTTCTAAATGAAGAAGGACGTTGTAGCATTCATGCTTTTCGACCAGGATATTGTCGTCTGTTTCCGTTGGGAAGAAATTACGAAGATGATAAACTCACGTATTTTGTTTTAAAGGATGCATGCCCTGCGCCAAATAAATCAAAGGTAAAAATTAATAAGTGGCTAGGTGTGCCGAACTTAAAGTCATATGAAAAATTTCTTGTAGAATGGCATGGACTTACCAAGAAATTGAGAGAATTTTATGCAGAGCATTCGGAAGAAGAAAATGCGATCAAAGCAATCAATATGAAGTTTCTTCAGACGTTTTATTTGACTCCATATGCAGATGATTTTTATCAGGAGTTCGATAAAAGAATGGAAGAAATGGATTACGTATTGAGAACATTAGGAATAAATAAATAGAAAAAGTCAAACTCCTCATCGGGCGATGAGGAGTTTTTTTATGGCATAAGAGGAACGAAAATTCCGAGTGCAGGAGGAGCAATTGTAAAAATAATAAATAAAATAATAAAGAATATCCATAGTACAATTGCAAGCTTCACACTGATGGTGTTGCAGCTGTGCTGCAGCTTTTTCTCCACCCAGAATACGATAAACATACCCAGAAGATAAAGAAGGATGTTTATCCAATCCACCATAAAGCCAAGAATACCTGTTATGGTATAGAAAGCTACGACAATAAATGCCATGCCTGCAAGAATCCCAAGCGTTCTGGCGGGCAGGAAACAGAGGCTGTTTTTCTGTGTGTGAAACATATCCCAAATCGACAGAACGAGCATTGGGAAAAATATTAGTTTTAGGTGTTCCCATACGGATTCATTTACGGTTGCAAACAATCCAACAATCGGATTTTCGCCAGATAGTTCATAGGCGAAATGTAAAAATACGCCTAAGAGCACGACGAAGAGATATCGTAGAAAATTACGTGTTCGTTGATTCATAAAATGACTCCTAATAAAATCCTTTATCATTAGTATATGTTTTTAGGTTCAAAAAGTTACTTGTTAAATCTAGGAATTTACCTGTTAGTTCAAAACTATTGAAAGGGAAATTTATATTTGTTATCTTTTGTTCAGCAGGAAACACTGCATAAATATAGATTTAAAAATACAAATTAGGAGGAAAAAGAAATGAGTTTCTTAGCAAATATTATTTGGTTTATTTTAGGTGGATGGTATACAGGTTTATCGTGGCTGGTTTTAGGATTATTATGGTGCATTACGATAGTGGGTATTCCTTATGGTATTCAGTGCTTTAAATTTGCAAAGCTAGCAACTTGTCCATTTGGAAAAGATGTACAGTATGGTATGAGTACAGGGTCATTTCTGTTAAATGTTTTATGGATTATTCTTACGGGTGTACCAATGGCGATTGAACATGCCCTTACAGGGCTTTTGCTTTGCTGTACAATTATCGGGATTCCGTTTGGCTTGCAACATCTTAAGATGGCGAAATTGGCACTTATGCCATTTGGCGCATCGGTAGTATAAATTTTCTCCTTAGCAAAAGAAGAGGAAGAACTTCAGTGATGAGGTTCTTCCTCTTTTGGTTTTGATATGATATAATGATTAAAATATATGTGAGCGGAAAAGAGGGAAAATATGACATACGAAATTGATGAAATCCGCAAGGTAAAATTAGGCGGAGTAAACCAAAAAATTCATATTCGTGGTGAGAAAAAAAGCAATCCAGTGCTTTTGTTTTTACATGGCGGACCGGGTGTAACCAATCGTCACGGAGTGCTGGCAAGACACAGTGATTTATGTGACGACTTTACAATTGTTTGTTGGGATCAGCGTGGAACTGGTGGTTCTTACTGGGGCGTAAAAGACGACAGTTTGAATCTTAATCAGTTGATTGAAGATGCAGCAGAACTTATAGCGTATCTTTGTAAAGCATTGAACAAAGAAAAAATCTTTATCCAGGGCGGAAGCTGGGGTACAGAACTTGGCACATATCTTTGTATTCGTCATCCGGAGAATATTGCCGGCTACATCGGAAGTGGTCAGGTAGTAGATGGTGTATTAAATGAAGAATTAAGCTATGATTTTGCATATGCGAAAGCGAAAGAAGCTGGCAACGAAGAAGATATCAAAACATTAGAAGAAATCGGAAGACCTGTAGATGGATGTTACCGAGAAATTTTTGATGGCATGATGACTCAGCGTAAGATTATGAAAAAGTATGGAGGCCATTCCTTAAAGAGCAATGGTACCTATTGGACAGATACAGCACTTCCAATTATTAAGAGTAAAGAATATACACTCTTTGATAAGATTGGTGTAGCAAATGGTTACAAGAGATGTCTGACACTCATGTGGCCTACAACATGTAAGTGCAATTTTATGGCAGAAGAGACAAACTTCCCAATGCCATATTATATCTTCCAGGGAAGACATGATAACAATACACCAAGTGCTTTGGTGCAGGATTATTTTGATAAAGTTCAGGCGCCAGATAAAGAGTTGGTATGGTTTGAAAATTCTGCCCATGGTCCTATGGGAGAAGAGCCAGAATTGTACAAGAGATTATTAAGAGAAAAATTCTTAAAGATTGCAAAAGAAATGTAATTAGAACGGAGATAACTATGAAAAAAGAATTAACCACAGCCCAGATGCTAGGTATCTGTCTCGGTGACTTTGCCAGAGCGATTTTAAGTGGGCTTATTGTAACTTATACTTTGAAATTTTTTAACGTAACACCATCTTCTGGATTACCACTTCTTATTCCAGCTGGTATGATGGGAACTCTTCGTGGTTTCGGTGTATTCTTTGATGCGATTACCGATCCATGGGTAGCAGGTTTGAGTGATAACTGTAAGGCGAAAGGAGGTCGAAGACTTCCATTTATGAAATGGGCTGCGATTCCATACGCGCTTGTTTGTCTTCTTATTTTCTTCCCTCCAGAAGGAACGGTAAGTACAGCAAACATTATCTGGGTAGCAGCAATGCTTCTTTTGTATTATTTGTTCTCAACATTTTATAACGTACCATTTAATGCTTTCCAGCAAGAGATTGTTACGGATACAAAGAAGAGAGTATTTTTCTTTACCTTAAATTCCTTAATGTTCGTACTTGGTAGTGCAGTTATTTACGTGCTTCCAGTTATGGTAAGTGCATTCAAAGGTGCAGGTATGGAACCTATTACTGCATGGAGAATTGCTCTTGCAGTATTTGCTGTAATCGGTGCAGTGTGCTGTATTATCCCAGCATATATCGTTAAAGAAGAAGACTATATCGAAAGTTATACAACCAAGAAAGTTCCAATGCTTGAAAGCTTTAAGGCTGCATTCTCATATAAACATTATGTAATTATGACAATTGGTTACTTAATCATGCAGGCAGGATTTGCATTTTTCAATGGTGCATTATTGTTCTACATTGATACGTTGTTGGGATTAAATGAAAGTTTTGCAACTATCGTATTAGCGATTAGTATTGTAGTAGGTATTTGTACATATCCATTGGTAAACAAATTAGTACGTAAAGTAGGTAAGAAACCATTGCTTATTGGTGCATGTATTGCATATGTAGTCATTTATGCAGGTATTTATTTCTATGAACCAATTTCAAACTTCTTTGGTACACAGCCAATCGGTCCTGGATTTATTGCATCCTTAGCAGGTGAAGGTGCACAGTTTGGTTCTGTAGTAGCGGCATTTTTGATTGGTATTGGTGTAGCGTTCCCTATCGCTTGTACCAACATTTTACCACCATCAGCATTTGCGGATATGGCTCAGTATGACCGTATCAAAACGGGTGTGGATCACACAGGTATGTTCGTAGCATCACGTCAGTTCTGCAACAAGGTTGCACAGGCTGGTGTTACTGTTATCGTATCCTATACCATGTACTTAGGATCTACAGATAGTTATCCAACAGTCTACGGTGTGCGTATGACTGCACTTATCGCATCTATCCTTTTAGCGATTTCAGTATTCGTATACTCACAGTATCAGGATAAAGAAGTTGTAGCATTTATTGATGAATGGAACGAAAAACAGAAAAATGGAAATTAGAAAAACAAGATTAGAAGAATTAGACCAAGTAATGGAGGTTTATGCTCGTGCCAGAACATTTATGGCAGAGCATAATAATCCAAATCAGTGGAAAAATAATAAACCATCCAGAGAACAGATTGAAAGTGATATTCATGCCGGAAACCATTATCTTTGTGTAGAAGATGGCGTGATTGCGGCGGTGTTTTATTTTGCTCACGAAACAGATCCGACATATGTAAAAATATATGAGGGAGAGTGGTTGAATGATAAAGACTATTCCGTGGTGCATAGAATCGCAGCTTCTGGATTGGTAAAAGGTGCAGGTTCATTTTGTATGAACTGGGCAAGTGCACAGTGTGACAATTTAAAAATCGATACACACGAAGATAATTATGTGATGCAGAACATGCTGAAAAAGTGTGGTTTTGTACAGTGTGGAACCATCTATTTAGAAGATGGGGAATCAAGAATAGCATTCCAAAAAGAATGTTAATTTAACGGAGAAATTTGATGATTAAAGTAGAAAAATTATCCTACGCATTTCCAGAAAAAGATTTATATAAAGATGTTTCTTTTACGATTGAAGACGGACAGCATGTCGTACTAATCGGAAGCAATGGTACAGGGAAAACGACATTAGTAGATATTTTGTTAGATGACGAAAAGTATCTCTATGATGGAAAAATTACACGTGATGTAGACGGCCGTGTAGGATATGTGAGCCAGTATGAAAAAGACGAAAAAGATAGAGAGATAACTGTTTTTGACTTTCTTGCGGAAGATTTTGTTCGTCTTCAAAAAGAGAATGAAGCTGTTTGCAAGGAGATGGAAACGAACTTTGATGACATGGAAAGTCTTCTGGAAAAATATCAGGAGCTACTCGATGAGTTCACTGCGATTGATGGCGATAATTACGAAAGTAATATCAAGAAACAGCTAAAAACGGCAGGGCTTAGTCATACCGAGAACTTGTATATCTCTGCTATTAGTGGTGGGGAGTATAAGTTACTTCAGGTTGTAAAGCAGATGCTTCTTATGCCAAGTCTTTTGATTATGGATGAGCCAGATGTATTCCTTGATTTTGAAAATTTAAATGGACTTCGCAATTTGATAAATTCTTATAAAGGAACCATTTTAGCGATTACACATAATAGATTTTTGTTAAATCACTGCTTTAATAAAATCCTTCATTTAGAGGATACAGATATTCAGGAATTTGAAGGCAATTTTGTGGAATACAATTTTTCTCTTCTTGCGAAAAAGATTGAATTACAGGAGCAGGTAGCAAAGGAACAGGCGGAGATTGAACGTAATCAAAAAATCGTAGATAAGCTTCGTGCAAATGCAACCCGTGTTACGAGTGCATCAAGAGGTAAGGCTCTGCATGCAAGAGTTTCTTATTTGGAACGATTGGAAGCCAGACGTATCAAAGCACCATTTGTAAATTTACGTCAGCCTAAGATTGTGCTCCCAATTATTGAAGAGGACATCCCTCAGGAAGTTGTCGAAGTACAGGAGGATTTTCCAATCGAGAAGAAGACCGTTCTTCGCGTAGAGGATTATACGATTGCATACGAAGACGTACTTTTGGAGAATGTTCGCTTTGAGATTAAGGAAGGCGAAAAGGTAGCGATTGTTGGTCCAAACGGAACAGGTAAGACGACCTTGCTTCGTGATATTTATAAAAATAACAATCCTTTTATCTCAATTGCAGAAGATGTAGAACTTGGTTTCTTATCACAGATTCATGGAGAAATGTTAAACGAGTCCAATACGATTTATGAGGAGTTTGAATCGCTTGGATTTGAAACACATGGAGAAATTGCTGAATACTTAAAGGATTATTATTTCGAAGTGGATATGTTAAAATCTCCAATCGGACAGCTTTCAGGCGGAGAAAAGAACTTGCTTCAGTTGGCGAAAATTGCGACAGGAAAAGCAAATCTCTTACTGTTGGATGAGCCTACCAGTCATCTGGATACGTATTCCCAGATTTCGCTTGAAAAAGCAATTGAAGAATATAAAGGAACGGTTCTTATGGTTTCGCATGACTTTTATACGATTGCGAACTGTGTAGATTATATTCTTTTTGTAGAAGATAAATCGATTCGAAAAATGCGTACAAGATCTTTCCGAAAGATGATTTATGAAAATCATTTTGAAAAAGACTACTTAGAACAGGAGCAGCAGAAGAAGGAACTTGAAACTCGAATCGAAAAATATTTAAAAGAAAATGATTATGAAACTGCAAAAGGCTTGTGTGAAAAGCTGGAAGTAGTTGTGGGTAAAATGAAATAATAAAAGGGTGACAAAATGGGGGAGTTTAGCAAATTTATTTCACCAAGGCGACGAAGTGTACCTACACCAAAGCATTTAGTAGAGGATGGAAAGTGTGTATTTGGAACTTTTGACAAAGAGTTTGAAACTATGGATTTTTTAAGTATAAAAAATCCAACGGATGCACCAGACTTTTTAAATCCTATCAGACTTACACTTTGGGAAGCCACAGAGGTGCATTTAAAAGGTGGTTACATGCTTACAGCAGTGTGTAACATGGGATTATTTGGTGTTGCATTGACTTTGTTCTATGACCAGCGCATGAGAAAACTCTATCGATGGCAGGAGACATTGACAGCACCGGAAGCGGTGGTTTCACCAAACCTAATCAATGGAAGTATCACGCATGCGCAAAGAAAGAAATTACGTATACATTATGTAAATAATTTCCAGGATGGAAAAGCAAATGTAGATGGCTTCTTTGAAGGGAAAGATGGTACCATTGATTATAATGTGGAATTAACTCGAATTTCAAAACCTAGTGTTGTATCGATTCCTTTTGCAAATCCAGAAGAAAGACATCGTCCACTGTATACACAGAAGGATTTCTTCCATGCAAAAGGTTACATAACTGTGAATGGTAAGATTTATGAAACTGATGATGACAGCACTGCGATTATCGATGACCACAGAGGCTATTATCCTCGTGAAATGCATTATGATTGGGCAACCTTTATGGGTAAGATGAATAAGGATGGTAAGGATATTTTCTTTGCCCTTAACCTTACAGAAAATCAGACGGTAGATCCAGATGATTATAATGAAAACCTCATTTGGTTTGAAGACGAAGTAAGTATTTTGCCACCAGCAAAATTTACAAAAGATAAACCAACCATCGAATTTGACGGACATGCCCGTTGGCATATTCAGGATGAGCATGACATGGTAAACCTTGACTTTGAGATATTCAATGTTTTTGATATGGTTACACATGCATTGCCAGTAATCAATATCGAATATTTTATTGTGTTTGGGGAATTCAATGGATACGTTCGAGATGAGGATGGACATAAGTACGAATTTAATCATGTTCCAGCAATGGGCGAAGATAAATCGGTTATTTTCTAGAATAAAAGAAAACCCGCGGAAGTTTCCGCGGGTTTTTGATTGTAAATTACTTTACAAGTTCTTTGTACTGGGCAATAGCCTCATCATATGAATGAAGACTCATTAACCAAAATTCTTTAGATGTTAAATCAATATCACAAATCTTAGCAACATCTTCTACACTTCTTACAGGAGTTTCCTTTAACATGTAATTATATTTTTCAAGGAATGCTGGTCCTTCTTGCTGGAATTTCGCATAAAGTCCACGAGCAAATAATCCACCAAATGCATATGGGAAGTTGTAGAAACCAAGGCCTGCACTATAGTAGTGACCTTTGCATACCCACATGAATGGGTGGAGTACATCGTGATCTAAACCATCACCGTAAGCTTCTTTTTGTGCTTCCAACATAATGTTGCAAAGTTCATCTGCAAACATGAAGTTCTCAGAACGGTTGTTTACTACTTTTGATTCAAATAAGAAACGAGAGTAGATGTCACAGATAATCTGTGTTACGTCACTTAACTGTCCTTCCAAGAGAGCGAGTTTTTCGTCATCGCTTGTAGCGTTTTTGATTGCATAGTTTACAACAATGTTTTCGTTAAAGGTAGAAGCAGTTTCTGCTACCGGCATAGAGTACTGCATGTTTAATGGTCTGTTATCAAAAATCATAAAGTCATGGTAACCATGTCCAAGTTCATGAGCCAAGGTTACGATGTCGCTCATAGAACCATCATAGTTTGTAAGAACTCGGAATTCTTTTTCAGAATCTAAGCCTGCACAGAAAGCGCCACCAACCTTTCCTTCACGAGGGAAGAAGTCAATCCAGTTTTCTTCGAAAGCGCGGTCTACGATTTCTGCGAGCTTTGGATTTTCTTTTTCAAAAATGTTCATAAGGTAAGCTTTTGCTTCTTCAACAGAATATTTCTTGTCGCTCTTGCCCATTGGTGCAAATAAGTCATACCAAGGAAGTCCGTTTTTATGCCCTAACTTTTCTGCCTTCGCGCGTAAGTAACTGTGGAAGTTTGGCATGTATTCTTTCATTGCTTCGAGTAAAGCATCTAAAGTTGCACGCTGCATTTTGGAATTGAATAATACTTTGTCCAATGGTGAAGCATGTCCACGAAGTTTGCATTCGCTTAAATCCTGCATTTTGATACTATTTAAAGAGAAACAAATGGCATCTTTAATTTTATCATAAGCAGCAATTTCTGCTTCATAAGCGCTCTTACGAACTTCAGGATCTGGATCATAAGCCATGTTACGTATTGCAGAGAGAGTAGTTGTTTCGCCTTTGTAATCTACCTTTACGGAAGAAGTTAAATATCCATGTAAGTCACTCCATGCATTTCCCCCACTCATGTCCATAGCGCCAAGTGCTGTTTCTACGTCTTCGCTTAAAAGATATTTTGCGGATTTCTTCTTTTCTTTTAAAAGATATTCGTAATCTTTTAACATCTCGTCATCTGCGATAATAGCATCCACATCATTAAGAGCTGCAAAATATTTTTCAATTGCAGTAGTGTATGGTGTAATTTCATTGTTTTTCTGAATTAAGCGTCCTAAGTATGAAACACTTTCTCCATCGTTGGTATCTGCATTCTGACGGAGTGCACAAAAGGCAATTAAACGATTAAAAGCTTCCTGAGATTCTTCAAGTAAAAGGAGAGCTTCTTTGGTTGTTGTTTTTTCATCCTTTGTACCAAGGTTTTCTGCGGTTGTTTTGAATTTTCCTACAAATTCATCTAATTTTGCGAACTCACTCTGGAATTTTGGATCATCAAAACCAGAATAAAGTACGTCTAATGACCATCTGTCGTACATAATTGTCATCCTTTCTGAAATAAAATACTCTTTGCATGCTATAATACTAAAGTTTGCGAAAAAAAACAATCTAATCGTTCCAATAAATCCCATTTTGTAATATAATAGAAACTGCAAAAGATTAGGCTTTTGTGCTTAAAAGAGGAAATAAAGGATGAAAGATAGAAAAAAACAAAGAGTATTGATGCTTTTTTTGATACTTGCAGCTATTTGTGTCTGTGTTGCGAGCGTCGTGGTAAAAGAGAATAAAACGAATTTAACTATAGGAGATGGCAGTCAGTATATCTCACCAGTACGTACAGAGACTGTAGATAATACCAAGGATGTGTATACATTCGAAGAATTAGAAGTTAGGGAGTCTAATAACACATTTTTGTTTTATACTAATCACATGGAAGTGGTTGTGTATGCAGATGATGTTTTGATTTATTCTTTAGAAAGCGATGAATCGGTATTTGGGCGTACTCCGGGAGCCATGTGGAATATTATGAGTCTTCCAGTTGGTGTGGAAGAGATCAAAGTGGAGACTACAAAGGTGTATCCAGATTTAGGGACCCAGGATATTGAATTTCAATTAGGAAATGCAATACCAATGCAACGTTCGGTGGTTATTAATTCCGTTATAGATGTGTGTGTATGTCTTTGCATTTTGATGATTGGAATTGCCCTATTTGCATACTGGGTTATCGTATTCCGTAAAACAAATGAGCAGAAAGAACTCTTATATTTAGGAATGTTTGCATGGGTGTTCGGCGTGTGGGCCTTTGGAGAGACACAGTTTGCCGTGTTTATGTTTGCGCATCGCGCATTTTGGTCCTACATGGCGTTTACATGCCTTATGACGATGTGCTTGCCTTTCCTTTTCTTTATACGTGAGTTCTTGGAAACAGAGGACAAACATATCCATAGAGCGATTGCGGGGTATATTATTTTAGAAGCAATTGTAGCTCAGTTTTTACATTTGAGTGGAATTGTGGCCGTAAAGGAAACAGTTCTGTTTACAATTGCGAGCATCATTTTTACAATGTCATATCTGTTTTATGCTATTATCATGGGTATCAAGAATAAAAAGAATAAACGAAAAATCGGTGCAAATATTCTTGGTTTAATGGCATTGGTTGTAACAGCGATTGTTGACATGGGTGGATATTTTACAAATGTATCAGAGGCGAATCAGCTGGGAAAAGTTGGTTTTCTCGTATATGCAATTATCTTAGGTGTTGAAACCGCTAGAACAGCGCAGGAAAGAGTGCAGGAAAATCATAAAGCAGAGATTTACCGTGAGATGGCACATAAAGATCTTCCAACAGGCTGCTTTAATCGAAATGCTTATGCAGAGGATACACGTAGTTTAGAATTAGCAGGCGTGAGTTTGGTTATTTTCGACTTAAATAACCTGAAAAAATGCAATGATACGAAAGGCCATATGGCAGGAGATAAATATATTGCAGATGCAGCCCATATGATACAGGATGTATTTAGAGGTATGGGTAAAGTTTATCGAATCGGTGGTGATGAATTCTGCATTATTACAAAAAATATTTCTGAAGATTTAGTTTTAGAACGAAGAAGCGAATTGAGAAGAGCTGTCGAAATGTATCGCCAAAGCCGTTCGGATTATGAGTTTGGTATTGCTTGTGGATATGCAATGTTTGATCCAGAAATTGATAAAGATATCGAAGAAACCAGACATCGTGCAGACTTATCTATGTATGAAAACAAAAAGGAAATTAAGGGATTAAATTGACAGAGCTAGAGTTATATTACAACAAATTTAATGAAGAAAAACGTCTCGATTCAAGGCACGGGCAGGTGGAGTTTATCACTTCGATGAAGTATCTCCATAAGTACCTGAATCAGTTGGAACAGACAATGCCGAAAGCGGAAATCAAGATTCTTGATGTGGGTGCAGCCACAGGGCGTTATAGTGTTCCTTTGGCAGAAGAAGGTTATGATGTGACTGCGGTTGAACTGGTAAAACACAACCTAGCAAGACTAAAGGCTAAGGGAAGTTCTGTAAAAGCATACCAGGGAAACGCTATGAAATTGAAACGTTTTGAGGATAATACCTTTGATGTAGTTCTCGTGTTTGGTCCAATGTACCATTTGCATGAAAAGGAAGAAAAATTAAAGGCGCTTACAGAAGCAAAACGTGTGGTCAAACCGGGCGGGAAAATTTTAGTTGCATATATTATGAATGAATATAGTGTCATTACATATGCGATTAAAGAGCGTCATATCAAAGAAGGCGTAGAGAATGGAATGTTGGATGAAAACTTCCACTGTACGAAAAAGGCAAATGAGTTATATAGTTTTGTTCGTACAGAAGATATCGATGAACTAAATCAGGAAGCTGGTTTAGAAAGATTAGAAATTATAGCAGCAGATGGGGCTGCAAATTATATACGACCATTTTTAAATGCATTAGATGAAGAGGAGTTTCAGTACTTTATTCAGTATCATTTAGCAACTTGTGAACGAGCAGATTTGCTTGGAGCAAGCGGGCATTTAGTGGACATATTACAAAAATAAAAGGCAGAATAGGAAATAGACTTAAATGAAGTGGCGTGTAAACAGTAAGTTAGAAAAAGCAAATACATCTAATATTTTAAATGCGAAAAAGCAGTTAGGTGAATCAGATGGGTTGCAGGGGGCTGTGCTCTGTCCATTGCAGGAAATCAATGGATATTTAGTGCGACCAGGATTTTATCGAATGAGGGGTGCATTTGAAACCAAGAATGGTGTAAGTTTTACAGTTAGTTCGCATGGAGCAACTCGTGCAGAATTGTTATTGTATGAACCACGCGCAAAAGAACCTAAGGTTGTTATTCCAATTCCAGAAGAGTATAGAATTGGAGACACGTATTCTATTTTGGTTTACGATATTAAAATTCAGGATTTTGAATATGCTTATCGTTTTGATGGACCAAACAAACCAGAAAAAGGAATCTTTTTTAATAAAGAAAATGTCATTTTAGATCCATATGCACGTGCAGTAACAGGACAGCGTCACTGGGGTGAACGACCAAAAGATGGAAAAGATTTTGAGTATCATGCCCGTGTAGTAAAGAGTGAGTTTGACTGGGGCGAGGTAGGACAGTTAAATACCCCAATTGAAGACTTGGTTATTTACGAGACCCATGTACGTGGGTATACCAAAGACAACTCTTCAAAGGTTGAAGCAAAAGGAACCTTCCGGGGATTGCGTGAAAAAATTCCATACTTAAAAGATTTGGGTATCAATGCAGTAGAGCTTATGCCGATCTTTGAGTTTGATGAAATGGAAAATGCCCGTGTAGTAGATGGCGTTCAGTTGTACAACTACTGGGGATACAATACGGTTTCTTTCTTTGCACCAAATACAGGTTATGCATCTACAGAAGAGCATAACTACGAAGGAAAAGAATTAAAGCGATTGATTTATGATTTGAAGAAAAATGGTATCGAAGTAATTCTCGACGTTGTATTTAATCATACAGCAGAAGGTAATGAAAATGGACCATGTTTCTCTTTTAAAGGTATTGATAATAACATTTATTACATGCTTACTCCAGACGGAAAGTATTACAACTTTAGTGGCTGTGGTAACGTAATGAATTGTAACCATCCAATTGTAAGAAACTTTATTTTGGATTGTCTCCGTCATTGGGTAACGGAATATCGAGTAGATGGTTTCCGTTTTGACTTGGCATCTATTTTGGGGCGTGATCAGAATGGTGCGCCTATGGCAAATCCTCCAATCCTGGAGACTCTTGCATTTGATTCTGCACTTAGCAAAACAAAGCTTATCGCAGAAGCCTGGGATGCAGGCGGGCTCTATCAGGTAGGTAGTTTCCCATCATGGAATCGTTGGGCAGAATGGAATGGAAAATATCGTGATGATATGCGTGGCTTCTTAAAAGGCGACAATGGTTCTGCAGGAGCAGCGATTACCCGTATTACAGGTTCTTCGGACCTTTACCACCCAGAAGAAAGAGGACATGCGGCATCGATTAACTTCATTACTTGTCATGATGGTTTTACCATGTATGATATGTATTCTTATAACGAGAAGCATAATGAAATGAACGGCTGGGATAATACAGACGGTGATAATAATGGACGTACTTGGAACTGTGGGCACGAAGGAGAAACAGATGATCCCGTAATCAATAGTCTTCGTCGTAGACTTGTAAAAAATGCATTTGCGGCTCTTCTTTGTAGTCGTGGTGCAGCAATGTTCTTTGCAGGAGATGAATTCTGTAATACACAGTATGGAAACAACAATGCATACTGTCAGGACAATATTATTTCATGGTTAGATTGGAATCGATTGGAAGAATACAAAGAAATTCATGATTTCGTAAGATTTATGATTCAGTTTAGAAAAGATCATCCAATTCTTAGAAAACAGACTAAGCCAGCGGCTTGTCAGTTGCCACCAATTAGCGTGCATAATGGCTATCCATATAATAGCGTAACTGAGTATAATACTCATATGATAGGTATTATGTTTGCTGGACGTAATGCAGAGAATACGGGTGATGATTTGGTGTTCTATTGCATGAACTCTTATTGGGAACCACTTACTTTACAGCTTCCATCTCTTACAAACGGAATGGAATGGAAGGTAAAAGTAAATACAAACTGTGAATACGTAGATGGAGCAGATTTTGACTATATGACAGAAAAATTTAGTTCCAACACAATTCGTGTTCCTGCAAGAACAACTATTATATTTGTTGCAGAATAAAAATTAAGAAGTACTACTGTGTGTGACAGAAGTGTCGCATATGGTAGTGCTTTTTTTTATGGCACCATGTAAAGTGAAAAGGTATGCATGAATGGTTTTGGGGGAAATATGTATTTAGAGAGAGGTATATTTTTAAATATAAATATACTCGTTTAGACCAATCAGAAAGTCAGAACTAACATCTAGGTTTTGTGCAAGTAGGCGTAGGGTGTCTACGTTTGGACTGCGTTGACCGGTGCGGTAGCAAGAAATGGTAGACCGGGTCAAAAAGGACGTCGAAGCAAGTTCTTCTATGGAGCAGTTTCTCAATTCCATGGCGATTCTTAAACGGTCAGAAAAGTCGGGATATTCATTTGTAGATATTTTAAGTGGATATGTCCCCTGCATTAATTTTCCCATGGGCACATTTTAGATGAAAAGATAAGAAAAATCTTGTAATGTTGCGATATGCAAATTTTTTCTTATATTGCAAGAAAAAAGGATGGTACTAACACCATCCTCCATCTAATGTAATAATTTGCCCAGTTAAAAAGCCCGATTCATTTGCAACTGTGTAAACCAAGGCTGCAACCTCTTCTGGAGTTCCAAAACGTCCAGCTGGAATTTCGTCGATAAGTTCTTTTCGCTCTTCTTCCGAAAAACATTGATTCATTTCGGTATCAATACATCCGCATGCAATGGCATTTACCTGAATGTTGCTTGGGGCCAGTTCTTTAGCTAAGGCCTTTGTAAAACTATTCAATCCCCCTTTGCTGGCGGAATATGCGACTTCGCAAGAGGAACCTACATTTCCCCAAACGGAAGAGATGTTGATGATTTTTCCGGCTTGCTTTGAAAGCATGTAAGGGATTGCCAATTTGGAGGTGAAAAATGCAGAAGAAAGATTTACGTTAATGATAGTATTCCATTCTTCTGGTGTCATGTCGCTAAGTAATCCGATGTGAGAAATTCCTGCATTGTTTATAACGATGTCTACACCCCCAAAGGTTTCTTTTATTTCTGAAAAGAGTTGTTCGACATAACTGTAGTCTCCGACATTTCCTACGGAGGCGAGCACCGAAACGTGATAAATTTCTTCTAATTCATTTTTAAGATGGAAAAGAGCATCTTTGGATTGGCTACAATTAATAACCAGGGAATAGCCATTTTGAGCAAAAGCGTGTGCAATCGCCTTTCCGATTCCACGAGATGCTCCAGTAATTAAAACATTCTTACTCATAATAAAAATCCTTGTACATAAAATATATTGTAATAATTATAACACGATTGTACTAAAATTTATACAAAAAGATTGACAAAGAATGTAGAAGTGAGTAGAATGATGACAGTGTTTATAGGTAACGGATTGTTACTACGTGAGAGTAGGCAAGACCAGACTTCGAAAGTTCTTAGGCGGAGTTTGGTTTTTTTTATGTTAATTTAGAATAGGAAAAGCTATGATTATCGAGAAAGTGATAAACAATAATGTAGTAACTGCGATAGATGAGGCGAATCAGGAAGTTGTTTTAATGGGAAAAGGGATAGGCTTCCAGGCAAAATCGGGTGCAGCTATTGCAAATGAAAAGATTGAAAAGAAGTTTGTTTTATCAAATGAAGATGAGCTTGGAAAATTCCAGGAAGTAGTTGGTTCAATTCCGATTGAACACTTGGATGTATGTGTTGATATCATCAATTATGCAACAAGTGTTTTAGGAAAGCGCCTTGGTAGTAGTATTTATATTTCTTTAACAGACCATATCAATTTTGCTATAGAGAGATATAAGAAAGGTATTGTTTTTGATAACCCTTTAGCGCAGGAAGTAAAGAGTTTTTATCGCAACGAATACTTAGTTGGAGAGTATGCGATTTCGATGGTAGAGAAGACCTTGGGAATTACCCTCCCGGCAGATGAAGCGGCTTCTATTGCAATGCATTTTGTGAATGCAGAATATAACATGGGTATGAGTGATACGATGCACATAACGACTTTGATTAAAGAAATAATTGAGTTAGTCGAGAAACGATTAAATTTAGACTTTAATGATCTTGATATGGTCTATGGACGCTTCGTAGCACACCTGAAATTCCTGGCATTTCGTGTCTTTCATGAAGAGCAGATATCAGACCAGGATGAAGAGTACAATTATATGGTAATTCGCTTGTATTCTAAAGCTTTTTCAGTGGTTGAAGAGGTTGCAACTTATATGAAAAAGAAGTATAATTATGACATGGAAATGGATGAGAAAGCGAACATGACAATTCACATTCAACGCATTCAAAGAAATAGAGAAAAGGGGTAGGGACCAATGTTTAATTTCTTTAAAAAGAAAGAGAAAGAATATTATGATGTGATTGGAGCACCTTTAAAAGGGGAAGCAGTTCCAAGTAGTGAAGTAAATGATCCAACATTTGCAGAAGAAATGCTCGGTAAGGGTATGGCAATTAAGCCGGCTGAAGGAAAAGTGTATGCTCCATTTGATGGTGAGGTTGCAATGGTGTTTGATACCAAACATGCAGTTAGTCTTGTATCTGCAAAAGGTACAGAAGTATTAATCCATGTAGGACTTGATACTGTAATGTTAAAAGGAGAACATTATACAGCACATGTAGAATCTGGTGCAGCAGTTAAGAAAGGTGATTTGCTTTTAGAATTTGATATGGAAGCAATCAAGGCTGCTGGTTACGAAGTGATTACTCCAGTTGTTATCTGCAATGCAGATGATTACAAAGATGTAATTCGCACAACAGGTAAGCAGGTAGAACCTGGCGATACTGTTATGGAATTAGATAAATAATAGGGAGGAGATATACTATGCAGACATTTACTTACGTAATTAAAGATGAATTAGGAATTCATGCTCGTCCAGCAGGACTTCTTGTGAAAGAAGCAAAGAACTTTAACAGCACTATTACTTTAGAAGCAAATGGTAAAAAAGGTGCAGCGAAAGGTCTTATGGGCGTAATGAGCATGGCAGTTAAACAGGGTAACGAAGTAACTGTTACTGTAGAAGGTGATGATGAAGTAGCTGCAGCAGAAGCTATGAAAGCATTCTTCGAAAACAACTTATAATTTGGTAGTGGCTCGTGTTGAGGGCGCGAGTTATTATAAACATTATAATAAAAGGAGGGTGTAAATATTATGATGAAATATTTACAGAAATTAGGAAAATCCTTAATGTTACCTGTAGCAGCTCTTCCAGTTGCTGGTATCATGTTAGGTCTCGGCTACTGGATTGATCCAGCTGGCTGGGGAAGCGGAAATATTTTAGCCGCATTTCTTTGTAAAGCAGGTGGTGCTATTATCGACAATATGGCTATCCTGTTCGTACTCGGTGTTGGTGTAGGTATGTCAGATGATAACGACGGAACAGCTGGTCTTGCAGCTATGGTATCATACTTGATGATCACCACATTATTAGCTCCAAAATCAATTGCGATTTATACAGGTGTAGATCCTAATTTAGCTGATAAATTAGTAGATCCAGCTTTCGGTAAAATCGCAGGAAACCAGTTCATTGGTATTCTTTCAGGTTTGATTGGTTCAGCTTGCTATAACAAGTTCAAGAGCACAAAATTACCAGATGCATTATCCTTCTTCTCTGGTAAACGTTCTGTAGCTATTGTTACAGCTGGTGTAACAGCTCTTGTCAGCGTTGTTCTTTACTTTGCTTGGCCAGTGCTTTATGGCGGATTAGTAGCATTTGGTACAGCTGTATCTAGCACAGGTGCTATCGGTGCAGGTATTTATGGTTTCCTTAACAGATTATTAATCCCATTCGGATTACACCATGCATTAAACTCAGTATTCTGGTTTGATGCTATTGGTATCAATGACCTTAATAAATTCTGGGGATTAAATGGTGCTGAATTAGCAACAGTTCCAGGTGAAGTTGGTCAGTACATGACAGGTTTCTTCCCTGTAATGATGTTTGGTGTACCAGCAGGTGCTCTTGCTATGTACCATACAGCAAAAGAGAACAAGAAGAAAGTTGCAGCTGGTCTCCTTGGTGCAGCAGCTCTTTGTTCATTCCTTACAGGTGTAACAGAACCTTTCGAATTTGCATTCATGTTCTTATCACCAGTATTATATGCAGTTCATGCTGTAATTACAGGTGTTGTTTGTACTGTTTGTGCAGTTCTCCCTGTTAGAGCTGGTTTCACATTCTCAGGTGGTTTCATCGACTGGATTCTTTGCCAGAAACTTCCAGCAGCATTAAACACATGGATGATTATTCCAATCGGTTTAGTAGTAGCAGTTATTTACTACCTCGTATTCAAAACACTCATCGTTAAAATGGATCTTAAGACTCCAGGTCGTGAAGATGACGATGCAGAAGCTGAAAAGAAAGTTATTCTTTCAAATGACAACTTCACAGAAGTAGCAGCTATCATCCTTGAAGGTGTTGGTGGAAAAGAAAACGTAACATCTATCGACAACTGTGTAACAAGACTTCGTCTTGAAGTAAAAGACTACACAGTAGTAGATGAAGCTAAAATTAAAACAGCTGGTGTAGCTGGCGTTATCCGCCCAGGTAAAACTAGCGTACAGGTTATCGTAGGTACAAAAGTTCAGTTCGTAGCAGACGAATTCAAAAAACTTTGTAAATAATACATAACGATATTTATATGAAGTGTGAAGTGGGATGTTTTCGAACATCCCACTTTCCGCACTTTT
>JAZKYR010000151.1:0-54651 GCA_045612245.1 Agathobacter sp.
GTTACGATATTTTTGTAAGACTAATGTATGGTGGAAGAATTTCCCTTACAGTAAGTTTCCTTGCAGTATTTTTGATTACACTCCTTGGTGTTATCCTTGGTGGTATCGCTGGTTTCTTCGGAGGCTGGATTGATAACGTAATCATGCGTCTCTGTGACGAACTTATGTGTTTGCGAGTTATTCCAATCTTACTGATTATCAGTAGCATTTTGGATGCATCTGATATCGATGCGAAATATCGTATTTACTTGTTGATGACATACCTTACATTTATTTCTTGGCCTGGTACTGCACGTCTCGTACGTGGACAGATTCTTTCTCTTCGTGAGCAGGAATACATGGTAGCAGCAGAAGCAATGGGTTATTCAACAGGAAGAAAGATTTTTAAACACTTGGTTCCAAACGTTATGCCACAGTTAATCGTGCAGATGAGTTTGAGCCTTGGTAGTATGATTCTTTATGAGGCAACATTGTCTTACTTGAATCTCGGTGTTAAAGCACCATATGCTGCATGGGGAACAATGATTAACATCATTTCCACCAACCAAGACATTTTGCAGAATCACTTAAATGTATGGGTTCCAGCCGGTGTATGTATCGTTATCGCGGTACTTGGCTTCAACTTCGTAGGTGACGGTCTGCGTGATGCCCTTGATCCAAAAGCAAGGAGATAAGCAATGAGTATATTTAAGAAAGATAAAAAATCAGGCGGGAATTATCTCTCAGGAAAAGAAGTTCGTGCCATTGCCAAGGAAAATGCCAAGGTAATGAAGGAACTCGAAGCCTATAAGAACCGCAAGTGCGATGAATCTGAATATCTCACTGAAATGAAAGGTGAAGAGAATATTCTTGAAATCGACAACTTACATAGCTACTTCTTCACAGAACAGGGTGTTGTAAAGGCGGTAAACGGTGTTTCCTTTGATATTCCTAAGAATAAGACTGTTGGTATCGTAGGTGAATCAGGCTGTGGAAAATCTGTAACAAGTATGTCTGTTATGAGACTTTTACAGGGACCAACTGGACAGATTGTGTCTGGTGAAATCCGTTTCCATGCAAAAGAAAAAATCTTTGATATCGCAAAGATGCCAATGCGTGATATTCATAAAATCCGTGGTAGTGAAATCGCAATGATTTTCCAGGAACCAATGACATCATTGAATCCTATCTTTACTATCGGAGAACAGTTAGATGAAGTAACCTTCATCAACAAAAAAGGTGCAAGCAAAGAAGATGCAAAAGCAAAATCTATCGAAATGTTAAATCTCGTAGGTATTGCGATGCCAGAACGTGTATATGGTGCATACCCACATGAATTATCAGGTGGTATGAGACAGCGTGTTATGATTGCTATGGCTCTTGCCAGCGATCCAAGACTTATCATTGCCGATGAGCCAACAACAGCGCTCGACGTAACAATTCAGGCACAGATTTTGGACTTGCTCCGTGACTTAAAAGAAAAGATTGATGGTTCTATCATGCTAATTACACATGACCTTGGAATCATCGCTGAGATGGCAGACTATGTAGTAGTAATGTATGCTGGTCGTGTAATTGAAAAAGGTACAGTAGAAGAAATTTTCCACAATCCACTTCATCCATACACCATCGGTTTACAGAAATCAAAACCTACAGTAGATTCAAGCAGTGAAGAACTTTACAACATTCCAGGTAACGTTCCAAACCCTGTAAATATGCCAAATCACTGTTATTTTAAAGAAAGATGTGCAATGTGCAAGGAAAAATGTTCTGGTGAATATCCTGGTATGATTCAGGTAAGCCCAACACATTTTGTATCTTGTCATTTGTATGAAGAGGGTCAGAAATAATGGCTAATGAACAGTTAATTCCACAGGACACACCATTTGACCCAGAAGCAATTCTTGAGGTTAGAAATATTCGTAAGTGCTTCCCACTTAAGAAGACCATTACTGGTAAAGTTACCTCAGAACTTGTTGCAGTAGACAATGTTTCTTTCAAATTAAAAGCTGGTGAAACCCTCGGTATCGTAGGTGAATCTGGTTGTGGTAAGACCACACTTGGTCGTACTATTTTGAAATTACATGAACCTACTGGCGGACAGATTATCTTTAACGGACAGGATATTACAAACCTGAAGTCTAAGGATATGCGTGAAATCCGCAAACAGATGCAGATTATTTTCCAGGATCCATATTCATCACTTCCTCCAAGAGATACTGTAGGTGGTATTCTCTCAGAGCCTGTAGAAGTACACAATATCGTACCAAAAGCAGAAGTGAAAGATTATGTATTAGATTTGATGGATAAATGTGGTCTTCGTGATTACTATTTTGAAAGATATCCACATGAATTCTCTGGTGGACAGAGACAGCGTATTTGTATCGCAAGAGCACTTTCTGTTAATCCAAAGCTTGTTATCTGTGACGAACCTGTATCAGCGCTTGACGTTTCTATCCAGGCACAGATTATTAACCTTTTGAAGAAATTACAGAGAGATTTAAACCTCACCTATGTATTCATTTCTCATGACTTATCTGTAGTTAAATTTATCTCAGATAAAATTGGTGTTATGTACTTAGGAAACATGGTTGAATTTGGTAGCAAAGAAGAAATCTTCAGCAATCCACTTCATCCATATACAAAGGCTTTATTCTCTGCGATTCCATATCCAGATCCATCTGTAAAGATGAATCGTATTGTATTAAATGGGGATATTCCTTCTCCAGCAAATCCACCTTCGGGTTGTCGCTTCCATACACGTTGTCCTTATGCTAAGGATATCTGTAAAGAGGTAGTGCCAGAATACAAAGATTATGGAAATGGACATTGCGCAGCATGTCACTTAATCGAGGAGTAGTCCATGGCTAAGAAGAAAAAAGAAAAGATTACATATATTGACGATGGCAGATCATTTGCAGATTTGTCAAATGTACATGGAATGGGTGGAGAGTTCAAATTCTCTAAGATGGGAACAACTTCCAGTCCAAGAGATATTTGGAATACCTACTGGGATGCAGTAAGATTCATGTTCAAGCCAATGCTAGTAGTGATTGGATTCTTGTGTGTATTGTTCTTGCTGACCTATATCGCATTTGCAATTATGTAATTAGAATAGATACCCTTACTTCATTTGTGAAGTAGGGGTATTTTTATTTGCAAAAGAAGTTGAGTTAAATGTGCAAATGGAGTATAATCTACTATGTATGACTTTATCATGGAGAAAGTGGGTAAAAATTTTGAGTAATATGGATTTCAGAGAAGTAACTGAAAATGAAAATATAGAAGAAACTGTGGTTGGGGAGACTAAAGTCGAAGAAAACGAAAATCACAACGACGAATATGAAGATATTTGTTATATCTGTCGCAGACCTGGTAGCATAGCTGGCAAAATGATTACCATTTATGGTGGTGTAAAGGTTTGTCCAGACTGTATGCAGAGAACGATGGATGCTATGAATAGTACAGGACCAGGTTTACCACCAGGAGTAAGTATGATTAATCTTTCAGACCTTAGCGGAATGTTTGGCGGTTTCCCAGGCGGCGGAGATTTCGATGGCATGATGGGTGGTATTCCAAACAGCCAGAGACTGAAAAAGAAAAAGAAACAGGAAAAGAAAGCAAAACCTGTTTTGGATATTCATTCGATTCCAGCACCTCATAAGATTAAGGCAAGTTTGGATGATTATGTAGTAGGACAGGAACATGCAAAGAAGGTAATGTCTGTAGCTGTATATAACCATTACAAACGTGTTATGGCAAAACCAGAGGAAGACGGTATCGAAATCGAAAAGTCAAATATGCTTATGATTGGACCAACAGGTTGTGGTAAGACATATTTGGTTAAGACATTGGCGAAACTTTTGGATGTGCCTTTGGCAATTACAGATGCGACTACACTTACAGAAGCAGGCTATATCGGGGATGATATTGAAAGTGTAGTAAGTAAGCTTCTTGCAGCAGCGGATAATGACGTTGAACGTGCAGAGCATGGTATCATTTTTATCGATGAAATTGATAAAATTGCGAAGAAGAAAAATACAAACCAGCGTGATGTAAGCGGTGAATCCGTACAGCAGGGTATGCTGAAACTTTTAGAGGGTGCAGAAATCGAAGTGCCAGTAGGTGCTAGTAGCAAAAACGCTATGGTTCCTATGACTATGATTAACACGAAGAATATCCTTTTTATTTGCGGTGGAGCATTCCCAGGCTTAGAGGATATTATCAAGGAACGTTTGAATAAGGCTGCATCCATTGGTTTTAAAGCAGATCTTAAGGATAAATATGACAACGAGGAAAATCTTCTTAGAGAAGTAACCGTAGAGGATGTACGTAAATTCGGTATGATTCCAGAATTTATTGGACGTTTACCTATTTTATTCTCTTTGGATGCTTTGACAGAAGATATGCTTGTGTCCATTTTAACAACCCCTAAAAATGCTATTGTAAAACAGTACCAGAAGTTGTTAGAAATGGATGAAGTTCAGTTAGAATTTGACGAAGGTGCTCTTCGAAATATTGCTAAGAGAGCAAAAGAGAAGAAGGTAGGCGCTAGAGCTCTCCGTGCTATTATCGAGGAATTCATGTTGGATATTATGTATGAAATTCCAAAGGATGATAACATTGGAAAGGTGACTATCACAGAAGACTATATTGAGAAGAAGGGTGGCCCAGTGATTGAAATGCGTGGGACTCTTGGAATCGAAACAAGATAAATAGAAATGGAAACGAAAGTATGAAGATAATTCATTGTGCAGATTTACATCTGGATTCAAAATTGACCACCAATTTGTCTAAAGAGCAGGCAAAAGAACGCAAAAATGAAATTTTGCGTACCTTTGTCCGCATGGTGGAATATGCAAAAAAGAATAATGTACAAGTGATTTTGATTGCAGGTGATATGTTTGACACTAGAAATGTATCGGCAATGGTAAGAAATACCGTTCACAACATGATTGTTCAGAACCCTGAAATTGATTTCTTATACTTAAAGGGCAATCATGATAACGATAATTTCTTGTCAAAATTAGAGGAATTGCCACAGAATCTGTATTTGTTTAATGATAAGTGGACCAAGTACTCTTATGGAAATATCAATATTTTGGGTATTGAACTTAACGAGGAAAATAGTGTGACTATATACAATTCCCTCGTTTTAGACCATGATGCTTTCAATATTGTTACGATGCATGGGCAGTTATCGGGATATCGTAGTAAAGATCGTGCAGAAATTATCAGTTTGGACGATTTAAAAAATAGAAATATCGATTATTTAGCACTAGGACATATTCATAGTTTCCATCTGGACAAAATTGACAGTAGAGGGATTTACTGTTATCCAGGCTGCTTAGAAGGCAGAGGATTTGATGAATGCGAACAAAAAGGTTTTGTAGTTATGGATATCGATGAAGAAACCTTAAAAGCAACGGTGAATTTCATCAATATTGCATCTCGTACACTGTATACACTGCTGGTGGACGTTACTGGTGTGACTACTACTCAGGAGGCAGCTGCTAAAATCGAAAAAACGATTGCAGATACACAGTATGAATCTTCTAGTTTGCTAAAAATCGTATTGCATGGTGACGTAGACGTAGAGTGTGAATTGGATACAGACTTTTTGGAAGAACAGTTTGCGGATTATTTCTATTGCATAAAAGTAACAGACGATACCAAACTTATGGTAAATTATAAGGATTATGAAGGCGATGTATCGTTAAAGGGCGAATTTGTACGCCTCGTTTCGGAATCTGAATTATCAGATGAAGAAAAATCCATGGTTATTCGAGCAGGCATTTTGGCTTTGCAGGGAGAGGAGATTAACTTATGAAATTAATAGCATGTCATATTGAAAATTTTGGTAAGTTATCAGACGTAACTCTCCAGTTTTCAGACGGGCTTAATGTTATAAATGAAGCAAATGCCTGGGGAAAAAGTACCTTGGCGGCATTCTTAAAGGTTATGTTTTATGGCTTGGATGCCAAGAAATCAACCGGTGCTTTTGAGAAAGAGCGTGTGATGTATAGGCCTTGGCAGGGCGGTTCCTTTGGTGGCGAAGTGGACTTCGAAGTAAAAGGAAAACGCTATCGTATTAGCCGTAGCTTTGGTCGTACAGAAAAAGCGGATGAGTTCCATATTTATGACTTAAAAACCAATTTAGAGTGTTTTGATTTTTCAGAAGACATCGGAAATGAAATTTTTGAATTGGACAGTGCTTCTTTCAAACGAAGTATTTACATAGCACAGAATGATTGTGCTAGTGGATCTTCGGATAGTATCAACGCAAAGTTAGGTAATTTGGCTGAAAATACAAATGACATCAATAACTTTGAAAGTGCGAACCGTCAATTAAAAGAGATGTTGAATCAGCTTACACCAGATCGTGTAACGGGAAGTATCAAAAAAAGAAAGAATTACATCACACAGCTTACACAGGAGTTGCGTGGATTTGAAGCTGCACAGGAAGGTTTAGAGGGTATCCGCTATAAAGATCAGGAAGTTACCCAGCAGATTCAGGAACTCTTGCAGATTCGTCAGAATTATGCAGATGCATTGGTAGTTGCCAGTGAGGACAGCCGTAGAAAAGAACTTTACGCGCAGTACGAGTCTATCTGTCGTGAGTTGGTAGAAAAAGAGAAAAAACGTGATTTCTATGAACAGTTTTTCCCTATTGGAATACCAGCAGAAATAGAATTTCAGATGCAGATGCAGAATTTGAATAAGATGAATGAACTTCAGATTTCTGCACGTAGTTACGAATTAACGTTGGAAGACATGAAGGAACTTCAACAGTTAGGCGAAATGTTTGATACAAAAGTGCCTACGGAAGAAGATATTGATGCTGCATTGCAGATGCATGCAAAGGTAGATAAACAGAAGGAAGAAATCTCCCATATGGAGTCGAAACTTTCTGTTTACAATATGTATTTGAATCAGGTTGCAGTAGCTCCTAAATTTTCAGGGTCAGTAGCGTTTAAGGTTTTCCTTGTAATCGGTTTATTCATTGCCCTGATAGGTGTGGCTGCTTTAGCTGTTTGGCATTTTGATGTAATGCCTATGATAGAAACACGTGTGATTTTAAATGCTGCAATGATTTTAGGTGGTGTAAGTGCTGTTATTAGTTTGATCGGTTTTGTACTAGGAATTCGTGTTTATACGGAAAAGCAAAACTGGAGTGCAATGGTAGAAGAAGAAAATGCGAACACCGAAGAAAAAGTCGAAGATTTAGTCGATTTCATTGCTGCTGCGAAAGAAGATGTGCGTAGATGCAATGCTGCAATTGGAAAATTCCTTGGTTATTTCCATGTGTACTGCGAAGTTGAAGAGTATCAGTCCAGATTATATGAACTAAAGAATCAGGCGAAGACCTATCTTCAGTTAAAGGAAAAGAGTGAAAAATACGAAATCGAAAAGGCGGCTTATAAGGAAGTACGTAATGAGTACTTAAGTTTTATGAGAACCTATCGTTTTGAGGTAGAGGAAGATTCTTTGCAGAGTTTAACTCAGTTGCAGACTAGAGCGACAGAATATCAGTTGGCAGAAGCTTCGTATAAAGAAGTATGTAGCAAACGAGATGCGTTTGAGCAGAAACAGGATAAGGATTTCTGGACAAGACAGGCTCTTTGTCCATATTCTTTAGAAGAGTTAAATACCTTGATTGCCCAGACGGATGCAAAACTGGAAGAATGTAAGATTGCGAAGGCTCAGTATAGCAAACAGTTGGAAGATTTGCAGGAACAGTTAGATTTACGTGATGAAAAAGAAGCAGAATTAAAAGATTTGCACGTATCTCAGAAAAAAGATATGCAAAAATATAATTTGCTTATGGTTACACAGGAATATCTTCAGTTAGCAAAAGAACAGTTTACTGCTAGATATATGGCTCCAATTGCAAAAGGTTTTGGTAAATATTTTGCGATGCTTACCGGAGACCAGAGCGAAAGCTGGATGATTGATGCAAACTTAAATCTTAAACTTCGCGAACAGGGTGAGTTAAGAGAAACCCACTGGTTATCTGCTGGTTTTCAGGATTTAATTGGTATCTGTATGCGTTTGGCATTGGTAGATGCGATGTATCAGGATGAGAAACCATTCCTTATTTTAGACGATCCATTTGTAAACCTGGATCGAGAAAAGGTTATGGCTGGTAATGAGCTCCTTCTGGAAGTTTCAGAAGAATATCAGGTGATTTACTTCACTTGTCATGAAAGCCGTTGTCCATAGGAAATAGGGAGCAGGTTATGTTACATTTGTTTTTTATAGGTATATTATGTTGGGTATCCATAACGGATATTTATACAAGAAGAATTCCCGATAGCGCTATATTGGCTGCTATCGGGTTTCGGTTTTTCTATTTTGTTTTTCTAGAAGGTCTTCAGTGGAAGGGGCTAATTTTATTAGTTATAAACGGATTAGTGATTAGCCTGCCACTTCTTATTTTTGTTTTTGTGACAGAGAGCATTTTTCACAAGTATCTCCTAGGCGGAGGTGATATAAAATTGTTGTTTGTGACAGGAATGTATTTGGGTTGGGAAAAGAATCTTTGGGCACTTTTTATTGCCTGTCTGATAGGGTGTGTTTTCGATCTTATGCAGATTCGAAAAGAGAAAAGGGATGCATATTTCCCTTTTGGTCCTTCAATTGCGATTGCAGCAATCATTTCCATGAACGTTTTCTAAGGTATTACATAGGATAGAATAATATGGTTTCAGGAGTTTTGTATGCCTTGTTCAGAAATTATTGGGTCTAATGATGTTTATGATCTTATTGTATCCAGTGACGAAAGAAATACGCCTATGGTAGAGCCTGTGTGTGTGCAGTCTATAGACCGCAGATATGATATTTTGTATTATGATAGGAGTACAGTTCCGCCGCTTTCTATTCAACAATATTCTTATACTTCGATTCCGAAGTTGTTTTCCCTTATGGATAGTACAAGTTTAGAGGTAAGTGGTATTCTTGCAATTCAAAATCAACCAGCTTTGTCGTTAAAAGGACAGGGTATTTTAATAGGAATTGTGGATACAGGGATTGACTATACCAATCCTTTGTTTTTGGATTCAGCTGGAAATACAAGAATTATTTCTATTTGGGATCAAACGGGAAATACGAATGAAAATCAAAGCGACCAAATGGATACTTTTCTCTATGGAGTAGAATATACGAGGGTTCAGATAGATGAAGCGCTTCGTTCACAGAATCCAGAGCAAATAGTTGCAGAAAGGGATACAAATGGACATGGTACATTTATGGCCAGCCTTGCAGCAGGCAGTGTAGATTCGTTAAATGATTTTATAGGAGCAGCACCTTTTAGTGAACTTGTAATAGTAAAATTAAAAGAAGCGAAGCAAAATTTAAGAGAGTTTTATTATATGTCTGATACAGAGCCATTATATCAGGAGAATGATATTATGGCAGGAGTTGCATATCTGGAGATGGTTGCGAGAAGGGAACAAAAACCTCTCGTGGTATTGCTTGGGGTCGGTAGCAATCAAGGGAGTCATACGGGGACAGGACCGTTATCTACTTTGCTGGATGATATAGGTGCTCAGATCGGGCGGACAGTGGTGGTTCCGGCTGGCAATCAGGCAATCGCGCAGCACCACTTTTATGGCGAGACCACTTCTGTGTTAAATCCGGTAAGAGTGGAAATTAATGTAGAAGAAGGAATAGCAGGTTTTTGCATGGAGTTATGGGCATATGCTCCCGAATTGGTACGAGTAGAGGTGCAGTCGCCCACGGGACAGCGTAGCAGTGGTGGCTTTCCAGTGGCAGTGGAAACCCAAACGACAAATTTTGTGTTTGAAAATACACGGTTGACATTAGATTATCGTATTGCGGGGAAGGAAAGCGGAGATTTGTTGGTGTTCTTTCGCTTTTCTCGTCCAATAAAGGGGATATGGACAGTGCTTGTGTATCCGGAAAATGCAATAACAGGTGCATTTCATTTGTGGCTTCCGATTCAGCCTGTGGTAGGAAATGACATTCGATTTGTAGAACCTGACCCGGATACCACGATTACGACGCCAGGAATGGCTGAAATAGCTATTACAGTAGGTGGATATAATGCGCTAAACGGAGCGAAAGATTTGGTGTCAGGAAGAGGTTTTTCTGGTACAGGACAGGTAAAACCTGAATTTTGTGCGCCTTCGGTAGAGGTATCAGGGGCAGATTTAAGAAGAAATTATATAACGCAAAGTGGAACAAGTGTTGCAGCAGCTATTACAGCTGGAGCAGCAGCACAGGTTTTAGAATGGGGATTGCTTAGAGGGAACGCGCCTACGATGAATTCTGCGGAAGTGAAAAATTTTCTGATTCGAGGTTGCATAAGAGAGCTGAATAGAAAATATCCGAATACAGAGTGGGGCTATGGAAAGTTGGATATTTACAATGCATTTCAGGTGTTGAGAGAATAGGGAATTTGTGGTAGAATACTTGTTATGGTGGAAAAGAATTTCTTTTTAGAAAGAATTCAGTTTGAAAGAAGGTACGGATATGGTAGCTATTCAGTTAAAAAAGGGCGAGCATCTGGTTCGTAAAGGGGAAACGACAAAAGCTATTTATATTGTTTTACGTGGTTCTGTAGATTTGCAGACAGAATATAATCGTATTACATTTGGCACGGGTAGTGTTGTAGGATTTATGTTGGGTCTCTCAGATGAATATATTTGTGATTATGTGGCTGCAGAAGATTCATTGATTGCTTCTTACAAGTATGAATCTCCAGAAGACTATAAAGTTATTTTTAAAGAGCAGCCTGTATATTGCTATGCCTTTTTATATGCTGCGATTAAGCAGTACCGTACTATTTATGATGAATATAAAGCTCTTGAGGATGCTGCGAAAGATCTTTCTTATTTCATTGCAAAACAGTATAGTGATTATGAAATTCACTGTGGACAAAATGGTTTTGATATGAAAGAAGTTTCGATTGGTAGTCTGGGCGAAATTTTTGAACCAGAACCAATCCGTTCATGGGAATGGGGATATTTTAATGATTTGGTTGGCATGCCAGAAAAAGCACTTCGCTATTTTTATAACGAGAAAGAAGATTTGACAATTGGTGCATTATTACAGTTGGCAGAAATTATGACTCGCATGATTGCGAATATGGATGCTTTAAAAGAGTATATACAGCGTGCGAAGGATAGTTTACTTTGTGAAGATGAAGATTTATTAGAACTTTGGTATGATTTAGCAATGAAATATGTCCAGAGAGGGGATGGAACGGAAGTTGCTGACAGACGTGTCGGTGAATTAGAAGTGTTCCTGCGAAAAACAAAGTTCTACAAGGATGCAGATATTGATGCACGTATGGACTACTACAAGTCTATGGACTTTGTAAGTTACGTACAGAACTATGAGGAGCATGTAGAGCTGGATGACAATTCCGATGGAGAAGTAGCAGAAATTCTCACACGTGAACAGGTTCTTAAGACAGATTTCACGACCTATATCATGAATTATGCAGGATTCGGACAGGAAGAAATCCTAGCATGTAAGAAATTAATAGCAGAATATGGAAAGATTGCTGAAGTACAGGATTATACTCCTGAAATGCAAAAAGTTCGTAGAGATTTGACGAAGGTATTCTATGATATTTATCAGAAGGCATTTATGCGTGCGGTCAATGCTCGTACAATATCTGTGGTTATGAAATTGTTCTTTAATTTTGGTGTTTTGGATTTACAGATGGCCGGAGAAGAACATTTAGATGAACTTATGGCACTTTGCACACTCTTAGATAACCAGTGGAAAGAGCAGAGAGAGCGAGATGCTGCGGGAGAACATTATAGTCATGTATATTCTGCTTACCAGTGGCTTTGCATGGTGTATCGTGGCGAAAAAGAGCCTTCTAAGAATGAATTTGATGTGGATTATGCAGGTTATCTGTTAGAAATGCGTAAGAACCATGAAATTACAAAAGAAGAAGAAAATATATTAAAACGTGATCAGGTTAAGAAGGTAGATTTTGAAATCCGAAACATGTTTATGACCAATAACCGTATTACCTACGGTCGTATCACTACTTTCTGCCCTGTATTACATAAAAAAGATTTTATTCGTTCGATTGACCAGTTAATCGTTTCACTGATTACGGTTAATGCAGCGATTGATAATATTCGTGAAGTAGATTATTCATGTTTCTATAGAGAAGTATTTTTTGCTTCTCCAAAATATGGAATTGAACGTACGGAGATTATGAAAGAAGTACTTCCGGATGTTATTCTTATGCCAAACATTGGTACAAAAGCAATGATGTGGCAGGAGACCGCGGGTGTTAAGAGAGATACACCGGCACGTTTCATTTTCCCAATTATGACGATTGATGAGTTGCCAGATATGATGCTTGAAACAATGGGAAGATATCGTTGGGAAATCTGTCGTAAAATTCTTGGTGTACGTTGGAACGATATTCGAGAGAAATCGTTGACTTCTGAATTTTACGATTATATACAGTTTTATCGTAAAAATAGAGATTTATCTCAGCAGGCAAAAGAAAAAGTAAAAGCTGATTTGGTACATGCGAAAAACAATTACAGAGAAGTGTTCGTAGCGGATTATATGGGTTGGATGAAATACGAATCTCAGGGTAATTTCCGCTTAAACAAGGTTTCAAGACGTATTATTGCAGAGTATGTTCCATTCAAAGATGAGATTCGAAGAAAACTGGAAGAAAATCCAATGTATAAAGAGCTTTTCACAAAGAGCAATATTATTGCTGCTCGAAAACGAGAAAAAGAAAAAGCATTATTTAGCCGTTATGTAGCCGCAGGTGGCGCGATTACACCTGAAGTTCAGGCTCATTTAGATTATTACGGCGTTGAAATGTAAGTAATTAGTAATAGGAGTGATTTTAATGAGTTACAAAGAACAGGTAAAGGCTTATGCGGAAAGTAAAAAGGATATGTGTGTGAAAAATGACACCATCCCAGAAGAATTGTTCCGCAAATTTGGTGTTAACAGAGGCCTTCGTGATGAAAATGGGAAAGGTGTTCTTACAGGACTTACTACCATTTCAAAGATTATTTCGTTTAATATGATTGACGGAGTAAAAACACCAGTAGATGGTGAACTATGGTATCGTGGATATCAGGTAAATAACTTGATTGATGATTTAAAAGAAAATGAATTCGGATTTGAAAAAACTGCCTTTTTACTTCTTTTTGGCGAATTGCCAACAGAAGAGGAATTAGCAGAGTTTTCAAAGGTATTAGGTGATTGTCGAAGACTTCCTACCAACTTCACAAGAGACGTTGTTATGAAGGCGCCTTCAAAGGATATCATGAATTCCATGACAAGAAGTATCCTTACTTTGGCATCTTATGATAAACAGACATTGGAAGGCAGCGTAGAAAACAGTTTGCGTCAGTGTATCCAGCTTATAGCAAACTTCCCACTTTTGGCAGTGTATGCATACCATGCATATAATCACTATGAAAATGGTGATAGTATGTACATTCATAGACCAGATCCAAAGCTTTCTACAGCAGAAAACTTCCTTAAGATGCTTCGTCCAGATCAGAAGTATACGGAATTAGAAGCGAAAGTATTAGACGTTGCACTTATGCTTCATATGGAACACGGCGGTGGTAATAACTCTACATTTACTACACGAGTGGTTACTTCGGCTGGTACAGATACATATTCAGCGATTGCTGCAGCAATGTCTTCCCTCAAAGGACCAAAACATGGTGGTGCAAACATCAAGGTTATGGAAATGATGGATGACATCAGAAAGAATGTAAAAGACTGGGAAGACAGAGATGAAGTCAAAGCATATCTTGGACGTATGTTAGATGGAGAAGTTTTTGATAAAAAAGGTCTTATCTATGGTATGGGCCATGCAGTTTACTCGTTATCAGATCCTCGTGAAAGAATCTTTAAGGGCTACGTAGAAGAGCTAGCTGTTGCAAAGGGACAGGATAAGCAGATGCACCTTTACAATTTAATTGAGGAACTTGCACCAGAACTTATTGCTGAAAAACGTCATATTTTTAAGGGTGTAAGTCCAAACGTCGACTTCTACAGTGGATTTGTATATGAAATGCTAGGTATTCCAAATGAGCTCTATACACCACTCTTTGCGATTGCTCGTATCGTAGGTTGGAGTGCGCATCGTATCGAAGAAATGATTGGTATGAATAAGATTATTCGTCCAGCATACAAGAGTATCATGGAAGAGGTTGAGTAAACGGTAAAGAAATTATAAAATGGTATACAATATATTGTGGCTATGTTATAATATACAGAGGGTTAAGCCTTCGGGAGAAGGTTGTCTAAGGAGGAAAATGAAGGATGGAAAATAAGGAATTCCGCTTTGCGGACAAAACAGAGCAGTTGATGCGTACAAACAGATTTATGACCTTGGCATATTCAGCATATTATGTGTATGTTATGGTTCTTCTTGCTGTATCGGCGCTTCGTGGAGAACGTTCCATGGGCTTCTGTGGATTGATTATCACAATGGCAGCTATCGTTTTATTGGTGTCATGGATTGTATTCGCAAAAAATAAAAAGAGTACAAAATTGCGTTATATTCAGTTGATCGGCCAGTGTTTGATTGGTTGGATTATTGCATTCGCATATTCACAGGATTTTGCAGTTCTGATTGGAGGATTTGTACTTATCGGTGGTATCTTATATTTTGATAAGAAGTATAGTGTGATTTCCGGTGTGGCATTTTTGGCTGCAATGGGATTTGCTGTTGGATATAAGATGTCATTGGGAGAAAACCTTGGGGGAAAGGGCCCTATTGATTTTGCATTTGTACTTAGTGCGGTAGTATTGTTAGGTGCGATTGTCATTTTAACAGGTAAAGTTGCAAGACTCTACAATGAACATTCCGTTGGTGCAGCCCTTGCAGAACAGGCTCGTCAGAAAGAAATCATGGATGATGTACTTACAGTTGCTAGTGAAGTTCGTAAAGGAACTGAAAATGCAATGGATATCATCAATCAGTTAAATGAATCATCTGAAATCGTAAACAATGCGATGCGTGATATTTCAGATAGTACAAACAGTACATCAGAAAATATCCAGACACAGACAACTATGACTCAGAACATTCAGGAATCTATTCAGATTACAATCGAAAGCTCTGAAAACATGGTTCGTGTGGCTCAGCAGTCAAATGAACTTAACCAGCAGAACTTAGTACTTATGGGTGACTTAAAACAGCAGTCACAGGTAATTGCAGAAACAAATGGTGATGTTGCAGAAGCGATGAAAGCATTACAGGAACGTACACAGGCTGTAAAAGGTATTGCAGATACTATTTTCTCTATTTCAAGCCAGACAAACTTACTTGCACTTAATGCTTCTATCGAAAGTGCTCGTGCTGGTGAAGCAGGACGTGGATTTGCAGTAGTAGCAGATGAAATTCGTCAGTTGGCTGAAAAGACACGTGTAGAAACAGAAAACATTGCTCGTATTTTGGAAGAACTTTCAGAAAATGCGCAGCAGGCATCAGATGCAGTTGGTCGTTCTGTAGAAGCAGCTGGTGTACAGGATCAGATGATTGAACAGGTATCTCAGAGTTTCGAAGAAATGAGCAACAATGTAAATGGTCTTATTGGAGAAATCGAAAACATCGATACATTGCTTACAAATCTTTCAGAAGCAAATAATCAGATTGTAGATAATATCTCAAATCTTTCTGCTACCACAGAAGAAGTAACAGCTTCTTCATTACAGGCAACAGAAATGACTGTAGAAAACTTAGACAATGCTGAAACAGCAAAGAATGAGCTTTCAAACGTACTTGATGTATCTCATCAGTTAGATAAATACATGTAATAAACAAACTATAAATAAAATGAATGCCCTGTATGCGAAATTCGTATACAGGGTTTTCTTGATTTATGAGGTAGTAGGGCTTAAAATAAAAGTATCTTTTTAAGGGGAAATATGTAAAAGGACGTGTACAATATGACAACAAAGTGGACGAAAATAGAAGGTGGAGTGTGTGCTGCAAGAGGCTTCCAAGCAAATGGATTAAATTGTGGTCTGAATTCCAATAAGAATAAAAACGATTTAGGATTAGTATTTTCTGATGTAGTGTGTGATACTGCAGCAGTTTATACCAGCAATAAAGTAAAAGGTGCTCCAATAACTGTGACAAAAGCGAACTTAGACGCTTCTGGAATGAAATCGAAAGCGGTTATTGTAAATAGTAAAAATGCAAACACCTGTAATGCAGATGGTATAGAAAAGGCTCAGAAGATGTGTCAGCTTACTGCAGAAGAACTTACAGCAGCAGGATATGAAATCAAAGCGGAAGAGGTAATCGTAGCTTCTACAGGGGTTATTGGACAGATTCTTCCAATCGAACCAATTGCGAATAGTATGAAGGACTTAGTTGCAGGTTTAAGCTATGATGGCAATGCGAGGGCAGCAAATGCGATTATGACAACAGATACTGTAATGAAGGAATATGCAGTGAAGTTCTTTGTCGATGGAGAAGAATGTGTGTTAGGCGGCATGGCAAAAGGAAGTGGCATGATTCATCCGAACATGGCGACTACATTAAACTTCGTAACGACGGATGTTTTCATAGATGCAGGTCTTTTGCAGAAAGCTCTATCCGAGGTTGTGAAGGTTACATACAACTGTTTGAGCGTAGATGGAGACACATCTACCAATGATATGCTTACGGTTATGGCGAATGGATTAGCGGCAAACCGCAAAATCGTAACTGAAAATGAAGATTATGAAACATTTAAAGCTGCCTTATATGAAGTTCTCATGAACCTAACCAAGATGCTGGCAAAAGATGGCGAAGGTGCAACTAAACTTTTGGAATGTACCTGTGCTGGTGCTCCTGATTTGGATACCGGTATTATTATTGCAAAGAGTGTAATTTGTTCTCCACTTTTCAAATGTGCTATGTTTGGAGAGGATGCGAACTGGGGAAGAGTGCTTTGTGCAATTGGCTATGCGGATGCAGAATTTGATATTGATAAAGTAGATGTTGATTTGGCTTCTGATAAAGGAACTATTTCTGTATGTAGAAATGGTGCAGGTGTAGAATTTTCAGAAGAAGAGGCAAAAGTAGTGTTAAGTGCAGATGAGATTTACATTAATGTGAATCTCAATCAGGGTGAGGAAACTGCGAAGGCCTGGGGTTGTGATTTGACCTATGATTATGTAAAAATCAATGGAGATTATAGATCGTAGAGGGAGAAGATATGAAAATAGGATTTATTGGCTGTGGAAACATGGGACAGGCCATGATGTGGGGAATGCTTAGTTCCGGACGAGTGAAAACTTCGGATGTAATTGTATCAACCAAAACTTTGGCATCAAAAGTAAATTTGCAGAAAAAATACGGTGTGGAAGTAGCGGAAAAGAATGTAGAAGTAGCAATGATTTCGGATATTATTTTCCTTGCTGTAAAACCACAGTATTACGAAGATGTAATTAACGAAATTAAAGGTGCATTATGGGAAAACAAGATTCTCGTATCCATTGCACCAGGAAAAACACTTGCATGGTTGGAAGAGAAGGTAGGAAAACGTGTAAAAATCATTCGTTCTATGCCAAATACACCATCCATGGTGAAAGAAGGCATCACAGGGATTTGTGCAAATGATTTGGTAACGGCAAGTGAATTTGACACAGTTTGCAAACTGTTTAATACTTTTTCTAAGACAGAAATCGTGACAGAACAGCTGATGGATGTAGTGACTTCTGTTAGTGGTAGCGCTCCAGCTTATGTGTTTATGTTTATTGAAGCTATGGCAGATGCAGCAGTAGAAGGTGGTATGCCAAGAGCACAGGCCTATACGTTTGCAGCCCAAGCGGTATTGGGTAGTGCTAAGATGGTGTTAGAAACTGGAATGCACCCAGGTGCACTTAAAGACATGGTATGTTCGCCAGGCGGAACCACAATTCAGGCGGTACGAGTGCTAGAAGAAAAAGGTATGAGAGCAGCTGTTATGGACGCAATGAAAACCTGTCTTGATAAATCCAGAAATATGTAAATATCCTTGCAATTTGTGGGAAATGTGTGTAAAATATATGCATTGAGTACGTTTTAAGGAGAATATAAATGAGTCAGGCAAAAGTTGATCAGTATAAAAAAGAAAAAGCAAATCGTAAAGAGACTATGGCAAAAGAAAAGCGCCAGAAAATGATTATGAAATTATGTAGCGGTGCAGTTCTTCTTGTAATATTTGCTTGGATTGGTATTAGTACAGTAGATTTCGTAATTGAAAGTCGTCCAAAGGAAAAGATTTATGTAGAAACTACAGAAATCGATAATTACTTAAATAGCCTTTACGAAGAGGAAACTACAGAACAGTAGAAAGTTTATATGACAGCATTTAGGGCAGCAGGTATACCTGCTGTCCTTTATAATAGGATGTAAAGAAGCAGAAGAACAATAATACCGAGAACTGCTACGGTAGCATAGAACAATACATCCTTTAATTTGATGACTACAATCTTAGTTTTTGCACTCATATTTCCACCTCACAATTCATTTATACATTCTATGAAGAGAGGGGGTTATATATGCAAGAAAAAAATTAAAAAAATAAGAAAAAAGATGTTGACAATTGAGTTTAAATAAGGTATATTAATCAAGTCGCTGACAGAAAGCAGACAATATGCGATAGTGGCGTAGTTGGTAACGCGCGACCTTGCCAAGGTCGAGACCGCGGGTTCGAGCCCCGTCTATCGCTCTCGAAAGCGAGAGCTTTTGAAAACTTCATAAATGCGATAGTGGCGTAGTTGGTAACGCGCGACCTTGCCAAGGTCGAGACCGCGGGTTCGAGCCCCGTCTATCGCTCTAAAAAAGAAAAGCATCATGCAAAAGCATGGTGCTTTTTCTTTTTTCAGAGCGGATAGACGGGAGAGAAGGTTCGACTTGATTTATTCCTTGTTTTTGGGTAAAATATTGAGTTAAGATAGGCGTTCTATTAGGAATGCAAATGAGCGTGATGAAAGGAGCCCAATTATGAGCTTAGCAGATAAAATTTTCGTAGATATGTGTAAGGATATTATTGAAAATGGCACTAGTACAGAAGGGGAAAAAGTACGTCCAGTATGGCCAGATGGAACGAGTGCATATACGATTAAGAAGTTTGGTGTGGTGAACCGTTATGACTTATCAAAGGAGTTCCCAGCACTTACACTTCGTAAAACAGGTATCAAATCATGTACAGATGAAATCCTTTGGATTTGGCAGAGAAAATCAAATAATGTTCATGATTTAAAACCACATATTTGGGATGAATGGGCAGATGAAAATGGCTCTATTGGTAAAGCCTATGGATACCAGATGGGTGTAAAACACCAGTATAAAGAAGGTATGTTTGACCAGATTGACCGAGTAATCTATGATTTAAAAAACAATCCATTTAGCCGTCGTATTATGACAAATATCTATGTGCATCAGGACTTACATGAGATGAACCTATATCCATGTGCATATAGTATGACATTCAATGTAACTCAGAAGCCAGGTGAAGAAAAACTTACTTTGAATGCGATTTTAAATCAGCGTTCACAGGATGTCCTTGCAGCAAATAACTGGAATGTATGTCAGTATGCAGTATTAGTACATATGCTTGCTCAGGTTTGTGATATGCAGGTAGGTGAATTGGTACATGTAATTGCAGATGCTCATATTTATGATAGACACGTGCCTATTATCAAAGAGCTTATCGAAAGAGAACAGTATCCAGCTCCAAAATTCTGGTTAAATCCAGAAATCAAAGATTTCTATGATTTTACACCAGACGATGTAAAACTTATTGATTATGTAGCTGGGGAACAGATTAAGGATATTCCAATTGCAATTTAAGGATAGTGAGGAAAATATATGAATTTAATCGCAGCAGTAGATAAAAACTGGGCTATTGGAAAAGATAATAAACTTTTGGTATCGATTCCAATGGATATGAAATTTTTTAGAGAAACTACTACAGGAAAAGTAGTTGTTATGGGTAGAAAAACCCTCGAGAGTTTTCCAAATGGTTTACCACTTAAGAATCGTACCAATATCGTATTGACACATAACAAGAATTACGATGGAAAAGGTGCTATCGTGGTAAATTCTATGGAAGAGCTCAGAGAAGAGTTGAAAAAATATAATAGTGAGGATATTTATGTCATTGGCGGTGAGCAGATTTATAAGGCTCTCGTAGATGACTGTGACGTCGCACATATTACGAAGATTAATTTCGAATATGATGCGGATGCATATTTCCCAAATCTGGATGAAAAGCCAGAATGGAAAATCACTGCAGATAGTGAAGAGCAGACCTATTTCGATTTGGAATTTTTCTTCTATAAATACGAAAAAATAAAATAGAGGTAAAAGAAATGGATATTACAGGTAGAAAGTTATTTGTAAAAGCCTTGATGGAAGAAGGCGTTGATACCATCTTTGGATATCCGGGTGGTACAGTTACAGATTTATTTGATGAATTATATAAAACAGATGAAATCAATTTGATTTTGCCACGTCATGAACAGGGCTTGATTCATGAAGCAGAAGGTTATGCAAAATCAACAGGCAAGACAGGCGTTGTATTAGTTACAAGTGGACCAGGTGCTACAAATATTATTACAGGTCTTGCAGATGCACATTATGACAATGTTCCATTGGTTTGCTTTACTGGTCAGGTGCCACTGAACTTAATTGGTAATGATGCTTTCCAGGAAGTTGATATCGTAGGTATGACTCGTAGCATCACCAAATACAGTGTTACAGTTCGTAGACGTGAAGATTTGGGAAAAATTATCAAGATGGCCTTCCAGATTGCAAATTCTGGTAAGCCAGGTCCAGTACTTATTGATATTCCAAAGGATATTCAGACAGCTACAGGTCCTGCAAACTATCCTTCACACGTAGATATTCGTGGTTACAAACCATGTAATAGTGTGCATGTAGGGCAGTTGAAGAAAGGCTTTAAACTGATTAAAGCAGCGAAAAAACCACTGATTCTTGTTGGTGGTGGTGTAAATCTCGCAAGAGCGAATGCAGAACTTTTAGCTTTTGCTGAAAAAATGAATATTCCAGTGGTTTCTACTATCATGGGAAAAGGTGCGATTCCTACAGACCATGAACTTTATGTAGGAAACAGTGGTATGCATGGAAGATATGCAGCCAATAAAGCGGTTAGTGAATGTGATTTGCTTTTCTCAATTGGTACACGTTTTAATGACCGTATTACAGGTGACTTAAATGAATTTGCGCCTAAGGCACAGATTGTACATATCGATATTGATACAGCATCTATTTCACGTAACGTAGTTGTAGATGTGCCTATAGTAGCCGATGCAAAGCTTGCGCTTGAAAAACTGGTAGAATGGGCAGAACCAAAGAAACACAAAGCTTGGCTGGATGAAATTAAGGCATGGGAAGCAGAAAATCCGCTTGAAATGCGTCGTGACAAAGGTCTTTCTCCACAGATGATTATGGAGCATATCAATAAACATTATCCAGAAGGCATTTACGTAACAGACGTAGGACAGCATCAGATGTGGGCTACCCAGTACTTAGAATTAGGTGCGAAGAATCAGCTCATTACTTCTGGTGGTTTAGGAACCATGGGCTTTGGATTCCCAGCAGCAATCGGTGCAAAGATTGCAAATAGAGATAAGGATGTCGTATGTGTTTCCGGTGATGGCGGAATGCAGATGAATATTCAGGAAATGGCGACTGCAGTTACACAGGGAGCAAATGTAACCGTTTGTGTACTCAATAACTATTATCTTGGTATGGTTCGCCAGATGCAGCAGCTTTTCTACGGAAAACGTTATATTGCGACTTGCTTAAGACGCCGTCCAGGATGTCCAAAAGATTGCAAAGGACCTAATAAAGCATGTCCACCATATACACCAGACTTCGTAAAATTAGCAGAAAGCTATGGTGCTTATGGTATCCGTGTAGAAAAAGTGGAAGATATCGATGCTGCTTTTGAGGAAGCAAAAAAACATACAGACGCTCCAACTATCATTGAATTTATGATTTCAACAGATGAACTCGTTCTTCCAATGGTTAAGGGTGGAAACCCAATGAGCGAAATGATTTTGAAATAGGAGGGAAGCCATGAGTATGAAAAATAGATGGATTGCATTATATGTAGAAAATGAAGTCGGCGTACTTGCAAAGGTTTCTGGGCTTTTCGCTGGAAAATCCTATAACCTTCATTCCCTTACTGTAGGTACAACGGAAGACGAAACTGTTTCTCGTATGACAATCGGTGTAAAAAGTGATGATATTACATTTGAGCAGATTAAAAAACAGCTCAATCGTATGGTAGAAGTTATTAAGGTTATGGATTTAACAGATACACCTACCCATATGAAAGAAATCCTTTACGTTAAGGTGTTGAATATTACTCCTGAAGAACGTGCAGAACTTTTTCAGATTGCACAGGTATTTACAGTAGATGTAGTAGATATCGGAGCAGACAGTGTTCTCTTAGAATGTAAGTTAAAAGAACGCAAAAACAACGAATTGATTGCATTGCTTAAGAGCCGTTTCAAACGTATCAATGTAGTACGTGGTGGCGCAGTAGCGATTGAAGCAATCTCAACAAGATCCAGATAAAATAAAAAGGGCTTTCGCTTTTTAGCGAGAGCCCTTAATTTTATTCGAGTTCCTGTAAATAAGTTTCTAATATTTCAGTTGCGATACCAACCAATTCCACACAAGGACGTTTTTTATAATATTCCTCGGTGCGTTTTTCTGGGGTAGCTTCCTGGCGCTGAACGTTAAGTCCAAGTAGCTCTCTACAGACAATGGAGCCGTTAACTTCTTCAAAACGACGACCAAGTTCCTGGATGTGTTCGTAGAGTGCCTTTTTGCCTTCGTAATCGTCTGGTCGGTTATATCCTTTCAGAAAACCGAATACCATAAACATGCCAGATACGCTTCCACATACTTCACGAAGACGTCCCATGCCTCCACCGAATGGAGAAGAAATGGAAAGAGCAGTATCAATATCGATACTGAGCATATCTTCAAACGCTAAAATCAAACATTGGCTACAATTATACCCCTCTTTAAAACTTTGCATTGCTTTTTCTTTACGTGTCATATCCTACCTCGAGTTAAATTTGATACAATTATTATACATTTTTGGTAGAAAAAATCAAATTCCTTTGTTATAATGTTTTTAGGTATTGTTTAATAATAAAGGTGGGGTCTTTATGAAATTATTTAACAAAAGAAAAGATGCAGTATTGCAGGCGGAACGAGAAAAGGTGAAAACTGTATTTGCAGAAGTTCAGACAGATGCAGAAAGTCTGGCAAGTTCCATCGACGAAGTAGCGGAACGCATTGAAATGGTTGCGGGCGAAACTACGAATATATCTAGTGTAATGGAAGAGTTTACTGCTTCTTTAGAGGAAATGTCCTCAAATATTACCGAGCTTACGGATTCTATGGAAGAAATGGATGAATCCTTCAGCCAGATGAGTGAGGAAGCACAGGATGGTAAGGAATATGCCCAGAATAGTAACAATGTGGCATACGAAATCATGACTCGCTCAGAAGAAGAACGCCGCAAAGTGCAGGCTATGGCGGAAGAAGTAGAAATTTCCATGAAGGAAAAGATTGAAGAATCCAAAAAAGCAGAGCGTATTATGGATTTGACACATGATATCATGCAGATTGCTGACCAGACCAATCTTTTAGCGCTGAACGCTTCTATTGAGGCAGCTCGTGCAGGCGATGCAGGTAGAGGATTTGCGGTAGTTGCAGATGAAATTACCAAGCTTTCGGTTATGACCAATACCACCGCTAGTGAAATTAATGAAATCTCTAAGACTGTATTAAATGCAGTAAGCCAGTTGGCAGAAGAAGCAAATAAAGTAGTAGAGTTCATGAAGGATAAGACAGTAGGTAGTTATGCGGAACTTGTAGAAGTAGGGCATAAGTATCAGGGTGATTCTAAGATCATGTTTGATAAAATGCAGGATTTTGCATATATTGCAGAGACCTTGGCTTCTCAGCTGGATGAAGCGACTAAGATGATTGAATCTATCCGAACAGCTTCAGGGGAATCAGCAAATGCAGTAGGAGAATTTACGAATAGCGTATTGCTTATTACTGAACATGTAGAGGAAATTCGTGAAAGCAACGAAGAGAACGATCGTATTGCAAATCAGTTGAGCAATCGCATTAACGAACATTTGGAATAAAAATTTAGTACTATTATAAAAAAATGACCGGTATATTTTTAGCAAGTTTACTAAAAATATATCGGTTTTTTAATTTTCTATTTACAATCAAACGGTTGCATATATAATTACAAGTATCTTTTTTCTTTTTTTGTTTTGCAAGTTATTTGTAAAACTAAGTCAATGCTGACACTTCGTCAGCGAATATCCAATGTTTAAAATTTTACCGTTTTGTACGGAGAAAGGAGAATCTTTATGCCAAATGAAAGTTCAGAAATCGGTAGTGGATTCGTAAAGATTTTTTATGGAATCCTGTTAGCTCTTGCCATTTGTGCAGGAATTTATGCCATTGTTACACCACTCGTTGCGAAGGATGGATTTTTTGATAAATCTATGAATGCTGTGCTTAATGAAGTGATGGGAGATATCAATGGGATTCTTGAAATTGAACAATAAAAAAGGAGTGAAAGGTGAACACTTTAAAATTAAAAGATGTAGATGTCCAAAGAGCTTTTCCTGAGATATGGAGATATCTGGAGGACAAGGATGTGACAGATTTGGATTTTAATTGTGGAAATATATGGCAGTCAAGGGTGGGACATATTCCAAGAAGAGTTGTAAATGGAGTGCTCACAGAAGCGTATTGGGAGAAGTTTGCAGCCCTGGTGGGTAAAAGTGTGAATTGCAATTTTAATCCATCTGAACATACCGCTATGGCAGATACAGAAACTCTTCGTATTACCTGTTTACACAAAAGTCAGTCTAAAAGCGGGCTTACGAATGTAAATATTCGTAAGTCCCATGGGGGATTACGTATTAATAGGCAGAATGCATTAAAAAATGCTTATTGTGAAGAAGAGACCCTGAATATGTTGGAAAATTGTGTGTTAGCACATCAAAGTATCGTGTTTTGTGGACTACCTTCTGCTGGAAAAACAGAGTGTTTAAAGTTGTTGGCATCCGTAATTCCAAAGCATGAGAAAGTGATTACGATAGAGGATGTAGCTGAAATTCATTATCCACTTGTAAATCCAAATGCCTCCTGTGCGGAGTTAAAAGTCGTAGATGGAGATTACACGACTCCAATAGAAACAGCCCTTCGAATGAATGCCAGAAGAATCATGATGGGAGAAATCCGTGGTGCAAATGATATGGAAGCATTTTTGGAATGTGTATCGAATGGGATTCCAATTATGAGCACCACTCATACGGGCGATGCACGTCTGTTTCCGGATCGAGGTGTAAATATGTTGCATGCGGGACAGGAGTCAGAGCGAATCGTGAATTCCCTATATAGTTACGTAAACATAAGTGTTTTATTAAAACTGAAAACGGATGCAGACGGAAAAATATATCGCTATATAGACCAGGTGTGCTTTTTTACGAGAAAGAAGGAGAGAAATTCAGCCATACTCGTTGTGGAACAAGGCGTTTTGCACAAGGAGAGAGTTCCTATAGAGGTAAAAGAACGAATAGAACAAGAACTTGGTCAAAGTATGTTTGTTTCTTATGGAGGGAAAAGAGATGAAGAAAACATATGATAAAAGAGTGGCCAGGCTATATTACATAGCACTGTTTTTTATAGCATTGGTGCTTGGACTTCTCTTTGAGTTGAAGCCCATATTTATCGCAATCGTCATTCTTAGCTATCTGCTTTCTGTCCCCCAATTGGTCTTTAATCAAAAGAAATTTGCATATGAAACCCAAAGATTTCATGATATCAATTCTTATATGAGCCAGATGGCACAATCCTTTATCTATACTCGGGATGTTATAAAGTCACTGGAGGAGACAGAGAGGTGTTTTTCCGATGGAAGAATGAAAGAGACCCTTCAGATAGCACTTGAGATGATTGAGGAGGGGAAATGGGATATCAGAAGTGTGGAAGAAAATGCTCTGGCTTATATCGAAGAACGTTATGCCTGTGAGAAAGTAAGGAATCTACATAGATTTTTCTTGAATGTAGAGGAAATCGGTGGAGAGTGCAAGAAGGAATTTCGAATTTTAGAGATAACCCGAACAGCTTGGCAAAGCGTAGTAGAAAGTATTCGCGTGCGGAGGTTTTGGGAGCGAAATATCGGTACACTGATGTATGCATTTTTCTTAATCGTATGCATTATTATGCTACATATCATGCGAGAGTCAGATTTAGACATTATGCATATGTGGCTGACCCAGATTGTGGATTTGATACTTTTACTTGGATTTATTGGATATTTCGTATTTATGGATAATCGTTTGAACAAGAGTCTTTTACTCAATGTAGAAGTTATGGATGAGGAAAAAGCCAATCGATATTTTGAATACCTTGAAACTTATGATTCAGGGTCAGAACGACGTAAGTACAGAGCTTTTGCAGTTCTCTCGACTATGATTTCGGTTGTGCTTATCTATTACAAACCTACGAGTATCACGGTGGTGTTTTCGCTTGTTTTGATTTTCCTGAGCTTCAATATACATACCATTATCCATGCGGATGCGGTAAACACGATTCGAGCAGAAATCGGTAGAGCTTTTCCAAAGTGGTTGTTTGATATTATGCTGCACTTGCAGAGGGAAAGTGTAGAGGGGGCAATTGAAAAATCGTATGATACAGCACCCCCTGTTTTAAAACGTGATTTAGCACGTGTGATAGACAGGCTTTCCCTAAAACCACACGACCCAGATGCATATATGTCCTTCTTAAGAGATTTTAATCTCCAGAGTGTAAATGAAATCATGCACAAACTCTATTCTCTCGCAGTCGGATCAAATCGTGATAGCGAGGTGTTGGAGGTGTTAATGGAAAAGAATATCAAAAGTCTGGAAAAAGCAGAGCGGAATAGTCTCATGTTTAAGGATAGTGCAAAAACTTTTACGTGGGTTCCATTTTTATGTGCTGGATTCGGGTGTATCTGCTATCTGGTCATTGCAATTATGACATCGATTAATGGAATTATAGAATTGATTCGCTAGTGCGGAGAAAGAGAGGGAACTATGCATTTAGATATTGTGTTTAAAGCATTTGTGGGATTGCTTGCAGCAGTTGTGATTATGGGCAGTGGTTTAGGTGTTATCTCTGGATTTTCTAAAGCTGTAGCGGCGGAAAACTATATGTCATCGGTTTCAAAGGTAATCGTAGAGAGCAATTTTAATTCAAATGTAATAGAACGATGCAAATCAGCAGCAGAGGAGAAGGGTTATGAATTAGAGGTAAATGTGATAGATGCTGCAAAGGCAGGTGTTAAGAAGGTCGCAGAGGCCAAGCTTACATATTACTTTGAAATAAAATTATTTAATATCAGACAGGAGAAAGTGCAATGGAAAGTATTATAAAAGTCTTGAAAGAAATGATGTTGTTTGCTTTGTTTGCCATTCTTTTCTCTGGGGTTCTTTTGATTTTTGCAAATGTCCTTATGGCAGTTAGTTACTAGGAGGGAACAATGAACGAATTAAATGAATTAATCGAATCTTTCATGATAGACGTGGCGGAAGAAGGTACCGGAGCAACAGCAGGAATCGGGCTTTTGTGGGGCGTATTCTTCGCAGGGGCATATGCTTCCTTTTCAGGCATTATAAACCTTCTTGCAAGCACTATTTAAGAGGGAAAGGATATGGATTTCATAAGAGATATTTTAAGACAGTTTTATTCGGTTTTAATCATATTTGCAGCTATATCATTTGTTGCTTATGTATTCTTTTCTGCGAATTATAACGGCGGAGAAGGGGTGTTTGAAAATGTAGGAAATGTCTATGTTCCGGTGATAGAAGACGAAGAATTACAAAATATCGGCTTAAACGATATAGGGAAAGAAGCGAATCCCTTCGTGCCAGAGATTCAATACAACTCTGGTGTAAAGCAAGTGGGTGACTGTATCAAGTTTAAAGAGTTGTTTGAGGTAAAAACAGAAGGTGATTTTGCACTTTATCTGGTAGATATAAAAAGGTCAGGAAATAGTGTGTTGGAATTTTTATCTTCCGAAGAGTTGGAGAACTTAGAAGAAATTCCATCTTCTTTCGTATATGACAAGGAGCAAGATCTTTTATATATCTTTGGAAGCGGTATTTATACCGTAGAAATAAAAGTCTATGGAAGTAGCGGTGCATTAGAAAAATACGAATTTAATCTTCCGGTAGAGATTTCGTAGGGGAGAAACTATATGAGAAATATGTTAATCGCTTTTACAGCAGTACTTATTGCTGTAGTAATCATTTTAATCGGTTTTACAATTCATGGAAGAAGTCTAAGGCAGGTAGAACTGGATAATGCCCTAAAATCATCCATGGAGGAAGCAATGACTTCGCTTTTATACGAGGAAGGAAGACCAGAAACAGAGGAAGAATGGAAGGGAAAATTCCTGCATTCTTTGGCTATGCAGGTAAACAGTACCTCTGATTTGAACGTAAATTTCCTGGAAGCGGATATGGAACTAGGAATTTTATCTGTGGAAGCGAGCCTAGGCTGGATGCATCCAATCGGTACAAGGGGAGGTGTTTCTAGTACCATGACGGTAATCCTGGAAGAGTACGAAGAGTAGGCTACGAAGTCAGCAGAAATGTACCTTGAAAACTAAATAACGGTGCGAGCGAAAATCAGGGAAGAGATTGAAAAGAATGCTACAATGACATATAATAGAAAGCGAGGAATTACAAATGAGTAGGGATGTAAAAGTTAACCGAAAGTACAAGGATAGACTGTTTTGTTTGTTATTTGGGAAAGAAGAGTATAAGGAAAATATTTTATCTTTATATAATGCTCTGAATAATACAGAGCATAAAGATCCTAGAGAAGTAGAAATTACAACGATTGATGATGCGGTATACATTGGAATGAAAAATGATGTGTCGATTCTTATTGATAGTTACTTAAGTCTTTGGGAGCAACAAAGTTCTTATAATCCTAATATGCCATTAAGAGGTTTTATGTATTTTGGGAAAATGTATGATTCATATATAACCAAAAGGAATCTTAATATATATGGAGCTACATTGGTTCGAATACCGACCCCAAAATACATTATATTTTATAATGGTTTAGAAGAAAGAGCAGAGACAGAAGAACTTTATTTATCTGATGCATTCTTTCAAGAAAGTGAAACAAATAAGTTTCAATGGACAGCAACCATGATTAATCTAAATGCAGGAAGCAATATGGAATTGTTAGAAAAATGCAAACCTCTTTCAGACTACATGTTTTTTGTTAGTTTGGTTAGAAAATATCAAGAAAAGATGAAGTTTGAAGATGCAGTGGATAAAGCAGTTGTTGAATGTATTAAGAAAGATGTGTTGGCAGATTTTCTGACAAAACATAGAGCGGAGGTGAAGGACGTGTGTATCACAGAATTTAACGAAAAAGCTTTTGTGGATGGTATACATGAAGAGGGTCGTCAAGAGGGCTTAAAAGAAGGAAAATTAATTCAATTGATGGAATTAGTTGAAGCAGGTGATATTTCAGAGGAAAGGGCTGCCCAAAAATCTGATATGCCATTGGAAGTGTTCAGAATGGAAATGCGGAAAATGCAAGGCGCCAGGAAGAATGGAGGGCTGAGTATATGACACTAGAAGAACGTGATGAAGAAAAACGAGAAGAGGGACGTCAAGAAGGTATCAAAGAAGGTATTAAGGTGCTTGTTGAGTCTTTAAGAGAAGTTGATTTATCAGAAGAGATAATTCTGCAAAAACTTATTGAGAAATTTCATCTTACTGAAGAAGAAGCAAGGACGTATCTTTAGGATATAGAACGGAGGAAAATGGAAATGGATAAGAAAAAAGTGGCGATTATTGCATCGTTAGCATTAGGAGTAATACTTCTTGTTGGCATCATTATTTCAAATGTTGCTGGAATTAAGCAAATTAAAGAGAGTGTTACGGTTGAAGCTGGAACTCAGGCAGAAATCGTATTAAATGCGAAAGAATTCTTTAATGTAAAAGAGGATGTAGCAAAGAAGATTACATTTGATACATCAGGGATAGATTTAACCCAAGTAGGCGAATATAAAGCCATCGCAAAATATAATGGAAAAGAATATACAATCAATGTCATCGTAGAAGATACAACACCTGCAGTCATTGCAGATGTAGCAGACCAGACTGTATACGTGGCAAAAGATAAGTTAAAAGAACAGCCAGAAGTTGATAAATCCCTCTATTCTGCAACTGACAATGTGGACGGCTACCTCTCTGGTGAAAAACTTACTTACGAAGTAACCTGTCGTGACGAAGCAAAGCACGAATGGATTGTAAAGGTAAGCTACACAGACAGAGCTGGAAATGAAAGTAATGGAGAGTTCTTAATCACCGTAAAAGAGAAAAAGACAAGTGGCAACAGCGGTTCTGGAAGCCAGAACAACGGTGGCGGAGCATTCAATGGTGGAAACTCTAACACTGGTAACACCAACACAGGAAACGGCGGAAGCAGTTCAAACGGTGGTGGTAGTGCTTCAAACGGCGGTTATCATCCAGCAGATACCGATAGAGACGGCGTAGTAAGTACGGATGAAGAAATGGAATATATCACTCCAGAAAAACAGGCACTTATCAATGCTGGATATGGCGTGGTATGTGAGTTTGATGGTGGTACATGGTATGCGGTATTGATGAAAAATAGTACCCATACTATCAATGGAAAAAACGGTTGGGAGATTTTAGAGGAATACATGGATGCACGAGGTTTAGATGGAAATGTAAGTGGTAGCTATATTAATACAGAAAATGAATGGTATTGGTATAGAGCTACTAACATCCATGAAAAACCAGAGGAGTTTGATGATGACTTCTGGAGTCAGTTTTAAGAAAGGGATGATACATTGAAATTAAAAATAAATAGAAAGCGAGCACTGGCAGGAATGCTGGTGCTTTTTCTTTTAGTAACAGCCTTGCCGGTAAGAGATACTTACCAGGCGGCGGAAAGCATTTTTGATAATGCTAGGATGTTTTATGAGGCAACATCAGGGAATAGCCATATGATGATAGATGGTGCCACTGTTTACTTTGCTACCCAGGGGAAACTGGCATCCTCTAGCACCAACTTAAAGTACGGCTCTCTTGGGTATGATGTAACCTTAACTGGCGGTGGAGCAAGTATGACCTTTTCGGTAAAAAAGGGCGGTTCTCTGACAGAGAGAATCCATGCGCAAAGAGAAGAATTGGGATACGCCTACAACCTGTACGAAATTTCTACAGATAAACTCATTGAACTGGCAGAAAAAAGGGCACAGGCAACTGGAGATCCTGCCTTTAATACCATTAAAAAAGCATCTGAAATATTAGTTCAGATGGATGGCATTATGTACACCAAGCAAAATGACATTCCGTTTGGTGCCATTGAGGAAGACGGAAAAGGAGGTCTGTATGAAAGTGGTGAGGTATTTCATTTAAGAAATCCTTACCAGTTGCAGACAATAATAGGTAAATTTGGAGGGCGTCATGATTTTAAAGGGTTTAAGGAAATAAATGATAAACTCGCAAACCACTCCCTTTCCATCGTCTATGACGCTGGAGCAAACGTAAACCTTGGAAGTGGTTTATCTACAAAAACGTTTGCATATCAGGATGTATATGCCCCATATGCTATCTATAATTCAGCGGGGGTTATCCATGATGACCATCATATCTTAAATACCTTTAAGTTAAGAACGATATCCTCTTTTGGTTTATCCAAGACAGGATATTATATAGAACCAGGCAAGGAATGGAAACGAGCAGACGGTGCGACATTTTCTCAGTCTGCAGTGTACAACCCAAAGCAGATACTACCAGCAGTAGCGTATGGAGATAAAATTGTGGCACTTTATGCCAACTGGCAACCACATCTGTGTACGATCGTGTACAACGCAAATGGGGGAAGCGGTTCAATGACAGCTACCAGACTCTATTATGACAGTGAGCTCCCATTAAATAAAAACCTCTTCACTCGCACTGGTTATGAGTTTGCTGGATGGAATACCAGAGCGGATGGTAAAGGAGCTTCATACCCTGACCAGAAGCAAGTAAAAAACTTAATAACTACAACCGGAACCGTTACACTTTACGCCCAGTGGGAACCATGTGTCTATCAGATTACGACGGATAAGCAGACCGGTACAGGTGGAACGGATAACTTCTGGCAGAAGTTTGGAACAGGTTTCTTTTCCAATATCCTTGCCACAAATATATATAAGATAGGCAGCATTACACCTCCCGAAAAGACCGGCTATGATTTCCAGGGATACTTTTCATGGATTCAGGGAAGCGGAAATGAGATTGTAAATAGTGCAGGTACGATTACTGCAGCTAGTACCTATTTTACGAATCATGCTACCATTTATGCGAACTATGAACCGAAAAAATTTATCGTAACCTTCGATATGCAGGGCGGCTCGCAGGGAACTATCTTTGCGAATGCGACCTATGATGCGGTATATCCAACAAAAGATGTAGAAGTTCCGGTATGGTCAGGCTACCGCTTCCTTGGGTATCATACAGAGCCAAATGGAGCAGGAGAATTGATTTATAACGAGTTTATGGTAGCGGATAAGATTTATAAAGAGCTTAGTGACCAGACACTCTATGCAAACTGGATTGATGATGTTCCACCAGGAGTCACAATCAACTCTGGAGATAAATGGACAAAGCAGGAAATCGGTATGACCGTAACTGGAACAGATTTGGGTTCTGGGCTTAAGAGCATGGAACTCTATCTCATAAACGATGACAGCACGGAAACCCTCGTGGCAGAAGCAAAGGATTTGGATGGTGCAAACACACACACCTTAACCTTTACGAATGAAAAAGAAGGTGTTATCCGTTACAGAGCCGTAGCGACAGATATAAAGGACAACGTGGCAGAAAGCTATAATACAGTCCTTTTTGATATCACGGGTCCTACAGGAGAAGTGATAACGTTGGATAAAAATGGAAATACCTTCTATATCGAGGTAGATATCACAGATATTAAGACAGGAGATTAAGATGAAACCAAAACAGAATATAAAACGAAGAATTTTATCCCTGTGCCTTGCATTTCTGGTGCTGTTTGAACTGGTAGCTGGTAGTGAGATTGTACATGCAGCTTCGCCTTATACTTGGGCGAATACCCCTACAATTACGTTAAATAATAATTCTTACTATAAGATAACGGATATGACTACTTATGGGAAGAATTATACAGTGGGTGATGTTATTTATGACAATAATTACAATTATATGGAAAGCTCAACTCGCGTAACATATTTTAAAAAGATTCCAGTAAAATTGGGGGAAAAAATAAGTCTTATAACCTCGTCAGGAGATATTACGACTGGTTCAGCAAATACGTCTTCTAGTAGAAATATTTGGTATTCTATTACAGAGTATGATAGAAATGGAAATTGTCTTTTTGACTCCAATTGGCTTAGTATGAATACTACGTGGACGGTAGGGCAGAGTACAGGTGGTGGTGTGTTTGGAACTAGAAGTAATGTAGCATATGTATTACTTATTTTTAAGTGGATTGATGGTTCTGCAACGGCGGGAACTGGTTTCAATATGGATATTACTCCAACTCAAGTTGTAAATGATGTTAAAAACTTATATGTAGTAAAAGGTTCTCTAAACTATACCTTAACCTACAATGCAAACGGAGGTAGTGTTTCTCCAGCTACCAAGACAGTAACCTACGGTTCTACATACGGCAGTTTGCCGACACCAACAAGAACTGGATATACCTTTAAAGGCTGGTACACGGCAGCAAGTGGAGGAAGTAAGATAAGCATGTCCACAGCTATGAACAGGGCGGCAAATCATACGCTGTATGCCCAGTGGACACAAAATAATTACACAGTAACGTATGATTCAAATGGTGGTTCCACAGCAAACACGACGAAAACATATCACTATAATGATGCCGTGGACTTAAGCCCTACAGCAGAAAAATCAGGGAAAATATTCATTGGATGGAACACAGACCCGAATGCGACAAAGGCCTTGGAATCCTTTATCATGCCGGACTGTGCGACTTCTTCGAATGCAAACTATAAAAACGACTGGGAAGTAATACTCTATGCCATCTATACGATCCCGGTGTCGGACGTTGCAAACCATACGTATCCGGAATATGAAAAGGTGACAGAAGATGAAGTTTATTTGCGCGTATGGGAGATTCGTAGTGACGGAAGTGCAAACGAAGATAATATCCATGTATATCCACTAGAATACACAAGGGATACCACAACGATGAAATACCGCTATGTATTTCCTTCTAGGGATATATCCGAGGATGTAAGTGATATGTGGGATTATGGCTACGAGATTCTGGCATATGACAACGCTGGAAACTGTTCCACCATTTACAAAAGCGATCCGCCACCTCCTCCACCAGTAAAATTCACACAGACAGTCATCCATTATATCTATAACCAGGATATGAACGGATGGGACAGTTTCCTTATGACAATGGAAGATGTCCTGGAAGGCATGATGTATAAACCCGAATTTGTCACACCACCAGAAGGATATAAAACCTCCCATATCGATGAGGAATATCTGGTAGACGCTCCAAAGACAAGCAGTGCTTACTATGTGCCAATCGATTATACACTTACCTTTAACCCAAATGGAGGGACTTGTGAGGTAACAGAAAAGACAGTGACCTTTAACGATTACTATGGAACCATGCCAACGCCTTCCAGGAAAGGTTATGAATTCCTCGGCTGGTACACAGAAGACGAGGGTGGAAGCCTGGTAAAAGGTAGTCATAAATATCTGACACCAGATCATACGACCGTGCATGCCCATTGGAAAGTACTGGAATTCCCTGTAACCTATGATTACAGAACAAATGGTGGCGAAAGTGCAGACAAAGAATCTGACAGCGTAGAATATGCTACAGCAGTAGACTTAAGCACTAAGGCATATAAAGAAGGCTGGGAGTTTGTGGGCTGGAATACAGATTCGAGAGCAACCACAAAAATAGATGCCATGACCATGCAAGCGCGTCCAGTAACCCTGTATGCGATTTATAAAAAGAATATCACGCTTACCGTTGTGGAAGAGACCAATAACGGACAGGAAACAAGAAGCGAGACAAAAACCATTTATAATACCGAAAAAGAAGCAGTATTTCCTATGGAAGAAGTAAATACCTGGACAGGCTGGAACTTCCTCGGCTGGACAAATAGTGTGCTTGCTACGGCTTTCCCAAGTGTAGGTAGTGGCACGGATTGTAAAATCAGTGAAAGCACAACCATTTATGGACTTTATACTTCGACCATAAACTTAACCTACGATACCAATGGCTCATCCATGGTAATTGAAGCGCCTCCAAAAGACCGATATTATAATGCTTCTGGAGATGCATTCTATCCGGAATATATCATTGCGGATACACCGATTCTTATGGACCACAGCTTCGTAACCTGGAATGTCAAAAACGGAACTATCTTGGATGCCCAGGGACAAGCCAAAACCACCTGTACTCCAGGCGAGATAGTAAGGGTAAGTTCGGATGCCATATTAAAAGCAGCCTGGGATAAATATCCACAGATAGAAGCCTATGACCGTTATTTCACCTTGGAACAGGCACAAAATGGAGATATTACACAGGCAGAACTCCTAAAGAAAGTGAACGCTACGGATTTAGAAGATGGATCACTTATAAACGGAGTGGATGTCATTGTAAAGGATTATAATGCAGAGGATTTTACGACATTAGAAACAGACAAAGAAATCAGTATTATCTATCAGGCAACCGATAGTTTTGGGAACGAAGTAACTAAGACGATTACGGTAAACGTGACAGATACTACTTTGAGAAAAAGTAATAAGAAAAGATATGTCCGTTTTATAAGTCCGGATTTTTTCAAGGATGAGAATGGAAATCTAGTGCCAGAGTCAGAAGGTGGTTTAGAAGAGACTTCTATTTGGAGATTAGATATCAAACGAAAAAAGATACTCGAGAAAGTGTTAGAAGAAATAAAAATGAAAAGCTAGTTCGACAAGCGTCGAGCTAGCTTTTTCTAGTTGTTTAATTATCTTGCCATTGCTTCTATGATTTCACCGACATACATCATGTGCATATCGTTGTCTTTGTAAAAGCTTCCCATAATAGATTTGTCCGTAAGGACATCCTCTGGCATTGGTACTGCAGCCATTTTTCTACAAAGAAGCACGAGATTTGCTTCATCAGGATATGGAATGCTGTGACGGAAGGCTGGTGTAAGCCCTGCTTTTTCAAATTTATTTTCTTCACGACCAGAATGAGAACCGCAATAATTTAAAGCTGAGCGGTATTTTTCATTGAAGAAGGAGAGTGAGAAGAACTCACCCTTATCTAAAAATTCTTTTGTATAACGTGAATCACGAACAAAAATATAAACTACATTTTTATTCCAGATTACACCTACGCCACCCCAGCTTACGGTCATGGTATTGCATTTGGTCTTGCTTCCGGCAGTCACGAGTGCCCATTCTTTTCCGATTTTTGTGAATGGATTCATTTCTAATAAATCAATTGGATATGGTTGAAATGTATGCATATAACCCCCCCCTTATTTTATTTGTAAAAAGAAACTTATTTCTGGATCCGCGAGTATTTCAGCCAATTGTTTGATTGGATAAGAAATTGTTACAGTACGGAATGGTGTGAGGAGGAATGGATAAAGGAACCACACAAAGGTAAGAGGTGTGAGTTTCTTTAATTCTCCTTTCAAAGTTTCTAAATGATATTCTATAGTACGATCTTTCATTGCTAGCGCCACAATTAAAAGTGAGACATAGTAGAATGTAAGATTAAATATATAACTACCATAGTCTACTTTTGATAAGAACAGTGGAATCATGGTGATGCCACCGCTAAGGAAAGCAAAATAAACAAAGCGTTTTTTAAGGGATGCGGACTTTTCTAATATCAATTTGATAAAGAAACGGAATCCAAAGAATATGTATGGTGCGAATAAGATGCAGAATACAGGGAATTCCCTTGCATTTTGTAAGTGATACTCCAGTTGAGCTTCTGAAATATCAAGACCAAGAATTTCTTGATTGATAATCGAAGCATTATAGGATTTGCCACTCTTAGACAACGCTTTAGCAGCCAATTTTATTTCATCTACGATTGCCTCTCCGTTTATTTGGCAATAGAACTCAAAGTAAAGGAAGAGGGTGGAGATGCTCAAAAGGTATAATACGAAAATAGCAATGTATTTCTTTCGCTTTTTGGAATCTCCAAGAAATATTTTGTATAAAAGTAAAACTAAAATCGTATTTGCATTTGTATACACATAATCCGGCTGAATGCAGGTGCAGATGATGCCCATAGGAACGATGAGCCATTCCAGTTTTTCTTCGATAATTAGGATGACACTAATCAGCATAAAGATAAACAGGTAAAGATCTAATCGCCCGAAATTAACCGACGTAGTCCACATAGTAAATGCAAACAGGGATAAAAATACAATCAAATGTTTCAAATTATGCCTATTTTCTTCTGCACAGTGCTTCAGACAGACTTTATAGAACCAAAACAGTACAAGGAAGTAAACTAAGGTGAAAAATCCGTTAAAATTGTTAACACCTATATAGTTATGTATATCGTAAGGAAGCAGTTCTCCTACGAAATTAAATACACTTCCCATAAATCCACGTGGGATAAATCCATAATCATAGGAAAGTGCAAAATGCGTGGTATTATAGGTGGACATATAGTCTCTAAAATGTCGCATAAAGCAAGCCAAAGCAAATACGGCTAAGGCAGGCAGAAAACGCATATGTTTTTTCGTTGTATTAGAATTTTGCATTGCCATTTCTCCTTAAGGTGCGGGTGTAAGAATGTGTAAGTGGTACAAATCTAACCACTCAGATATAAAACTCAATACCTTATTGATATGAATATCATAGAGAGGAATCATACATCCAATAAATAGTAAAAGTAATGCAGCATAGGAATATCTATTTTTGATATCCTCTATGAGTTCCTGTAATTTTTGGCTTACAAGAGTATCTCCTAATGCACAAAGGGCAAGAACTACAAGCGCAAAGTAGGCTACACCAGCGAAAATCCAACGGCCATAGTCAATTTTTAAGGCGTAGCTAGGAATCATAGTCAGTGAGCAAATTGGAAGAAATGCGTATAAGTATTTCTGAGCCTTTGTTTCTGCTGCGATAATAATGTTTTTAAACAGGCGTATACATAAAATGATGAATGGCGCCATAAATAAGCAAAAGATTGGTAACTCAATAAAGTTGTAAATATGCTGAGGCCATTCCTGTTCCCAAGGGTCAATACCAAGAATTTCGTGATTGATAAGAATATCAAAAACTTCGCCTTCGTTTCCAAGCTTTGTTGCAAGTGCAACGATTTCATCATAGATTTCTGGTCCATTTACATGACTAAAAAAGTTAAAGTACAAAAATAATACGGAAACCGAAAGGAAACTACTTCCCAAAATAGCGAGATATTTCTTTTGTCGTTTTCCTGTACTTTGAAATGCTTTATATACAAGTAGATACATAAAGATGTTGTAAAACATAAATACGTACCCCTGATGAACCATTACACTTAAGATCGCTAGTGGAACTAAAAGCCACTCAAATTTTTCACAGACGATTAGCATCAGTCCTAAGAATGTGAAGAACATCATATATACATCAGGTCTCCCCATGTTTCGCATAGAATAAAACATTGAGACAAAAAACATGGCAAAGAAAAATATAATGTATTGGATGTTCAGATGATATTTTTCTTCTGTTTTAATTAAAAGAATAATTGCAAAGATGAAAAAGGTAAATACAATGACTGTGGTTGCAATCAAGGTTATATTTACAACACTTTCATAGTTCAATATATCAAAAGGGAGTATCTCATTTAACCCAAGATATAAGGTGCCTAAAAATCCTCGTGAAATAAATCCATAGGAGTAGTTGAAGGCTAGAATAGTCGTATTATAGCGTCGTACCTCTTTGGCATAATACGTAAGAAAAAGGGCAAAGCATACGATGGAAAAAACGATTATAAATTGAAGGATGCTTTTGACCTTGGATGTGTTTTTTTTCATAGGATTTCCTCTCCAAATATACAATTAAATTATTTTAGTAATTATATACCAAATTTGCACAATTGTAAATCAATGGCATACAATAGGAAAAAGAGATTTTGTAGGTGTTTTTATGAATAATATAGACGAAGGCCAGCTTCGTATCCGTCTGTATAACGGTGCAGATGGGGCACCAGTAACCAATGCCAGAGTGACGATCACTTATACAGGTGGTCCTCAGGATGTTGTTGAAGAACTCACTTCGGATAGTTCAGGTGTAGTAGAACCTGTGACACTTAGAACCCCACCCCTAGAGTATTCCATGCAGCCACAGGATAGGCAGCCTTATGCGGAATACTCTGTTCTTGTGCAAGCAGAAGGATTCCGTGAATTAGAGGTTTCAGGAGTCGAAGTGATGTCCGGACAGTTTTCTGAACAACCAATTCAATTGGAGGCGTATGATGCTCCAAGGCCAGCTGAGAATAATATTGTAATTGGACCTCATACCCTGTATGGAGATTATCCGCCTAAAATTCCAGAAGAAGAGGTAAAAACCGTAACCGATACGGGAGAAATTGTACTTAGTCGTGTCGTAATTCCTGAATATGTAGTCGTTCATGATGGACCACCGAATGATGCTTCCGCAAAAAATTATTATGTAAGATATCGGGATTATATTAAGAACGTAGCTTCTAGTGAAATTTATGCGACATGGCCGGATGCAACAATTCGAGCGAATGTATTGGCGATTATGTCGTTTACACTTAACCGAGTTTATACAGAGTGGTACAGGGGGAAGGGCTATCAGTTTACAATTACTTCTTCTACAGCATATGACCACAAGTTTATTCCAGGACGAAATTATTACCAGAGTATATCAAGGATTGTAGATGAGCAGTTTGAGAATTATTTGTCCAGACCGGGAATCACACAACCGATTTTGACCCAATACTGTGATGGAAATAAGGTGTCTTGTCCAAACTGGATGACCCAGTGGGGCAGTAAGTATTTGGGCGACCAGGGATATTCAGCAATAGAAATTTTACGATATTTTTATGGAAACAATATGTATATTAATGTGGCAGAAGGAATTTCCGGGATTCCAGCTTCTTGGCCAGGATATAATTTGGGATTAGGTGCGACTGGGGATAAAGTTCGTCAGATGCAGCAGCAGTTGGCAAGAATTTCCAAGAGTTATCCGGCAATCCCTACCATTCAGGCGGATGGTGTCTATGGACCATCTACTAGAGAAGCGGTAGAGGTGTTCCAGTCGGTATTTGGCTTGCCAGTGACAGGGGTTGTGGATTATAATACTTGGTATGAAATTTCTGCGATTTATGTGGCAGTTACTCGTATTGCAGAGTTGATGTAAGTAGATAATAGGAAAGAGGAAGACAGTGGCGGTTTTCTCCGCCACTGATAAATTGTATATGCAGCAGTGGTTACTGATTAATAAGAAGGCTGATTTTAAAGCCATAGGCGAAAAATTTGATATAGACCAGGTGACAGCACGTATTATTCGTAATAGAGACGTAATAGAAGAGGTGGATATTCAAAGATATTTAACAGGTGGTATTAAAGACCTGTATAATCCACATTTACTAAAAGACGGCGAGCACCTGGTAGCAATTCTTGCTGAAAAAATAGAAACGAAAAAAGCGATTCGTATTATTGGAGATTATGATATAGACGGCGTTATGGCCACCTATATATTAATGACTGCACTTCATCGTTGTGGGGCTAACGTATCTATGCAGATACCAGATCGTATACATGATGGATATGGTCTCAATAAAAAATTAATCACAAAGGCATATGAAGATGGGATAGATACCATCCTTACTTGTGATAACGGAATTGCAGCGATAGAGGAAATTTCATATGCGAAAGAGTTGGGAATGACAGTATTGGTAACGGACCATCATGAAATTCCTTTTGCAGATGTAGATGGCGAAAGAGTTTACAAATGCAGTCAGGCGGATGCAATTGTAAATCCGCATCAGAAAGATTGTACATATCCATATAAGCAACTCTGTGGAGCAGCCGTTGCCTGGAAAGTAGTCTGTTTGCTATATGAAGCATTAGGTGTAGATTTTTCAGAAGCAGAGACACTTTTAGAAAATGTAGCTTTTGCGACAGTGGGGGATATTATGCCTTTAACAGATGAAAACCGTATTCTTGTAAAAGAAGGTCTTAAGCGTATTCGTAAAACCAAGAATTTAGGGATGAAGGCGCTTGTTTCTCAATGCGGAATTCAATCAGAGGAGATAGAAGCCTTTCATTTTGGCTTTGTATTAGGTCCATGCATCAATGCAAGTGGTCGTTTAGACACAGCAAAAAGAGCTTTGGAACTATTCTTCCAGACGAATCCAGTACAGGCTATGCAGATAGCAAATGAACTTGTGGTATTAAATGAAGAGCGTAAAGAACTCACCCTAGAAGGTGTTGAGGCTGCAATCAGCTTTTATGAAGAACATGACTGTGAAAAAGATGAGGTTTTAGTAATTTACTTGCCAGATGTTCACGAAAGTATTGCGGGTATCATTGCAGGAAGAATCAAGGATAAATATTATAAACCGACGTTTGTGCTTACCAAGGGGCAAGAAGGGATTAAAGGTTCTGGCCGTTCGACCGAGGAATATTCGATGTACGAAGAAATGTGCAAATGTCAGGAACTTTTTACCAAATTTGGCGGACATCCTATGGCAGCAGGTCTTTCGCTTCCAGAGGAGAATATAGAATTATTCCGTAAAAAAATAAATGAGCTATCTGTTCTAACGGAGCAGGATAAAAAGCGGAAAATTCGTATAGATGTACCAATGCCTATGGATTATGTTTCCTTGGATTTGGTACGAGAGTTTTCTCTCTTGGCACCATTCGGTCGAGACAATACGAAACCTGTCTTTGCGGATAAGAATATCCGTATAAAACGTATGAGTATTTTAGGAAAAAATAGAAATGTTTTAAAACTTAGTTTGATTACTTCGCAAGGCAGACTGGTATCCGGAATTTATTTTGGTGATTTGGATAAATTTATATCCTATATGCAGGAAAAATTCGGAAAAGAGCAGGTGAATGCTGCATTTGAAGGAAGAGAAAATACAGTAGAATTATCTATGGTTTATTTCCCAAAAATAAATGATTTTCGTGGGGAAGAGGAACTGCAATTTGAAATACAATATTATCAGTAGACCTTGCGAAAATTGAAATGCCATTGTAAAATAGTACTTAAATTGGAGGCAAGTGTATGTTTGGAAGAAGAAATAAAAAAGAAGAACATATTAGAAATATGTTTGATTATATTTATCAGCAGAGAGTCACTTTTGAAACAAGTGTAGGTCAGGTTGAAGAAGGAAGGGAAAGAGTTCGAAAAGATCTTGACCAGGTAGTGACCAACACAACCGATATCGTGAATCACGCGATGAACAATATTGAAGAAGAGTCAGCTTTGATTCATGATATTGATGAATTTTCAAAAGTTTTAAGCAGTGGCTTAGAAGAATATGGTCAGTTTAAGAAAGAGATTCAGGAGCAGTTACAGGTGGCGGCAGAGCTTATCGAGGGCAACAAACACCTTACCACTCCATCGAAATATTTAAGTGAAGTTCCTAATACTATGAAAGAGACCTACGCGTCTTATGAAGGTCACTTAGATGATATGGTTAATTATGGAAAGCAGATGGGCGTACTCGCATTAAATGCTGCAATTGAAGCAGGCAGATTAGGAGAAGGCGGAAGATCTTTCATGATGGCTGCAGAAGAGATTCGCCAGACTGCAGTAAATTATGAAAAGGCTGCAGAAGATATGAAGGCAGAAGTTGTTGCTTCTCATGAAAAAATCGAAGAATTGGAAGAAACGATTTCGCATCTTATTGCATTGCTTCGTGAAAATACCATTGGAGCAGCAAAACTCTTTAAAAAATGCCAGGAAACCAAGAATTCCATGGAACAAAAAGGTGTGCTCGATTATTCGGATGATTTGATTGCGATTCGTGGAAGAGTTGTAAATATCCGTAATTTAGATGAAGAAATTGCAAAAACAGGAGAACGAAATCAGATTCAGCTCTCAGATATCCAGGAAGATATTCAGAGCCAGAAACAGGAAGTAACAGAAATGGAAAGTGATTTACTTCACTTGTTGGACGTTGCAGAGGAACAATTCCGATAGACACATAGGAGGAAGACTATGATTACAAGTAATTTCACCTTTTTATCAAATGATGGAAAAACAGCAGTTCATGCCTTAAAGTGGACACCAGATTCAGGAGAGTACAAAGCCATTTTACAGATTACACATGGAATGGTAGAGTTTATTGAACGTTATATTCCTTTTGCTGAGTTTTTAACCGAAAAAGGGTATATGGTGGTAGGCCATGACCATATTGGACATGGTGCTTCGGTTGCCTCAAAGGAAGACTGGGGATATTTCTGTGAAGGAAATCCAAGTGATGTTTTGGTAGAAGATATGCATAAGTTGCGTACCTTGATTCAGGAAGATAATCCGGATGTGCCATATTTTATGCTCGGTCATAGTATGGGCTCTTTTATGCTTCGTAAATATTTAGCAGTTCACAATGCAAATCTTCGTGGCGCAATTATTATGGGAACTGGTTTTATTCCTGAGAATATGACTAGTTTGGCATTGAAATTAACAGGTGTTATTACAAAGTTATTTGGTTCTAAGCATCGTAGTAAACTTATTCAGAGTCTTGCTTTTGGTGCAGATTACAAAGATTTTGACATGACCGGAGAGCATCCAGAAAACAGCTGGCTCACCAAAGATGTTGAAATCGTAAATACATATTACAACGAGCCAAGATGTACCTATATGTTTACAGTAAATGGTTACAAAGGCTTATTTGAAGCAGTGAATTTTAGCTGTAATCCAGAGAATGCGGCTAAGATTCCTAAGAAATTACCATTGTTTATTGTATCTGGAGCACAGGACCCAGTAGGTGGATTAGGAAAAGGTGTAAAGGATGTCTATGATATGTATAAGGGGGCTGATATGCTCGACCTTACATACAAATTATATGAAAATGATCGCCATGAAATCTTAAATGAAACAGACAAGGAAGTGGTATTTGAAGACTTGCTTGCATGGATGAATGTTAGAATCGATACTTAATTTTATAAAGAATAGGAAAGACAGCGACAGGTCGCTGTCTTTTTTATTGACCAAATGTATTGTTTGTATTATAATAAATGATACAAAGAGAGGTGACAATTATGATTATTGCAATCAATGAGTATTCAGATGTTCCAATATATATACAGATTAGAAACCAGATTGTACTGGGGATTTCAGATGGTAAATTAGCTCCAGGGGAGCAGCTACCAACAGTGCGTGGGTTGGCAGAAGAAATGGGAGTAAATTCCATGACGGTTAATAAAGCGTATCAGTTATTAAAACAAGAAGGGTATATATATACGGACAGAAGAAACGGTGCGAAAGTACGTGAACGATTAGAATTTTCGAAAGAGCTTCCAGCAGAGTCAAAAGAATTATTACAACAGGTGATTTCGGAGGCGAAGGTAAGAGGAATTTCGAAAGAGGAGTTTCAAAAACTTTGTGAAGAATATTTTTAAGGAGGAGAAACTATGACTATATTTAATATCATATTTTTAGTAACGTGTTATCCGATTTTATTGTTGATGTACTTTATGCTTCGAGGTGCAAAGGATAAAAATAGCTGGTGTTTTGGTGCTACTTTAAGCAAAGAGTGGAAAAAGGATCCAGAAGTAGAAGCGATTGATGTGGAATACCGAAAGAATTTAAAGAATACAATGATTGTGTTCGCGATTTTGCCAATCGCTACCTTTTTTATGAAATATATGTCGATTTCATTCACGTTTTGGATGGCTTGGGTTTTGGCAATTTGTTTCTTCCCATTCTATTGGTATGCGAAAGCGAATAAGCAGATTCGTATATTAAAGGATAAAAGAGGATGGAATGTAGAAAATAAGGTTTCCTATACCGATTTAAAGATTGCAGCATTGCCAAGAAGAGTAAAACTAATTACTTTTTTACCATGTATGGTTTTAAGTGTGCTTTCAATTGTAATGTCTTATATATTATTTAAAGAAGCAGGATATAGTGCATTTCGTATCTGTGTATGGTGTTTCGGCTTATGCACATTTCTATTTTATGGGGCTGCAATATGGACAGATAAGATTAGGATAAATGTAATTTGTGAGGATACCGATACAAATATGAACTATGCCAGAGCAAAGAAAAAAGTTTGGAAAACCTTTTGGCTTATTTGTGCATGGATAAATACAGGGTTTACTATGTCAATCCTAGGGGCAATGTTTTTTAGAACAAGCGGAGCAGCATGGATTATATGGGGAAGTGGAATATATTGTGTCGCAATCATTGTTATGAGTGTTTGGTTAATCAAAAAATTCTTTGCGATTAATAAATCATATGAAAGTAAGCGCACCTTAGGTGATGCGACAGATGATGACAGACATTGGTACTGGGGTATCATGTATTATAATCCAAAGGATTCACGTTTTATGGTAGAAAATCGTTTAGGAACGGGTACTTCTGTGAATATGGCAAAAACTTCAGGAAAGGTCATGTATATCTTCGCTGCCTTGAGCTTGCTAATTATTCCAGTTTTTTGTGTTTGGATGATTATGCTTGACTTTACACCAATTAGTAGCAAGGTAGAAAATGAGACTATCGTTTGTGCACATTTAAGCGTAGAATATGAAATTTCATTGGAAGAAGTGGAAAACTACACTGTTATAACGGAACTTCCTGATATGATGAAGGTAAGTGGAAATGGCATGGACAATGTTTTAAGTGGAACCTTTGAAATTTATCGTGAAGGAATGTTTGAAACATTCTTAAACCCACACAATAATTTGTTTATCAAGATTGAAACCGAAGATGAAATGTATTATATTAGTGGTGTAGATGATGCGGAAACACAGAAAATAATCGATGAATTGGAGAAATAGGAGTTTAGGTATGATTTGGCAGAGTGTGTTAGAAAAATTTAAAGAATTATTTGGAGATGAAGGTGAAATCGGTGTTTACTTTGCACCAGGACGCGTAAACATGATTGGGGAACACACAGATTACAATGGTGGTCATGTATTCCCATGTGCACTTACCATTGGTACATATGGTGTAGCTAGAAAGAGAAATGATAGAAAACTTCGTTTTTATTCTATGAATTTCGAAAAGAGAGGGGTTATCGAAACTTCATTAGATGATTTAAAACCATACAAAGAAGCTGGTTGGACCAACTATCCAAAGGGAGTTATTTGGGCATTTGGTGAAAAGGGCATGACAGTGGATTGTGGTATGGATTTGGTGCTTTTTGGTAATATTCCAAATGGTTCTGGACTTTCTTCTTCTGCATCTGTAGAAGTTTTAACCGGATTTATCCTTAGAGACATGTTTGGTTTTGATGTAACAAATCAGGATTTGGCACTCATCGGACAGTTCTCTGAAAATAAATACAATGGTGTAAACTGTGGTATTATGGATCAGTTTGCGATTGCCATGGGAAAAGAAGATCATGCTATTTTCTTAGATACAGCAACATTGGAGTATGAATATGCACCAATCAAATTGGAAAATGCGAAAATCGTAATTTCATGTAGTAATAAAAAACGTGGCCTTGGTGATTCCAAGTACAACGAAAGAAGAGAAGAATGTGAAACTGCATTAGCAGAAATTCAGGCTGTAAAAGAGATTCAGTCTCTTGGTGAACTTACAGAAGAGGAGTTTGAGGCAGTAAAAGGCAATGTAAAATCTGATATTCGTATTCAGAGAGCAAAACATGCGGTGTACGAAAACCAGAGAACTGTAAAAGCGGTAGAAGCATTACAGAATAACAATGTGACATTATTTGGTGAACTTATGAATGCCTCTCATGTGTCTTTACGTGATGACTACGAAGTAACTGGTATCGAATTAGATACGCTTGTAGAAGAAGCTTGGAAGGTAGAGGGCGTGATTGGTTCGCGTATGACAGGCGCAGGCTTTGGTGGATGTACCGTTAGTATCGTAAAGGATGAAGCAGTAGATGCTTTTATCGAACAGGTTGGAAAGGCTTATGAAGCAAAAATTGGCTATGCAGCAGATTTCTATGTAGTAGAAATTGGTGATGGCCCACAGAAATTGAATTAATTAGATTTGTTTTGGAGGCGTTGTATGAAAAATTGGGAAAACAACGTACGAAAAGTTGTTCCTTATGTGCCTGGTGAACAGCCACAGAAGGAAAAAATGATTAAATTGAATACGAACGAAAATCCATATACGCCAGCACCAGGAGTGCAGAAGGTTTTAGCGGAATTTCAGGTAGATAGATTGCGTAAATATCCAGATCCAGTGGTAGGGAAACTTGTACAGGCAATCGCAGATTACTACGGTGTCAAGAAGGAAGAAGTTTTCGTAGGCGTAGGCTCAGATGATGTCTTAGCTATGATTTTTATGACTTTCTTTAATAGCGAGGCACCAATTCTTTTCCCAGATATTACATATTCTTTCTATGATGTTTGGGCCCAAATGCTTCGTATACCATATGAAAGCGTACCATTGGATGAAAATTTCTGCATTTGTCCTGCGGATTATGCTCGTAGCAATGGTGGTGTGATTTTTCCAAATCCAAATGCTCCGACCGGAGAATTACTTCGTCTAGATGCAGTGGAAGAGATTATAAAATCGAATCCAGATGTGATAGTTGTTGTAGATGAAGCATATATTGATTTTGGTGGAGAGAGTGCATTACCACTTATCGAAAAGTATGATAATGTAATCGTGGTTCAGACTTTTTCGAAATCACGCTCAATGGCAGGTTCAAGAATCGGATTTGCGATTAGTAATGAAAGGGTTATAAAATATTTAAATGATGTGAAATATTCTTTCAATTCCTATACGATGGATGCACTTACGATTGATTTAGGTGTCGCTGCAATCGAAGATAAAGAATATTTTGAAATGACTCGAAGCAAAATTATTGCAACAAGAGAATGGACGAAATCAGAGCTTTATAAATTAGGATTTGATTTTGGCGATTCAAAGAGTAATTTTATTTTCGCAACACACAAGGATATTCCAGCAGAAGTGTTATATGAGGCACTTCGAGAAGCGGATATCTATGTGAGATATTTTAAGAAACCGGAAAGAATCAATAATTATTTGAGAATTTCTATTGGAACAGATGAAGAGATGAAGGAGTTGATTAGCTTCTTAACATCTTTTATTAATAAATAAGTAAAACAGAGAGGACAAGACAATGAACTTTTTATTTGACATTATCAAAGGTATGTTAATTGGTGTAGCGAATATTATCCCAGGTGTAAGTGGAGGAACTATGATGGTTTCCATGGGTGTATATGAAAAAATCATCGGTGTAGTAAACAATTTGTTTAAGGATATTAAGAAATCAATTCTTACTTTATTGCCATTAGGAATTGGTATGGTGCTTGGAGTAGCAGTATTTTCATTTATTATTCCATGGTGCTTACAGGTGTACCCATTCCCAACAAGCTTTTGTTTTATTGGTTTAATCCTTGGGGGTGTACCTGCGATTCTTAAGCCTGCAAAAGAAAGCCTTCAGACAGAAGGAAAAAGTATTTCAGCGCCACATATTATTGCATTTGTATTTTTCTTCGCACTGGCAGTTGGAATGGCAGCGATGAACGAAACACAGACAACATCTGCAAACTTTGATTTAAATATTGGGTTTATGATTACTATTTTTATCGTAGGTGTGGTAGCTGCTGCAACAATGGTAGTGCCTGGTGTTAGTGGTTCACTTGTACTTATGATTTTAGGTTTTTATGAAGGCATTATGTCTTCCATCAGCGGATTTATTTCAGCAGTATTTGCATTCGACTGGGCACAGATTTTCTACTATGTAGGAGTACTTGCTCCATTTGGTATTGGTGTTATTGTAGGTATCTTTGCTGTAGCAAAATTAATTGAATTTTTATTTGAAAAGTTCCCTTCAGTAACTTATAGCGGAATTTTAGGACTTATCGTAGCGTCTCCAATTGCAATTGTAATCAAAATGGGTCACAATAATATCAATGCTGTGACAATTATCATTGGTATTGTACTTCTTGCAGTTGGTACATGGTTCACTTATTGGTTTGGCAAAAAGACAGAAGGAATGGAGTAGTCAATGGGTGTTTTTTTAGAAAATTACCAGGACGAATATGATTATCTAACAGGCATTTTAAATCGTAGAAGTGGCGAGTATCGTATTATGGAGCAACTTTCGAATAGAGAGGGTGCTTTAGCGGTAATCGATTTAGATAACTTTAAGATGGTAAATGATACCTATGGTCACTTGATGGGTGACTATGTACTAAAACAGGTAGCGGATATCTTGAAAATGCAGGAAGAAAAACACATCGTAAGCCGTATGGCAGGGGATGAATTTTTACTTTTTGTAAAAGATGCTACTAGTGCAGAAGATGTGGTTCCTATCTTGGATTACATTTTAGACTCCTTTAGCGCAAGATGTGAGAAGGATGATATTTTAGCGAATACTTCTCTATCGATTGGTGTGGCATTTAGTGTAAAAGAAGGCAAGAATTATAAGCAGCTATTCCGATGTGCAGATAGAGCCATGTACTATGTGAAACAAAATGGTAAAGGCGGATATAGTTTTCACAATTCTGACTACAGTAAAGAAGGAAATAGTACGAAAGTAGACTTAGAAAGATTGGTGAATTCGATTCGTCATGGACAGGGTACAAAAGGTGCTTACCGTGTGGAATACCAGCAGTTTTTGAGAATTTCAGAATTTGTAGAGAAATTCACAAAGAGAAATCATCAAAGTCTGCAATTAGTAATTCTTACCATAGATTTCGAACGTTCGATTCCGATGGAGTTGGATGAAAGAGATGACTTGATGAAAGACTTGGAACTTTCTGTTGCAAAGGCATTAAGAAGCGTAGATGTATGTGCGAGATTCTCCAGTACACAGTTGTTATTATTACTTGTAGATACTGCGGCAGAATATGTTGCGCCAACCGTTCAGCGTATGCTTGGGCAGTTTTTTTCATTACATAGACCAGCGGATATTCGTATTACATATGAGGCAGAGGATATTACTGCTGTATAAACTATAAATAAAAACTCGGCTTATTGAGCCGAGTTTTTTATTGCATTAAACTATCCATAAGATACATATAAACGTCTTCATGCTGTTTGCGCCAATTGTTGCAAATGGCTTCTGCCTGTTCTTTTGTCTTTACAGAGAGTGTTAAATCAATCATGGTCTGTCCATCAGAGCGAGCCTGACAGCGTACAGCGTAGTTTTGACTAGTGGTTTTATAATAATCTGCAATGATAGAGGTTTCCTGACGGAGTGTCATTTTATTTGCTTCGAAGAAATGAAGGACATCCTGTGTGATACCTTCTGTAATCTTATCCGCAAAAAAGGTTAAGGTCTCTTTACCAGCAGTAGTAAGTGTATACTGTGTGTTGGAATGAGTAGATTCCGCTAAAATTAAGTTTGAGTCTACAAGGTTTCCGATAACTTCCTGTACACGGAAATAATCCGTGTAATCGTGCTCTAAAAAGAAGTTTGAGAGCTGAGTATTGGAAAGAGGGAAGCCTGCTTTGTCCAACATATATAGAATTGTCAGTTTGTATATGGTAAATGGTTCTGCCATCTAAGTGCCTCCTTATTTATATAAGCGTCCTTGCCAAGTATATCGTTCTTTCATTCGTTTGGCAATGGTGTTTAGAACTCTTTTTTTGTCAGTACTCCATGACGGTGCTATCAAAAGTTTGCGTGGGCCATCTCCGGTTAATCGATGAATAACCATTTCTGGTGGCAGGAGTTCCAGACAATCAATCACAAAGTCGCAATATTCCTCCAAAGAAAAGAGGGGGAAAGGTTGAGACTCATATTCCAAAGCTAATTTTGTCCCTTTTAGGATATGTAGTAATTGTAATTTTACTCCGGATACTGGAAGAGAGGAAATGTGAGAAATAGTTTCTAGCATCATTTCTTTTGTTTCGCCTGGTAAACCGAGGATTACGTGTGCAATCACTGGAATTTTATGTGCATGTAGGTTTTTTACAGCTACATCGAACTGTTCAACGGTTGTGTGAGTGTTGAGGTGTGCATGTGTGTTGTTGTGAATGGTTTGCAAACCCAGTTCAATCCAGATCGGTTTGTTCCATTTTTCTAAGAGTTCTTCTAATAAATCCAAAATTTCATCTGAAAGGCAATCACATCGTGTGCCGATGGAAAGAGCAACGATTTCAGGTTCCTGTAATGCTTCGGTATAAATTCGTCTCAGATGAGAGAGCGGAGCATACGTATTGGTATAGGCCTGGAAATAAGCAATAAACTTATTACAAGTGGTCTTTTGCTGGATTCGTGTTTTGGCTTCTGCAATCTGAGTAGATACAGAAGTGTTATAGGTTGCAGCGAAGTCCCCTGAGCCACCCTCGCTACAGAAGGTGCATCCTCCAACACTAAGAGAGCCATCTCGATTGGGACAGCTGCAGCCAGCGTTTAGGGATAGACGATAGACCTTGTCGCCAAAGGTATCCTTGCAATATTCGTTTAATGAATAATATCTCATACTATATGTTCCTTTACAGCTTGGCTTACCACCTCGGATACACGAGGGTCAAAGGCTTCCGGCATGATAAAATCTTCGTTTAATTCTTCATCTGAAACTAGTGCAGCGAGCGCTTCGGCTGCGGCAAGTTTCATTTCTTCGGTAATCTGTGAAGCACGTCCCTCTAAGGCTCCCCTGAAAATTCCAGGGAAGGCAATTACGTTATTTACCTGATTTGGGAAATCACTTCTGCCTGTACCGACAATACGTGCGCCAGCAGCTTTGGCGACATCGGGCATGATTTCAGGTACGGGATTAGCCATTGCAAAAAGAATGGCATCTTTATTCATAGCGGCAACCATTTCTGGAGTTACAATATTTGGAGCAGATACTCCTACAAAGATATCTGCATTTTTTAATGCATCAGAAAGGGTGCCTGTTTCATTGCTTAAGTTAGTGAATGCAGTCATCTTTTCCTGCATCCAGTTTAAATTTGGATAGTCTTTATGAATAATGCCATCTTTATCACACATGATGACATTGGTAAAGCCGTAACGGAGTAAAAGCTTAGTGATTGCAATACCGGCAGATCCGGCACCGTTTACTACAACACGGCAATTTTCTTTTTTCTTTCCGGTGATACGGAGACCATTGATTACACCAGTGAGAACGACGATTGCAGTTCCATGCTGATCATCGTGAAAAACAGGGATATCAAGGATTTCTTTTAATCTTTCTTCAATTTCAAAGCAACGAGGTGCTGAGATGTCTTCCAGATTGATACCACCAAATCCTGGAGCAATGTTTTTTACTGCAGCGATGATTTCTTCCGTATCCTGTGTATCGAGGCAAATTGGTACAGCATTTACTCCACCAAATTCTTTGAAAAGGACGCATTTTCCTTCCATTACTGGCATGGCAGCATGTGGTCCAATGTTACCAAGACCAAGTACGGCACTTCCGTCAGACACAACAGCAACAGTGTTTGACTTCCAGGTATAAGTATAGGCTTTGGATATGTCGGCAACGATTTCCTTGCATGGCTCTGCAACACCTGGGGTGTAAGCAATTGCAAGATCTTCTCGAGAGTTAACTTTTGATTTTGCTATGGTTTCTAACTTTCCATTCCAATTTTTGTGGGCAAGAAGTGCTTTTTCTTTCATATCCATAATTTCATTCTCCTACAGTGAATTTTGGAATAAGTGTATCATTCCGTTAAATACAAATCAAGAAAAAGGTCTTTCATTTTGAAAGAAAGGAGTGTATAATAATCCTATCAAAAAATATCAATGTCGTTTCGGGCGTATATTCCCAAGGATTTTTATTTGAATAGGAGATTTTTATGAGAGAAAAATATGAAAGTCTTTCTTTGACCGTGTTAAAAGATTTAGCAAAAGCACGTGGGATTAAAGGACTTACAGGCCTCAAAAAAGAGCAGGTCGTAGAACTTATGCTTGCAGAAGATGAAAAAGAAAAACCAGAAAAGAAATCGGTTGTATATACAGCTAATAAAGAAAATAATCAGCCAAATGCAGTGCGCGAAGAGTCTTCTGAGTTGGATAGTGGACAGGTAGCGGATGGTATTTTGGAAGTTATGGCGGATGGTTTTGGTTTTATTCGTTGTGAAAACTTCCTTCCGGGTGAAAATGATATTTATGTTTCACCAGCACAAATTCGTCGTTTTGGATTAAAGACTGGCGATATCGTGCGTGGTGGAATCCGTGTAAAGAATCAGGGTGAAAAATTTGCAGCGCTTCTTTATATTAGTTCTGTAAATGGATATAAGCCAGAGGAACTCCAGAGAAGACCAAATTTCGAAGATTTGACACCTATTTTCCCAAATCAGCGTATACATTTGGATAGACCTGGTGCAAGTGTGGCTATGAGAGTTGTAGATTTGGTATCACCAGTGGGAAAAGGTCAGCGTGGTATGATTGTTTCCCAGCCTAAAGCAGGTAAGACTACTTTATTAAAAGAGATCGCAAACTCTGTGACTCAGAATAATCCAGAAATGCATCTGATTATTCTTCTTATTGATGAAAGGCCAGAAGAAGTTACAGATATTAAAGAGTCGGTAAAAGGCACAAATGTAGAAGTTATTCATTCGACCTTTGACGAATTGCCAGAACACCATAAGCGTGTATCAGAAATGGTTATTGAACGTGCAAAACGTCTTGTAGAGCACAAAAAAGACGTAATGATTCTACTTGATAGTATCACTCGTCTTGCGAGAGCGTATAACCTTACTGTTCCACCAAGTGGTCGTACACTTTCTGGTGGTTTGGATCCAGCTGCGCTTCATATGCCAAAACGTTTCTTTGGTGCAGCACGTACTATGAGGGAAGGCGGAAGCCTTACAATTCTTGCAACAGCACTTGTAGATACAGGAAGTAAGATGGATGATGTAGTATTTGAAGAGTTTAAGGGTACAGGTAACATGGAACTTGTTCTTGACCGTAAATTGTCAGAAAAACGTATCTTCCCAGCAATTGACATCGTGAAGTCTGGTACAAGAAGAGATGATTTGTTATTAGACGAAGAAGAAATGGTTGCTATGGATGTAATGCGTAAAGCATTTAACGGTCTAAAAGCAGAAGAAGCAGTAGAAAATATCTTAAACATGTTTGCGCATACCAAGAATAATAAAGAATTTTGTCAGCAAATGAGAAAAACCAGATTATTCTAAATAAATATAAAAAAACGCTTGCATTCATTGTATATATATGGTATATTTAGTGAGCTGTTTATCGGGATGTAAACGGACGTATCGTGAAACTATAAAACGATAAGATTATAAAGAGGTGAAAATCATGAGAGAAGGAATCCATCCAGATTATTATCAGGCAACTGTTACATGTAACTGTGGAAATACATTTGTTACAGGATCTACAAAGCAGTCTATCCACGTAGAAATCTGTTCTAAATGTCATCCATTCTACACAGGTCAGCAGAAAGCTGCTCAGGCTCGTGGACGTATTGAACAGTTCAATAAGAAATACGGCATGAAATAAAA
>JAZKYR010000152.1:0-2199 GCA_045612245.1 Agathobacter sp.
CATCGTGGGTATTGATATTGATGACGGATATACGGATGAAGGCACTACCTCTACCCTGGCCACTGACATTATCGGCAGATGCTGGAGTTATACTGAAAAGTCCAAGAGCGGTCGCGGTTTCCATATCTTCGTAAAGGGTGATGTTCCCTTCAAAGGCAAGAATAATCTCGCTGGTGTAGAGGTCTATAAAAACGCCAGATTCTTCATTATGACGGGTGAAGTGGTGCTAGGTTTACGTTCCATCATCGATAACCAGGTAGCATTGGATCACATCGTGGACGTTTACTTCCCGGAAACAAGGGAGCGTAAAACCACCGCTGTTACTCCCCGTATTTACAATCCGCAATGGGATTGTCCTAAGGGCAGTAAGCGTGTGAGGATCAAGCCACACTACCCGGTAATCCCAGACGGTTGCAGAAATATCTGTCTTACTTCCCTGGCCGGTATGATGCATTCTATCGGTTACACCAAAGGCCAGATTTACCGGGAATTGCAGTATGCAAATAATACTGCTTGCCAGCCACCATTACTGGATGGCGAATTGAAAGCTATTTGCAACAGCGTTACACGCTACCAAAGATAGGAGGAGATGCGAATGCTGATACCTAAACATCACCGGCAGCAGCTTAGAAAGATCGGCCTCCCCCACTGGTTCTGGTTCAGTATTTCTGACTGGGCATTCGGGGAGCGCTATAAGTTTAGAGATGGCAGTATCGCTTATCTCGATGGAGATAAGATTATTACGATCAGAAAAGGTGATAAAGTGCTATGGAGGGGCGACTATGTCTAAATTAAAACCGTGTCCGTTTTGCAGGAAGAACGCTGTTTTCATCGGTGTGCATGATGACGAAGGAAACTATCATGGTCCGATTGACTGTGACTATGAATCTAATCCGTGGAGCGGTTTATCCTATGCACTTCACCACGAAGGATGGGGAGATTGTATCTTATGTACCGATGATACAGAACAACTGATGGGCGGCGTTCTGTTTGATACGGCAGAAGAAGCAGCAGAAGAATGGAATAGGGGTGCAGAAGATGGTAAATGAAAGGCAGTTTGTTGATGTCAGTGCGTGGAAATCGTTCTATGAGGACAAGAAAAACATACTTGACAGATATTACACCCATGATGCTGGATACGAAGATGCCCTTGACAATGTTGACGATTGGATGGATGCACAGCCTACCGTGGATGCCGTGGAAGTGGTTCGGTGTAAGGATTGCAAGTTTTTCATTCATCCAACCGCTACTGATGGATTGTGCGAGTTAGACGGCAAACACCGAATAATTTGGCTGAATGACGATTTCTGTTCCTACGGAGAAAGGAAAGACAATGGATAAAAGAGGATGGACAATCGAACAGATTTTTGAATTAGCCGAAAATCTGTATAAGCACCATGAGGATTATGGACAAGGAAGAACGCAAGACTTTCATACGGTTTGCTTAAACTGTAAATATGCTGCCGAAATCATTACTCAGCTTTTGGATAATGAAAAAAGTTATTCTGTAAAGGAAAGAGAAAAGCTGATGGCAGAACTTGATTATCGAGCAAATAAAGCTGAAAGCGACAATAAAATGCTGAAAGAGTTAATAGTTCGCATGGCTTTGGGAAGGTATGGTGTGCTGAATGACTAGCAGAGAAAAGCTGATTGAGAGATTGCCCGTTGATGATGCAATTCTTATCTTGCGAGAAGAATTAAAACAGAGGGCAGACGCATATTATACACACATTATTTATGGTGGCAAAGGCGATCCTGCGGAAGAAGTACATTTTGATGCTTTGGAAATGGCGATTTCTGCACTTGAACAAACGAAGTGGATTTCGGTTAGTGATCCACCCAAAGAAAAGGGTTGCTATTTGGTTAATGTAAACCATTGGTGGGATGGGAAACCAGTTGCAAGAGAAGCGTTCTGGAATGGTGATGATTGGCTTTCTTGCTACGATAAATTTAAAATCTCGCAAAGAGTCACCCACTGGATGCCACTACCAGAACCACCGAAAGGAGAATAAACTAATGTATCAAGTAATCGAGGTAGATAAGCGCAAACACTACATAGCTTTCCCAGAGTGTCCTTTTAGATTGGTATTTGAGGATGGCAAGTATGTAGGCTGGTACTACTGCGGAGAAAGGTAATGAAGATGCTGAACACAAAAGAAAGTCCTTGCTTGACTTGCGAAAGAGTAAGGCTTCCCCAAA
>JAZKYR010000153.1:0-46918 GCA_045612245.1 Agathobacter sp.
CTTTTTTTTTTAGAAAAAAAATGTTATTTACTACTTTCTTTTTCTTATGCTTTCTCCAATCAAAGGAATGTATACACCCGATTCACTCATTCTATCCGCAGACGCTTCTCCGACAATCTCGTTAAAATCGTCGTTACTTCCATTACCCAAAAAAACAAGCAAATGACCAGAACCGTAAAACTCATTTATAATATACGGCAAAACCCGCTTTTCGATAGACTCAATACCTTTTCCTACTTCATCAATAACAAGTACTTTGTTTTGACATAAGCGTTTTAGAAACTGGATTCTTGTTTCTGTTGCTTTAAAATCTCTACAGCTGTCATAAGTAATACACAGCTCTAGGGAAGTAAGAATATACCCGCCTAATTCACGGATAATGCCACAACCTAGATGTGTTTTGCCTGTACCAAAAGCCCCGTTAATATACAGAAGATTTTTAGTATTTCTCTTTTCTTTAACGGCTTCTACATAATTACAAATCCAGTTGAACACTTTTACATTGTCAGCTGCTGGCTTGTAAGTCTTTAGACTTTCTTTTCTGTATCTCAACGGAATATTACTATTTTCAAGATAAGCCCGTTCAAGATTTTCTTTTCGTTTCTGCTCTCTTAATTCTGCCTGCTGCTTTTCGTACTCATCTACTTTATCATCATTAGATGGCTGTAAATCAGATATGCACGAAAAATTAAGCATTTTGATTTCATTTTCCATAACTCACTCCCTGTATCGCTTTATGACTTATATCATAATTCTCTTTTTCTCTTTTGTCAATACACTTTTTCTATTGATACATAAACACGTTTAGAGCGTTTCTTCAAGAAAAAGGGTAAATTATGCAATAAATCAAAATAAACTCAATAGCGAGCGTTTATGAGTGATTATAGCAAGGATTAAAAGCCTATTGTGTCTAAATCACTCATCCCCACCATATATTCCTCGTCGGTATACACCTCTTTTTTAACGTGAGTATCCTGTTGATAATGCTGCATAGGTTTTGCATTAAGGAGTTTATTAACTTGTGTTGCACTCAAAATAATAGCAAGCGGATAACCTTGTGAAACAATCCACATATCATTCATAGCTGTGTCGAGAACCTTAAAGATAGACTCTTTAGAAATTGACTTCAAAAGACCTTTAACCATAGCACCCGCCTGTTTGAAATTGACAACAGGCTTTTCTGTCATAACTTGACCATTGTCATAGAGCTGTTTGAAGTTGTCAAAATATCGCTCTATGATTTGAGTATATTCTGATTTTTGCTTCGGGGCTGTGTCGTTTTTCGGCTGTGCCGAAGAATTTATATCTTTAGTTTTTATATCTTTCTTTATTTCTTTTTTAAATGACCCCCCGATTTCAACACCTCTAGACCCCCCGATTTCTAAGGGTCTAGCCCCCTCGTTTTCACAGTTACTGTGATTTCGACTTTCTAGGATTTCGACAATCACATTCTCGTTGATTGTGTACCAGCATTTACAAGGACAGCCTTTTTTTGTAACCGACAAAACACCTAGTTTAATAAGATGTTGCACAGCCTTTTTTACCGCATATTCAGATAAACAAGTTTCTTCTTGTATTTCTGCATAAGTAAAATAAAACTCATTATCTTTGAAAATGTTAGATAATGAACATACCTGACCTAAAACGAGAGCTTCTTCAAGTCCGATTGTTTTTGCAATAACCTTATTAAAGGTTATGAAGTTTTTTTGACTGATTAAATTGAGTATCATATATAAGCCACCAAAAAAAAATAATATCTCATAGACATATAAATATCTATGAGATTGACAGAAATTATCTGTTGTCTTTTGCTTTCTTGATAGCAACATTCAACAATGTTTCTCTATCTTTGATAATATCTGACATCACCCAAACATAATCGTGTATCTTATCACGCATTTTTAGTTGAGCTTCCGTTGCTGTTTGCCAGTCTTTTACATTGCATGCAAGTCTGATTTTATTTGCAGCTTCTTTTATATGCTCTGTAAGCTTACTTTGATTAGTTTCAATAGCTTTTAAAGCTCCTGCAAGTTTTTTATAAGAATCTCCAGATAAGTTTCTGTATTCAATCAACTTATCATAAAGCCATTGATATGTCTCAACTTTTAGTTTTGGACTTATAGCAAGTGCCATATCGATAAACAAAAAAGGGTGTACCCACGTATGATTCCCTCTACCACGTCCAGATATTTTGACAACTCCGAATTGTTTTTCAAGCTCTTGAATAAAATCTTTGGTTGATTTTTGATTAAACCAATCATTCATATTAAAAGCTTGCATTTTATTTGCAATTCTCCAAGCATTACCAGCTCTTACTAAATCTGTTGCAGAAAAGAAGTCATTATCACTTCTTTGTCCAATCTCTTCAGAGAATAATTCTCTTTTCATAATTACATTAGTTTTCATAAAAAAAACTCCTAAAAGTAATTTGATTTATATAAATAATAAACCACTTTTATAAAAGTGTCAATATTTTTTATAAAATTAAATTACTTTTTCTCAACTTTTTGCAATACTAAATCTCTAGGGAGGGGCATAACATATAAAATTCTACTAGTAGTAGATTATGTTATTCAAAAAAAATATCAATATCTACTAGCGATTTTTTATACAATCTTTTTATTTTTCATAAATTCAGAGATTTCTGAATTTATGGTGTATTGGGTTAACTCTTTTTCTTGAAGCAGGATTTTATTTAATTTACAATTCAAATGGTAACTACAGCAATGTTTTAATACACCTTTATAACTAGTAACAGCTTCTTTTGATATTTCTTTTCTATAGCGTTTTATAATTCTTTGTGCAGTACGCTTTCTAAGTAAAACATATTTTCCAAAATGCCTATATCCGCAATAATCTATTCCTGTGATAGTTGGATATAATTCAGATTTTGACATATTCAATAAAAGCTCATTTTGTAAAAATGCTTCTACACGCTTCTTACAATCATTCAAATATGCTTTGTCATCAGAAAAAAGCAAAAAATCATCACAAAATCTTTCATAATCTTTACATTTCAAAGTATGTTTTACAAAATTATCAAGTTTTGACAAATAAAAATTACCGAACCATTGAGAACAATAATTCCCAATCGGACAATTTTTCCCGCCCTCAAAAGAGAAAATAATATCATCAAGAATAGCCAAAAATTGAGTGTCTTTTATAAGCCTGTGAAACATTGTTGATAAAATAAATTGGTCAATCGATGGATAGAACTTTCTTACGTCACCTTGATACACATATTTATTTCGTCTTACAAACTCACTACACTTCAAACTTGCTTTATGCTGTCCACGCCCCTCAATACAAGCAAATGTATTTTTAATAAACAGATTAAGTAATATAGGCTTTAAAATATTCATAATAGCGTGCTGTACAATCCTGTCTGGAGCAAAAGGCAATTTATAAATAATACGCTCTTTGGGTTCGTAGATTGTCATTTTTCTATATTTTGATGTGTGGAATTTTCCGCTAATTACAAGTTGACGGATTTTTTCAAGATTTTCTTTTTCGTTCTTTTTGAATTCTTGTACTTGTCGTTGCTTGTTTTTACCTTTAATTGCGTTTTTATATGCTAATTCAAAATTCTCTTTTGAAATAAATCTTTTATATAAATTTTTATAAGTTTTCATAAAAAAAATATTGGCGGAATATTTCATACTTTTGAGAAAAAAGAATTACCATAATCCGCCAAAACTCCGATTTGTGTTTTGCTTCTTATTTTTTAGAAACAAAGAAACAAGTTCAGCCAAGAGTAAGCTCGCATTTTGCTATAGACGGAGTTTCTAAGTTTTTACTCTCGTATCGACCTGCGAGAACTGATATTCCAATTGCAATTCGACTGAACGTTGTGCGCATTACGATACTGCGACCCGCAATTCGCCTCATTGTTCCAATTGCCGCCTGCAAGCAGTGATTAAACTTATTCCTTATAACTATATTCTCATTCAAGAGAATAGTAATTACCCACTTTTTTAACAGTTGCACGAAATAGTATAGGTAAATTTTCTTTTTCAAGTGTACATTTTGCTTCTTCAAGTTCATCTTTTAATACACTTGAACCACTAAAAAACACTTTCCGTGTTTCTGTAGTATCATCGGCAGCATAAAACTGTACTTTTATGCAATACCCCGAACCTTTATCTCGATATTTACTTGATGATATTTAAAACCCTGTTATAATAATAGGGTTATTTAAAATATCATCAATACGCACTTTATCGCCGCTTAAGGATTTATGTGTAACAAGTTTATCAAAATTTGGAATTTCTGTCAATTTCTTACCTCATATTACTTACGTATAACTCGGCTCGACCCGCGAGAACCGAGACCCCAAAAGCAAGACGACCGACCGAAGTGCGCACTACGACACCGCGACCCGCAAGACGCCCCACCGAGCCAACGGCCGCCCGCAAGCAGCGATGTGACAACTTGATACATTTGTCCAAACTTATTCTGTCCATCGACAGAATACCACGTTGGAGTACTGCTACCGATATTATGACCATTTGAGTTATCAATATCAGTCCACGCAGAACCTATTCCTAAAGCAGAAACATTACGCAACCATTGCCACAAATAACCACAACATTCTTCACACCCGATTGCGCTTGTCATTCGTCTACCCCCAGTATCAATGTGTCCGCCTACTACACTTTTATCTGATGAACCTGTGATATTTGTACATTCGTTACTTCCGAGAGCTATAGACGAAAATTCATCATCACTTAAAAGCTGTTTACCGACTTGCATCATATCATCAATATGACAAACCTGTGGTTGATTTGTAGTATGAGTTGCATTGTATTTGCTTCGTGTATTTCTGCTTTTTCCGCTCTGTAAATAAATATCAACTGCTATTCCTGTTGAAACGTCGTAAACCATTGCGTCGTCAAAGAGTGTATCAGGCTTCCACGTCAAACACCACACTGATTCTGGCAGAATGTCCCCTGCGCTAAATCCTGCGAGTGTATGAGGTACTGTTAATATGTCATAAAATGGTCCTTGTGCAATATCAGTTGCTTTTACACCTGCTTCTACTGCCGAAACGGTTTTGTTATAGAAGTTGTAAAAATCGGGGTCTGTATCTTGTTTGTAAGGTTTTACAAGGTATTTTGTACCAACGTTTACACTGCTTAAAGGAGCAGAAATAATCATTGTTGTATTTGCTGCTATAGCAACACAAAGAGTGTGAAAACGCCCGATATAGCGTTTAACATCTGTATCTGTCTGCTTTTCTGTTGTTGCTTCTAGTGTCCACGTACCACCGCTATAGCACAATGATACAAAATAATCTGTACCCGCCGTAAGATTTGACAACGTAAATGATACATCACTTTCTGCACTGAAAATATGAGTACCGACTTTTATCATTGTGCCGCTTTTTATAATCAATGCTTTTTTGTTTGACGGGTTAAAACGTAAGAAGCGTGATGTAGGAGCAATTACACCGCCGTTTGCGTCTAAAACTGTATTAAGAAGTGCTAATGTTTCTATTGCAATATTGTTATTGATAACGCCAAAACCTGTTGAAACATTTGTGAGCGTAAAATGGTCTGAATTCCACTCTCCTGCAGAATGAGCCGTAGTACAACGATAAAACGAATCATTGTAAACTACATAATCACCGACACTGTAATTTGTTTCAGAGCTAAAAGGATTTGCAAAACTTTCAGAATTTGCCTTACCCTTAAAAGCCGTATTTTTTGAAACTTGCATTGTTTGACCTGTACTGGTTTTCCATATCGGAACCAAATCTGTTGAGTCAAAATTTTCTGCGCTTGGTAACTGATTTATCGTACTATTAGCCATAATATCTCCTTATGCCATTGTAGTTATATTTCCGTTATTATCTACATAGATGATTGTTACATAAGTACCAACATCTAACAATAGATTACTTGCACCGTTATTAGTTGTCAAGGTTAATTTTCCTGTTCCTGCCAACTCTTTTAAGTAGACGTGATATATTTTGCTTCCTGTACCATTACTATTAAAATACAGCTTAAAAGTCGCACCCGTACCTACATTACCAACAAACCCGATAACATCATTAGTTATTTCGTCGGCTGCCATTTGTGTATCTGTAGGTATTGTATACCACTTTATAGAGCTTGTAGTTTTGGACTCAATCGCTGCTGACGCTGATTGTATTTTTTTTAGCAACAGTGATAATTGTCTATTTAATCCCGATACAGGTTTTCCTACTTCAAAACTTATATCATAATTACCCTTTGACCAACATTCTGTAACTTTTAACACAGGTACATTTGCACTAATTCCGCTAAAAGCAAAATTAACAGTATCGCCTACAAAATAATCACTATCAAAAACAAAAGGAGAATGTGTTAATCCTTTTCCCTCTATAGAAATTGTTTGTGAATACTGATTTAAAATAGCTCTAGCTTCTATCTCATATTCTAAATCTGATGTAAGGTCCGATTTGTCAATCCACGTTTCATATCTTGCTAATCCGATAGCGTCTTCCGTTTCCCCCGTATAAATATCTCTATCGGCTCCGTTACCTTTACCACCTATATATACAGCGTTTGTAAACTCTTCATTTGTATCTGTATAACTGCCGCTGTCAATTGTTTGCATACTAGCGTTAAATCTTACAAAAGAGCTTTTATCACTGCCCTCATAAATATCAAGATTTAACGCTCCCGAGAAAGCAACGCGCCAGCCGATTTGTGTTTGAGTCGCAATAGTAACAAGTACATCATAAAGATTTGAAAATGCTTCAGAAACAATATATGCACTACCTATTCCTGTTGTAGGAATCGAGTTTGAAATTGGTAAACGTCTTTTTGTATTACTTTCGCCTAATCCACATTGTGAATAGACTAATTGACGCATACACAATTCCCCTGTACCTGTATAAGTCCACGCCTCACTAGTATTCAGATTTTTAATAATACGCTTTTTGAAAAAATATCTAGCGTCATAGCCTGTTGCTACTCTTTGTTGAGAACCTTTTCCTGTATTACCTAGAGAGTTTTCAATATTGTTAATCTCTCCAAACTTATAAGGGTCGTCGCCAAATTGTACAAATAACCCTTTTTGTAACAAGTTAGCGTTAGGAAGATTATAATTCATTTGTACGGTAAAAGTACCAGCTTCATACAAACTAGATTCCCACGATACTTCTTCATAGTCATCTATAACAGCTACTTTTACAAACTGATTGTTTTCATAAGCATATAAATAAATAAATGGCTTTTTAATCATTCCCCTTACACTCCAATATATTTATTTTTGAACTCTATACTAGCATAAGGATTTCCATTTTCACAAGACAATCGCAAAATGTTTTCGCCGATTGCAAGGTTAAAATTGACATCTGAATTAGGCGATAGAGAGTTAATCATATTTGTACTGCTTGCTGTGTAAGAAGTCATAATAGTACCTTTGTTACCAACAGCGATATATTTTGCAATTTCTTGCATATAAATTACACTCTCATAATTCTGTGTTGTACCACTTGTAGACGTTAACCATACTTTGCCGTCTACACTTCTTACAATTACACCATTATCACCAACTGCAAGGAATTGTGAATAAGCCTGAGAATAACACACTGCATTGAGATTTGCCTGTAGAGCAATTCTGTATAAATCCCATTTTATGCCGTCTTTTGACGTTGCTATATATCCATTATCACCAACAGCTACATATTTCGTACGAGTTGGTGAGCTTGTAATTGCTTTAAAATTGACTTCAACATCAAATCCTGCTTCTACAAGTGTCCAATCAATTCCGTTTTCAGAAATAACAATAGTATTATTATCACCTACTGCTACAAATATATCACCATTTACAATATCTCTTAAGGTGTTTTCTGTTACTTTACTTTGCTTAGTCCATATAGTACCATTGGTTGAACTTGTAATCTCGCCTGTATCACCTACCGCAATAAAGTTATTAGTTTTTGCGGAATAGCACATTCCGTACAAAGTACCCGCCATTTCATTTGTGTAGATAATAATTCTATCATCGTTTTCTGTAACGAGATAAGTACTACTATCTACCATAAGAAAGTAATCTATCGGCAGTGTACCATCTACAACCTTAATCCACGTTCTACCGTTATAACTTATAATGGTAGTTCCATTTGTTCCTACACCTACGATTACATTTGAATTATATGCAAGCGCATAAATATCTACATCAATTCCGATATTTATGACTTCCCAGTTTTCCGCATTTTCAGAAACAAAGATATAGCCATTAGTACCAGACGCTATATATAATCCTTTTTCTGCTATGTAAATAATATCATATAATTGTGTATCAGCAATACTTAAGCAAGTAGTCCAATCGGATTCGTTAGCACTGCGAGTTAAAAAACCTTGCCCAGAAATAAAGTTAAGACCTAAATCACTCGAAAAATAAACTGCATTAAGATTAACATCATTGTTTATGCTTAGTATTCCCCATTCAGTGCCATAACCTGCAATAAAAGTGCCATTGTCACCACAGATTAGGTATTTTGTCAAATAATTATTGTAGCATACGGAATTAAGATTTTCTGTGGTGTCAATCTCGATAGTTATCCACGTAGTCATTAAACTATCTGACATCTTAATAATACCATTATCACCTACTATGATAATATCATTTGTAGCTGTATTAACGTTTATTCCGTTAAGGTTTTCTGTGGTATCGATTACAACAGCCGCCCACGTTAAGCCGTCGGTAGAAGTAAGTACAGTACCATTATCACCTACTGCAATAAATTTGCTTCCTGCATAAACAACAGAATGCAAGTTTTCAGACGTAGGACTAGTTGTCGCACCAAAAGACATACCGTCTGTAGATGTAACAATAGTACCATTATCACCTACTGCAACAGCCCTAGAATCTGAACACGCAATAGAATTAAAGTTTTCAGTACTAGAGCTTATTCCTAAACTCCAATCCTTACCGTCAGTTGAATAAACAAAAGTACCATTATTTCCACACGCAATATAAAGATTGAATGAGTAATTAGCAGTTACACCATTAAGATTTTCAACAGTATCAGATATTTGACTAAACCATTTTAAGCCATTGCTAGAGTATAAAATTGCTCCATCTGTACCTACTACAACAACGCCCTCACCTTTATTTGTAATTCCGTTTAGATAACCACCAAAAATATTAGTCCAGCCTAATTCAGACCCGATAACGCTCTTTTTACCAAATTCTGTATTGATTTCAATAGGCTCTGAAACTAACCCCGATAGACCTATTTGTGAACCTGTTGTAATATTTGTGATACGAGGATTTGTGCATTGACCGCTAAGCCTTAATCTAACCTGCGTTGCTACATCGCCGTCGTTTATTACTGTTGGTTGCTCTGTCAAAGAGAAATTGACAATAGTGCTTTCTATATCTTCCCAGTAAGGCTGGCACGCCGTAAAAGATAATTGTGCTTTTGGTGTTCCTGTTGTATCACTGTTATGTGTTTCAAAAATAGGTGTTGACGGAATACAAGTAATTTTCTTTTTCAGATAATTGTTTTGATAAATTAAAGAGCCTTCTCCTAATTTCGGATTGAGTACTTTAATCAATTCACGCCGCAATTCATACCGCTTTTTAAGATTGTTGTTGTCTTCAATAGCAAGTGTTACTGTTAATTCTCTATCACTTAAAAGATTGTCAATATAGACACTGCCGTCAACAAAAGGCACTGTTTGAGATTGTATTTCCATATCGACATTAGCAAAACCCGCCCATTCAGTAACGCCAAAAGGGCTTGAAGTCAAATTAACTGTTACACCTAAGCTATTTGTAAAACTTAACTTTTGCATTAAAGTACTCCATTAAAAGCTAATTCTCTATTGTATTTTTTAAATTCACGCATTATTGTAAATGCTGTTGTTTGTGACGTATTGTTAAATACGATATTAAATGAGTTGCTTTTGCTTCCTGCATTTGCAAGCATTTTTTCTGTATTATGGTTATTGTAAACTCTCTCGCCACCTCTGAAATCTACAAGCTCGGGGCCAGCTTCTCCTACAAGTGTTAATCCTCTTAAAGCGTTAGGTGTACCAATAGCAAGCTCTGGGATTTTTGGCAAACTAAGACCCCAAGACCAACCGCCAAAACTATAACCACCCATCCACCACGGTAAATCCACGCTTGGAATAGAAATTTGCAAAGTGTCATTTAATTTCTTTATAACACTGTTTATTGCTCTTATAGCAGTATTAAATCCTGATTTAATACCGTCGCCAATCTTAGAACCTACAGATTTTATGCCACTTGTCAAGCCGTCCCATATTTTAGAACCTAAATCTGCGACACTAGAACCAATAGATAAAATTTTACTACCGATATCGCTTACAAAACCGCTTACTTTAGAAACAATATCTGTGAATACACTACTTATTCCGTTGCCGATGCCTGTAATAGTGCTTTTAACTTTTTCAACTAAACCACTACCGATTGAAGCTATTGCACTACCAATATTGCTTACAGCTGTTCTTACACTGTTTACGATTGTAGTGAATACACTTGAAATACCATTACCAATGTTTGAGATAGTATTCTTTACACCGTCAACTAAACCACTACCGATTGAAGCTATTGCACTACCAATATTGCTTACAGCTGTTCTTACACTGTTAAGCATATTCGAGAAAGCATTTTTTACACCGTTTACAAGTTTAGTTACAATGCTTGTAATGCTGTCAAAGATTTTTGAGAATATGCCTTTAATATTGCTTGCAAGATTTTCAAATATACTCTTTATTTTATCCCATATATTTTTTAATCCATTAAATAATCCTTGTACCATATAAGTACCAAAATCACGGAATAAAGTAGAAGGAGAATGAATACCGAAAATCTTTTTAATACCGTTGATAAAGGCTTTAAAAATACTTTTTACCATACCTAACCAATCTGTTTTAGCAAAACCCTGTACCAAGCCTTTTATGATAGCGGTTACAATCTGCGGTATATGTTGCACTACGAACTGAATGATAAACAGAATTATCTTGATTATGATAGCTGGTAATTGTGGCAATAACTGACTTACAATAGCTTCTATCAACTTACTCAATACGTTAATTGCAGACTCTATCATTCCTGGGTCTGTAATTAAATCAAGAATTGCATTGATAAGAGCTACAATAAGTTTCATCAACGGTTCCATTATCTTTTCTGATGTCTTATTGATTTCTTTTATCAATGTAATAATAGCGTCTACAATATCGGGTAAAACTTCGATAATAGCGTCTACAATATCGGGTAAGTTTTCTTCTATCGCTTTATTTACCGCTTTTGTAATTACGATAATAGCGTCTAAGAGCTTCTTAACGCCGCCATTCTTAATAAAGTCAATTACGGCGTTAACTATAGCTGTTACAATATCCAAAACAGCTTGTATAAAAGCGTCCGCATTGTTATTGATGTAATCAGCTATTCCTGTAATAAGTGTAAGAATAACATTGATAACAGCCTTTAACACTGTAGGCAAATTATCGAGTATACTCATAACAACGTCGCCAATAGCTTTTACGATTCCATCTGAATTAGCTACTATCGCATTTGCAATAGTAGTTATGATTGTAGCACCTATATTTACAAGCCCTGTTAAAATTGTAGGTAAGTTATCAACTATAACTTTAATCAAGTCTGATAAAGACTTTTCAATTTGTGGAGCTTGTTTTATAAGCTCATCACTAATTGACGTTACAAGAGTCGAAATCGCTTGTAAGATGTTTTGCGCAATGCTAGGCAAGTTAGCTAAAATAGTAGACAGCATTTGACTTAATGCTGCTGCAATTTGTGGAGCAGAATTGACTAACGCCGTTGATACTCCCTCTATAACTCTACTGAATACAGTTATTACATTAGATAAGATTTGAGGAGCGTTTGAAACAACAGTATTGATAATGCTTTCTATCGCTTTTTGTATATCATCAGCACTTACAACATTTACAAGTTGATTTGTAAGATTGGCTATAGATGAGATTGCACTTGCTACAAACTGCGGTATTTTGGTTTTGCCAAACACAAAGAAAGAAAGTATTTTATCTTCGTACTCTAACAAACTTGTTAAAGCGTCATCTGTGTTGAGTTGAAACAGTTTATTAAAAGCACTGCTAAATCCTTTGACAGTTGTTTTTATACCACTGAATGCCTTTGTCGCAATGTTTTTTATTCCTGTAAACGCTTTTGTAGCAACATTCTTTATCGCTGAAAAAATCTTACCAACTGTATCACTAAATTTTTTCACTATGCTAATAGACTGTTTTGAAAAAGCCCCTACATTACTAATCATTGCAACATATTTATTTTTGTCCGCTAATTTTTCAGACTCTACAAGTTTAGAAGTGTTTTCTTTTCTTGCTGCCGTTTCTTGATTTGTAACATACGTTATCTGTTTTTCATAATACTCTACAATTTTAGCTCTATCGGCGGCACTTGTAGCCATAGCCAAATCTACAGCCTTTTGATTATTAAGCTGTTCAATTTTGAGATTGATAATCTTTACACTGTAGTTTTTGCTTATCTGATAGATTTCACTTTCTGTTTTTCCCGCTGCTTTTGCTTCCTCAATTTTCATATTCTCTTCTTGTTCGAGAATTGCAATTCTTTGTGCAAGAAGTTTTGTTTCCCATTGTGAAGCCTGTTCCTGTATTTCTTTTATGCGTTCAACATTCTTTTCTTTGAGTGCAAGTATTTCATTTTCATAGTACTTGTTTACACGCTCTATTTCTTTGGCGTCTGTAATCTGTTCAAGTGCGGCTTTTTTGTCAAGTTCAAGTTTCTGTATCTGTAAAGCAATGATTTTATCATCATAGCCTTTCTTTATGTCATAGATTTTCTTTTCAGATTTCTTTTCATTTTCTGCTTTGATTACAGCGTTTTCTTTCTCTCTCTTAAGGCGTTCGATTTCCTGTTGTATGAGTTTTTGCTCCCATTGTGATACAGTGCTAAGAGATTTTGAAGAGTCTTTTTCTACACTTGTCGCCACATCTGTTGCAATATCTTTTACTTTTCCTAAATCACCTATAATTTTTTTAGTTGTTTCGCCTGTTAAATCAGCTATCTTTTTATCACTTTCTGTAATTTTACTTGTTAAGCCTGTAAGCCCCGAAAGGTCGATTTTCCCTATAGGCTCTATTTTATCTACTTTATCTTTTGCTAAAATATGTACAAAATTCCACGCGTCAATAAGTGGATTGATAACATATTTTATAAATCCATTTACAGGCTCTTTCATAAGGTTTAACCAAGTAGAAAGAGCATTGAGAATAGCATCACAAACTTTTAACATTGCATTTTTTGCATATTCCCACGCTAAAGACCATTTACTATCAAGGATTGCAAAAATAAAGCCGAATGCATCTTGAAATACAGATAAAACATTGTCTAAAATTTTATGAATAAGTTTGTAAGCATTATTCAGTACACCTACAACAGCCTTAAAAACAATATTAAATCGTGTATGGAGCTCTACAACAAAAGATACAATCTCTTTTACAGCTGCTCCTATAGTAATTGCAACATCTCTAAAAATATTACCTATAGGCTGTATAATTGGAGCTACAGCCCCCGCTAACATTTGGAATGAGTTAAGCAAATCTCTAAAGATAACATCAAAGCCCTGTCCAAATCCCGATGTCATACCCTTTAAGGTATTCAGTAATTCCGCCATAGCGTCTTTACTTGTTTTTGTTGCTCTATCTGTTGCTTCTATAACGCCGCCCGCACTCCTTAAAGACTTTGTAAAATCATCAATAGAGTATTTGCCATTTCTAAAGACGTTAATCATTTCTGCGCCAGCTTTAGAACCAAATGCTTCTAGAGCAATAGTCAACGCTTCTGAATCCGTTTCTGCGTTTCTGATTGCGTCGCCGATTTCCGCAAATGCTTTTTGACTGTTTTTTCCCTCTGCCGAAAACTTAGAAAGTGCATATCTCATTCCTGTCATAGCTGTATTTGTGTCTACACCTGCTTTTGCAAGTTGTTCTACAAATGCTATAGAAGTAGTTGCACTCATTCCAAATTGTGAGAAGACTGTTTTTGATTGTGTAAGTGTTTGTGCAAGGAATTGAACGCTAACGCCGCTATCTTGTCCTGCTTTTGTAAGTTGGTCAAGTAATGGCTTTATGTCTTTTGCTTCCATTCCCCATTTGTTGATTACGTCTGCAACATCATTAACTGCTTGATGTACATTCTGCCCTGTTACGTTCGAGAATTGGTCAAACTGGTCAACAAGTGTTTCAAGCTCTTCCCCTGTAGACCCAAAACGTGTATTTACATCAGCAATGTTAGTTGCAATATCTGCCATTGACGAACCAACGCCCGAAATCATAAGGTTTTGGAGGTTTCCGTTAAACTCAACAAGTGCTTCCCCAGTTGCCCCTGTACCTTTTGCGATTTCTGCCATAGCAGAATTAAACTCTTGCCCCATTTTGGTAACAGCAACAGTAACAGCTGTTATTCCTGCTATCACGGGGCCAGTCGTTCCTAGTTTTGCAGCAAAAGTATCAACACTTATTCCAAACTTGTCGAGAACACCCGAGCCTGTTGAATAAAACTTTTCAAAATCAACGCCCCAACCTTTTAACCCTTTTGAAACATTGCTAGAAAGTTTTTCTAATGACTTGCCAAAACCCGATAAAGCATCTTGACACTTCTTTATGCCACTTGTAAAGCCTTTACTATCTGCGGTAAATTCCGCACTAATTGACATATCTACAGCCATTAAAATAACCCTCGCAACATTTCAGGATTTATTGGTTTATCTCTACCAGCTATCTCTTTATCTTCATTACCGTCATCGGGGTCTTTGCCCCATACATAAGAAGCAATATAGATAGCTTGATTTTTCATTTTTATCTCGTCTAATCGTCTTTTTTCTGCAATGATATTCCAAACTATTCTAAGTTCAGAATCCCAAAACCACTCTTCAGACTTACCCATTAAAATACATTCAGTTAATAGGTAAGTCCACGGAATTAAGCCATCGCCTTTATCTTCGCTTTTTTTTTGCCGCTGTCATTCAGTCTTGACATTGCGGAATTCATAGCTTCCCCGAGCTTTTCTGCAATGTCATTTATAAGCAAGTCGCTGTCATCAAAAGCGTCGAGAATGTCGTCAACAGTGTCACCAATCCCCTCTTTGTCTTTTACGCAAATCGAAAACAACCACGGAATTGTTTCCATTGGTTTTGTTTCCATATCTTTCTGCAACTTGTCAAAGTTTGACAAAGTACCGTAACGGCGTTCGATTTCTGCCAAAGCTCTATTACCAAACTTCAACACTCTTTCTTTTCCCTTAATGTTCAATGTGTAAACGTTAGGAATAACCTGTTCTAACTGTTCATTTTCAGCCATATAAAAACCCCTTATAACTTAGGCTATAAAAAAACAAGCCCTACTGTATAAAATAGTATACACTTAAAGGGCTTGTTTTTCAACTGTTTTTTTTAGTTTTCTATGCGGTCAAGTCAATCGCAATAGGCGTTACACCTACATTGTAAGTGTCTTTTACGCCGCTTGTTACAACTACGTTTGTAATTGTATTTGCGCCCTCTGCAGGCGTGAATGTGATTGTAGGAGCTGTTGACGCTGCGCCTACAGCAAAAGTTCCTTCTACGATTGCGCCGTTTGTGTCGGTTACAATCAAATTCTGTCCGAGCTTGATACTTGATGTTGCAAAATTGAATGATGCGCCGCTTGCCTTTGTGCCTGTGATTACAAGGTCGTTATAAGGTGTATCACGCAATGCCGCTGTAACAGTTACAGCACTTGTATCAACGTCAACATTGATAACAGGCTGGTTAAACCAATTAGCAACGACGCTTGCGGGTACATCTGCACTATCTGTGCGACAGTGTGTGCAAATCGTACCGCTGTCTTCACCGTTCGGAATAAACTGTGTTGCAACAAACTGCCCTGTCATATTGATATGGCGGAAATCAAGTGAGTCTTTCTTTGTTTCACCGCCTGTTTCAGGCACACTAAACTTACCTTTAGCATACCATACAAGCTGATAGCGGTTTTTGCCATTTGCGTCTGTACCTGCAATCCACACGCGGAAACCAAGAGCAAAATATGGAGCCTGATCCATTCCTGTTTCTCTTGTAATTCCGTTTACAATTTTTGTGCCCAACATCAAAGAAAGAATAGACGGGTCAATGTCTACCATTTCGAGAGAAAGCTCTGAATTACCGCGGTTATTTGCCGCAAAGAACGCACCATTGTCTGCGTAATCTGTTGAAACATCGCTATTAGGGTTTACTGTTGCATTAACAGCACCTTTGAGAGGAATAACCTCATCATAGACGATACCGTCTGCAGTGTCGCTAATAACCTTAGCGATTACAACATTGTCTAATCCAATTTTCGGGGCTTCATTTGCCATTTCAAAACTCCTTAAATTTTATCTTCAACAAAGAAATACTTCTTTGCTAAAAGTCATTACTCTATGCCGCACGTCTTCAACAGAATCGGCAACTTCTTTACTATCTTGCATAGTCCAAAAACCACGATTAAAAACCTCTGCAACGGCTATTCCGATTTCACTTGTAGTAGGATAATCATCTAATGCTTTTGTAAAGATATGTATTTCTACACTACACCTTTCAAAAGTATGCACATTGTCTGAATACTCTAAATCTGTCTGTTTATTATCAATAAAACAGATACAAGGAAAATTTTCGATTGTACTAGGATAAGTGTCAAAGATAGAATCAGAATTGACTAAATCTGTGATTGTATCATTTTCTAGCAATGTATTGTACATTATTTTACTGTTTATCATTGCTTACTATCCCTCATAGCCTTTTCAAACGTTTTTCGAGTGAATTCTTCAGATTTCTCAACCGACGGTCTTAACCACGGTCTAGGACTCATTCTGCTTGTACCATATTCGAGATATGTAGGATAAGGCGGATTAGTAATCACGCTTCCTACTCTACCTTTTGCTGTATCAGCCTTTTCTTCCACTTCAATCGTGATTGAACGGCGTAAATCACCATAGTCAACAGCAGGGTATTCATTGGGTAAAGACGGGTGATGATTTCTTTTTCCGTATGATACCGCATTATTAACATTGGTATTAGTCATTCCCATTTGACATTCATTTTGTACTTTTAAGCACACGTCAGCTACAGCTTGCCCGATATTGCTTTTAAGTTGCTTTTTCGTTTTAGAGAGTTTTTCATTTGCGGCGTCTATTTGTTTTTTTATTTTGTCATTAGTCATTTCTCGTTCTCTACAGGAATAAGTAAGACTTCCCCGTGTTGTCGCCAACGATTAACAGGCTCTATAAAGTAAATTTCTATATCGCCATTATCATAAACAACTTTTGCACGGTTGCCACGTTTCAAATAGCTTGCATTATCAAAAAACGCCTTTTTAACAGATGCTTTCTTTTCCGTAATTCCATAAAGGGTTAATTCAGCTTCGCTTAGTGTATTTGGTTGCACATCAGCTCTTATGACTTCTAACGGCTTTTCAAAATCATAAGTTTTTACCTTTGTACCCTCTTTGTTTTTGGTTATAGTTTCAGCTGCTATATAAAGAGTTGCATTTTTGTATCTTACACGCATTATGCAACTCCTATAATTCTGTATGCTTCTAGCATACCTGTAACACGTTTAGACAGCCCGCCATTTCCTATAGTTTCACTGCCTTCATACGTTACAGAAATACCGCCCTCTGTTTGTGCTTTAATGCCTGTTGCACTTGATGATACAACAGTATATCTTTCTGAAACAGCTTCAATGCAAGCTGTAATAATGTCATACGGCAAGGAATCATCAGCTTCCTCGTTGTAATTATCATCACCAGGAAGATACCAACCCGCCGTATAAGTTACAGAAATATCATAAGCACCGCTTACAGGGTCGTATGTCATATTGCGTGTATACCACGCCCCGCACCAACCGTTACCACGATACAAAAAACCATTTTTCGCATATTGTGGTAAAAGTTTGTAATCTGTAATTTCTGTGTCATTGATTTTGACAGAAATCACGTTTCTTATCGGGCGGTTATTAAGTTGTAAGAGCTGTTGATTATTTATAGCCTGCAATTCGTCAACATACTCTTTTAACTGCGGATTATAGCCTAAGTATGCACATATCAAAGCACTCTGTTGCTTAATAAGCAATTTCAACAGATTATCTTTTGAGTCATCTGTAATGCCTAAAATAGCTTTAATGTCTGATAATGTGCATAACATCATTTTGCTACTCCGCTACATCTGATATTTCAACGCTTGTAGTCATACTTGTATTGTGTACTACAACCAACGAACCAAAAGGATAAATCGACATAAGGCTTTCTACCTTGCTTTTTGTTTCTGCAAGGTCGCCTGTAAACTTAGAGCCGTCTGAATTGGTTGCATATATGTATGACTTATTTGCTTGCAAAATCAGAATGCTGTACATTATTTTTCGTCCTTAACAAAGTAACCGCAACAAGTTACGATAGCACCCTCGATTACAGGAAGACAAGCACAAATAGCTACCTTGTATTCAGGATTGAAAAAGACTGTTACAGCCTCCATAATTGCAATTGCGCCTGTTGTTACGCCGCTAATCAAAGTAAAAACTCTTTTACTCATTTCAAAACCTCTTAAATTGTCAAATCACCTGTATCATAACGTGAGTAAGATACATCTGAAATTGTTACGCCGCTTTCTGTAGTGTATGCGACTGTTGTTTCTGTCAATCCTGTTACACTTGGTACATAAGCCGTTACACTTTCCGTATCTTCGGCGGGAATTGCAAGTAAATACACTACAGCTTCAGCTGTGCCAAAAGCATAAAGTGTTTTTTCACTTGATGGAATATTTGACAGCGTAATCGTTGCTTTTTTCATTCCGTCGTTACCCGATGTAGGTGTAATCTCTACAGGGCTTGTATACGTTGAAACGTTAATAGTGGCTGTTTTGTTGTCTTCAAGCGTTACAGTAGAACCGCCACCGCTAGGAGTGCCGACTGTCTGAATGTCTTTAGGGTTGAAATCACAATCACCAAAAATGACATCTGCCGCAACAGCACCCGATACTTTAAGGTATTTTTTAGCACCTGTAAGGTCAACAAAAACACCTGCCATTGTGTCAGAGCTTGCTGTTGCACTACTAACAAGCTCTACATAGTCAGTATAAGAGCCGTTAGGAGTATCGCAATGTTGCAACTTAATAGCTGTCGAAGCTGTGCCGCCACGAATGCAAATCAATGCACTGTTAATACCTAAGCGGTTTTGTGCCTGTGTAATATCACCGCCATATCCACAACAATTGATAAACTGACTACGCATTTTTGCTCCTTACTGTGGGTCAAACGGCATATCACCGAAAACTGCAACTGCTGTAGTAGCACCTGTTACTTTGAGATACTTTTTAGCACCCGAAATATCAAGCTGTACACCCTCATTTGTGCTTGAACCCGCATCGGCAGCTGCTACAAGTGTAGCAAAATCAGTATAAGAACCGTTAGAAGTATCGCAATGCTGTAACTTGATAGCTGTTGAAGCTGTGCCGCCGATAACGATAAACAAACCGCTATCACCTGCACGGACTGTTGCACTTGTCAAATCATCTACATATTTTACCTGTTCAAGAAACTTGCTTCGCATTTTACGCTCCTTATTAAGTGCTAAAGGTAGAAGTTTTTTTTTACCCTCTACCTTTTGGCTTGTTATGCCTTTTTAAGTGTACCCTTTACAAATGCCTCAGGGTGTCTGCAAGCGAAATCGTGCTCTGTGATAAGACGTACAAGTGTCAAATCATTCTGGAATGCGCTTACAGTATTGCCGTTAGCGTCGATATAAGTACCTTCACGGCTCATCTCGACTGTGATATCATATCCCACGCCCCACAAGAGCTGTGAGAAATCACCAAGCCAAAAATCAGCGGTTGAATTTGATGGAGTGCCTGCGTCGGCGGTGTAGTCAACACTTGTTGAAGTGATGATATCATAACCATTCAACTGTTTGCGTGAACCAATTTCTTCTGCCCAAGCGAAAGGTCCACTTGAAAATGCTTTTCCTGCAAGCCAGCTCTTACCGATAGGGTTAAGCAACCATTTGACATTGCCAAACGGAACGTTTGCCTGCTCCAAAAGTGCGAACATTTCAAGCGGTGTTGTTACACTCAACGCTGTTTCGTTGTAAGTCTGAACGCCTGTTGTATTGTACAATCCAAGCGGTGTATGCTCTGTTCCTGCACCCTTAAGGAATGCTTTATCAAGTCCGATACGAGCTTTCTCCATAAGGTCTTCCGCAATCCACGAATCCAAACCTACACCAGTGTAGCGCAAAAGTGAGTTTGAAACGGGAGACATTGCGCCGAGCTTCTTTGCACGGAGGTTTACCTCGCCAAATGTTGCCTGTGAAGCGTTGATTTTCTGCGCTTCGCCTACCCAATAAGCTGTAGCGGATTCTGTCATTTTCGGAATTGACAAATTGCCGTTAGGCATTGGCACTTTTCGCACACCGAGTTTTTCGAGAATTGTATTTGCGTACAACTGTTCGATGTAATCGGCAGAAAATGCGATAGGCACAGTAAAACCGCCCGCTGTTGGCACACTTGCTGTCAACGCTTTTGCGCGGCTCTCCAAAACTGCGTGAAGTGCCTTGCTTTCAGGATATTTCTCTTTTGCGCTTGCAATAATTTCATCTGGTGTAACCATTGAAACATTGTTTTTCTTGCTCTTTTCCATTGCGAAAAGTGCAGAACCAATCATCTGGTTAACGACAGACTTTACACTTTCTTTTTTCAAGCCTTTAACAGCGTTTTCTGCTGTTGCACGCTCAAAGTTAAGAAGCATATCCGCATTGGAGTTTTTCTGCTTTTCGTTTTCTTCTTGAATGCGCTTTACCGCTTTTGATACTGCTTCTTCAAGTTTCTTTTCGTCAACGCTGTTTTTCACGTCGCCGATTTCAGCCTTAATAGAAGCTACTGCCTCACTTGCCTGCTTTTTTGCACGCTCATCAATCAATTTTTCAAGGTCATTCTGTGTCATTTTCATAACACTCTCCTTTTTAACAAAAAAAATATATTGAGTCTTTCAAAAGTACAAAAAAGGGCTTCTTTTTTATACTGTATACAAAAGTATACACTTATAAAATAAACCCTTTTTTATAACCTGTCAAGTATCAATCTTCAATTTCTAAGACTTCATCGTCATCAGCAGGAGGGTTTTCAGAATTAGGCTTTTCGCTGCCGTCTTCTAATGCCTTGCGATATGCCTTCATTTCGTCAGTGCATTCTTTAAGCTCTGCCTTTAACGCCGCAATCTCTTTCTTACAAGATTTTACTTCGTCAGTACATTCCTTAAGAAGTGCCTTCATCTCATCATTTGTAGCTTGTGGATTTTCGTTATTATCCATTGTGTCAGCTCCTTTTGTGGACTTGAAATATTTATTAGCCTTGTCAGCCCCGAACGATTTCACGGCTTGTGCTAATGCTTCTTGATTTGCAGGAATTGCTACAGCCGAAAACTCTAACAATTCCCATTCTAAAATTGTAGAACCGTCGTTGTCATTTGGCTTTGCTTTCTTTACAATAAAGCCGACAGAAACAGCACTAAGCATACCCGATTTGTAGCAATGATAAGTAAAATCGACAAGTTTTGCATTTTCACTTGCATTTGTCGGGTCTGTTGCAAGCTCGTCAACTGTAGGAAAATAAACATCGGCAAAAACTGCATTGTTTTCAATAAAAATAGATATAACTTTACCAAGCGGGAAACAATCAGCTCTGTGAAATGGCAAGAAAACAGGATTTTTTAGAAAGTTGCTAAAATCGCAGCCGTTAGCAATCAAAACGTCTCCATCACGGTCTACAACTTCATTGCTTATTTGATACCTTACAGTTCGCTCCCCAATTTCTTCAACTTTAGTCGTTAATATTTTCTTTTTCATCGTTGAAACTCCTTACCCCATAATGTGCGTATAATCAAGAGATTATGTATAATCTCTTCCGTCCATTTATCCATTTTCTTTTCAAACTCTTTTGTTTTGTAATATGACTTTATCGGGAATTTGTATACAGTGTTTTTAAATAAAGCCTTTTTATTTTCCACGTATTCAGCTCTCTCTGAAATGTGATTAAACACAATCATTTCTACAACTTTGTCATATACCCTTTCTAATACAGCTACACGAAAAAAGTGTCCAAAAGAATCATCTTGAGTATCAGGCTTTATTTCTTTTTCAAGTGCCATAATGTAATTATAAGCCCATTCCTGTTGCCGTCTAATCAATTCACGTTCTCTTTCTCCATCGCCAATGGAAAGAAAACCATTATGAAAATAGAAAATGCCTGTTTTTGCTAAAAGTGCAACACTCCATACAAGCAACACAAAAAAAATCAAGAGCTGGTACATATTTTTAGAAGTAACGATACTAGTTATCGCTTCCCACATTCTGCGCCCTCTCATTTTCTGCATAATGCTTCTTATTCAGTGTTTCAAGTGAAACAAAACCAACAGGAACAGCCACAAGTGTAGTTGCTAAAGTTGCAAAAGTATCATTATTAAAGATTGTACCTAAAACAATGATAGCTGTTACTACAATCATAGACCATACAGTAATTATCCATCGTCTACTTTTCCATTTGTTATACTCTTTTTCTTTTTCCATTCTTCTGCCTCTTAAAGTGTGATAACAGGGGAAATTGTACAGCGGCAATTACATACATTTTCTGCGCTTCCACTACTATCCGCAGGATACAGCATATTATCGTGCCCGCCGTCAGAACGTTCTACCTCAAACGTCATATCAATAGGTATTTTAACCTCGTGCATAAACAAATGACTATCACGGGTTCTGTGGTCTATAGTTGCAAGCCATTGCTTTTCATGGACTCCGTAAGCCTTGTATGTTGCATTTTGTCCAAAATTGACGCTCCCCGCCGTTTCCGTACGAGCTATTAAATAAGCTCTTACTTTTGACATATCATAAAACACTTGTTCGCAGGCTTTTTGAAGTCTCTTAGTTCTAACGCCTAAGCTATCGCCATTTTCGATACTTTCTGCGAGTACCTCTCTTAAGCGTCGTAAAAGCTCTCTGTGTGTTGTATCGTTGATTTCTTTAGCCTTTAATAATCCGTTTTGCTCAATCCACTTATTAAACATCAAAAGTGTTGCTTCATCAAAATCAAGATAAGCCTTTTTATTCAAAATCTCTTTTGCATTCTGCCCGCCTGTTTTCATTGCACTAAGCCACGCTCCGCCTAGTGAACGCTTTACAGCTTTGTCCACTTCACTAGAAAAATATTGCGCTAAAAGATTCTCAATAGGCTTGTTTTCTCTTTCATTCTCTTTTAGAAGCTCCGAAATATCTTTGTTTTGGCGGGTTGCAATTCTATTCACACTAGAGATAAAATCGTCCTCTTTCTCTCTAGCTTTTGTGTCGAATAGCGTCCAGCATTTCTGTTGCAATTCATTGTATTTTATTTGCTTTTGAAAATGGTATTGTGTGATAGATTTAGGCTTTTCGCTATCCTCCACATTTTCTGAACTTTCGTCTATGTTCAAAACGTCATCTGTGTTTGTTTCAGCGTTATTAGCGTTGCTTTCTGTGTTATCGGGGGTAGGTTCTACAGGCTCAATAGAATCTAAATCGGGTAAATCGATTTCACCCGCCTGCACTCTGTTAGCACCCATAGGCAAAATATAATGCCCATCTTTTACATCGGGATTTATCCCAAATGCCTCACAATATTGCTCAACTGTGATAGCTCCATTTTGTACACCAAATTGATAAACACGGAGTTTTAATTCCTCGTCTTCCGCAATTTCAAAATCGTGTTTTGCACATAAATCAATGTCAAAATCAGGGCATAACTGTCTATTTACAATACGCTCGAACCATTCAAGCTCAGGCTTTATGACATTTTTTGCAAAAAGGTAAAAAGAACTATCAATAGTTGCTCTATTGGAGTTTTCGATAATTCCCATTATCTCGGGCGGTATCTGAAAATGTTGCAAACACTCATCACGCAAAAACTTTCGGCTTTCCACCATATCCAATTCTTTAGGAGCGATTCCTACAGTCTTTACATCGACATTTCCCGTTAAAACAGCAGGCTCTCTAGCGTGTAAGAAGCCGCCTATTTTTTGCATAAGAGATTTTTTTATTTGGTCTGCACCTTGTTGATTACCTGTATAGCCTGTTACAACATAAGGAGGTGTAGCGTCGTTGAAGAAAAAATTCTTTTGGTACTTAGAAGCGTATTCATCGGCTTCAATTTCATCAGCAACACTTTCTGCTCTACCTTTTCCACGTCCGTATGGGTCTGCTACGTTAATATCCTTAAACCACACAAAATCTTTAGGGTCTACTGTAAGAGATACGCCGCTTGTTTCACCGTAAGGATTAACCATAAAAGTATGATTACCAACTGTAGGCGTTTTAATAATCCACATTTTCGGAATTGGTAAGAGTGCAATTATCTTTTTTCCGTCTCTTACCTTAAGCCAACCGCATTCGCCTGTAAGTTGTTTATAGACGAATGTCAAATATCTAAGTGTCCACCCATCAATTTCGGGAAAAGTAGGACACGGATTTTCTAATAATTCATATAATGGGTGTTCGTCAATCGGATTCGCAGCTTCTTTGTTTTTTCTTAAATCTTTTTTACTGTATAATAGCAATTCTGCACTTGCGCAATGTTTTGCAATGACATTAACACTGTCAAGACGAGGAGTGTTGCCATAATATACAGGCATTTGCCCGCTAGCTCTATCAGGAGCCTGTGTCCAATGTCGAGATAGTCTTTTATTTATCGCTTCTAATATGTCCATTGCAATCCCCGCTATGTGTATACTTTTTTATACACCATTTTTAAAAAAAATGCAACAAAAAAAAACAGCTTTAACTTAATAAAGCTGTTTAATTCCATTTGCAGAGTTTACGAATCGAATTTTGAGTAACACACCTATGACAAAAATATAGTAAATCTTTTCCGAAAAAATTGCAATACTTTTGTCATATTTTTTTTACAAAAGCCCGATTGTAATAATCCCGATTACAAAAGCAATGCAAATAATAGTATCTCTTACTTTCTCACTCATTTCTGCCTCTCTATCGTGATAATATCTAGCCCTTTTCGTGGTCTACCTTTTTTGACGATTTCAACTTCTTTTTTTTCGTCGTCAACAAAAGGCACGAAAACGTGGCAATCTTGATAAATCCACCCGCCAATAGTGCGGTGTATGTTACCCATAGAGCTATCAAAAATTGTTTCTCCAATTTCCATAGATAAAAGTGCTTCTTTAGTCATTCGATACCTCCAAATTCTGTATGATTTTTTCAAGCCATAGCAAGCCTTTAGCGGTTGCAAAAATGCGTGTATAAACGCAGTCTTTTCCGTCTTTTCTGTATGGCTCTTCTTTCACCTCAAAAAGCCCCTGTTTTATGTATTTCTCGACAGGAATATTAACACCGTTCGATTTCTCTCGATAGAAAATCTTTTTATCTCGCAAAATAGCGAAAAGCGTTTTAGAACCGATGTGCAAAATTTTAGCAACTTCCTGCATAGACTTCAATCCTGTTGCATTTGCAATGCGGTTATAGGTAGCAACTTTCGGGGCCTGTTCTGTGAGTTGCTTTTCTGCTTCTTTTACTCTTTTCTGTAATTCAACATTGCGACGTTGAAGAATTGCCATAGCGTTGGCGATAACTTGATTTTCTTCAAACTCTGTTGAAACAGTATCAATTTGACGGCTTGCAAGATTGTGATGTTTTTGAATTTCTTGCTTTATCAACGTTGCTTGTTCCTCGTAGAAAACTCTCGTACTTTGAACGCCGCCTGCAGTTTTCAAGGGTATGACAGTACTGTCGCACCCTGTTTTTTCTGCTGCTCTTTGTACTGTACGGATATCAACGCCTAAGATTTCTGCCAGCTCTCTTGTTGTTACTACTTTAGTAGCCTGTTGATTGGAATTGAATAAAGATAAGTCATTCATCGGATAACCTCCCGTAAGATTATTTCCGTAAAAAAAAAAGACATACGGCAATAGTTACGGATTACTACTTTCGGGAGCGACCCTAGCCGTATGTCTGTATTATACAGTATTTACTTTATTACTTCAAGCAGTCATAAAACTTTTTATGACTGCTTATCAGCCATTTTCAAAGTTGCTTTGATATATTTTTCAGCTGTAGCAAGCTGTGAGTCTTCGAGATAGCGATAATCATCGATAAATCTGAACACTTGAATTGTCTGTTTTGCCGACGGGTGAGCTTCGATAAATTTAGCCAAAATCTCACGAGCCTTTAATGCTTCCTCTGTCCAATCTCTCTTTGTAGCTTTCATAAGCGTACCCCCTGTAATGCTTTATAATTATATAATATCACTCTTTCTTTTATTTGTCAATACTTTTTTTTATTTTTTTTAGTTTTTTTTGCTAGTAACACATATCATTTCTTTTTTCGTAAAACGCTAAGCATAGACTATCACCCTCATCGGGAGAACGTCCATTGTGTCGGTTTTTGAAACAGCTTTTTGCTGTATCACTTCGATTATCTTTTGGCTCTAGTTGTTTCTGTCCTCTGCTGTTATAGAAATATTGGCGTTCGGATAAATCTTCTAGTAGTGTTTGAGTTAATAATTCTTTTGGTATGTAGATATTTTTTAGCGGTAATTCACACATCATTTCTGCGGCACAATTTGCATAGATTTCATTTGTCGCTTTGCCGCCAAAATTAACAGGCACAACATTAGCCCCCCACTCGTTAAGCAAGTCATATACTCCTTGATTGTATCCTATATCAATCTTGATAAGTGTCGATATATCACGTCCCGCCATTTCCCACGCAAGCCCCGCAACTTCTTGAGTATTATAGCCGTGTACTTTCTGTATGTCTAACACACATAGCCCCTTTCGTTTCGTGATTACGCTGCTGTCAACTCCAAAACGAGCAACGTCAATCCCGATTTCTATAGCTCCCTCTTTAGCTGTATCTGTGTTTCTTTTTTCGTCTGTAGTGTCTAACACATCAGATACAAGCCATACGCTATTTGTCTGCTTATTTCTCGGGTATCCTAGATAGATATGTTTAGCTTCATCTGGGTCACGCTCTAGTAATGCCTCATACTTTTCAAGCAAGTTTTCAGGGTAAAATGGGTTATCCTCTGCGAGTGGTTCACATTTCGTGATTATCCAATTTTCACGAGGGCTAGAAACAAATTTCTGTGTTATCGGGTCGTTAGTTGTATTCGGATTATACACCGCCCATATTTCCGCTTGGTGTTTCACGCCGTTGTAACTCCATTCTTTGCGGATTGTTGCTTCTAGTGTATCCCACGTTTCAAGGCTTATCCCGTCTGCCTCCTCAACAAAAGCGATTGTGTAAGCGTCAAGAGATTTTAACTGCGAAGATGTAAAATCGTTCAAACCGTTAAAGGTAAAATAACTACCGTTTGTTTTATTTCTTATGTAGTTTTGTGTTATTTCAAAGTCTGTATAGCCTAATTGCTCAATCTTACGACACAAAAGACTGTAAGAGCTATCTTTTATCGATTTTTGTACGCTTCTTAGGCAAATAACTTTGATATTTTCCCCAAAATACGAGGGGTGTTCCGCAAATTGTATCAAAAGGCTTGCTGTGCTTTCGGATTTTGCACCAGCTCCACGCCCGCCGTATGCGATTTTAACGGGCGCAGAATTTCTCCAATTTTCAAATTTCGGGGCTACTTGCTCCCTATACAGCCGCAAATATTCCGCCTGTTTTTCCGCTGCCAATGACAAAAATTTTTCTTTTGAAATTTTCGGAATAACTAAACCCGCCCGCTTGTATGTTCCTTTTAACATCGTCCCTCTTTATCGATAACTAAAGGCGGGCTGTTAACCCGCTCTATCCTGTTAGTATGGATTATTACACCATCTATGCTCTTCTAACGGTGTGCCGTCAGTATCATATACGGCTTCGTATCTTTCGGCGTGCGGTGTGAGTTTTTGCTCTCCATACATACCACGGATAACAGCCATTACTGTATCGTGATGTACTTTATCGCGGACATTCTCAATCGCAAACCAAAATTCGCAATCCACTCCCCTGTCGCGGCTAAAACCACACTCAAAGGCAGCTTTTATATCTTGCAACATCTCGCCGATATACTTGCAATCAATATCGGGTGCGTAATCTCTCACCTTTTTAGCTTCTTTCTCGCCGTAGAAGAGAACCATATCTCTCTTTAGCTGGTTAAAATAAGCCCCGAAATCATCTGCATTTCTGTTGTTATAAGCCAACTCAACAGCCATTAAATCGGCGGTCAAATAGGCTTTTACGTGCTTTTCAAACGCTTCGAAAAAAGCCCATTTCAACTGAAAAAGCTGTCTTTCTGCAAGGCGTTTAGCCGCAGCCAACTCATTAACCTCTTGCTCGTTATAGCCATAGCTCAATTTTGGCAAGTTGTGGCTATCAAAGTATGCTGTAACCTTGTTAATAAGGTTATACAAACAATCCTGATAATCAACCACAAACTGCTTGTAATCATCATAAGAAAAGCCGTACTCTTTTACAAGCTCAAAGACTTCATTTTCATTGACTTCAATGTCAGTTGTTACGCTGTACACTTCATCATTGTTAACACCTGTCATTACGACATTCAAAACATTGTACTCTTTCATAAGTACCCCCTGCATTGCTTTATGATTATATATTATCACTCTATCTTTCTTTTGTCAATACCTTTTATTTATTATTTTCTGTTTTTTTTCCATACAAGTTAATCGCTTGTAAAAACTTTTTAACGTAATAAAACAGAATAGCCCTATAGCTCTAAAATTTGATACCTACAAGCGATTTTATAGCATTAAGTGGTAAAATTACTACTCTAAAGCTATAAAATCAATAGCGGGCGTTTATACACTGTTTTAGAGCGTTTTATATTTTTTGTTAAAAGGGAGTATTATCTAAATCACTCATACCTACCATATATTCCTCGTCGGTATATACTTCTTTCTTTTGGCACGTCTGTGGATATTGCGGGGCTGTAGAATTAAGAAGTTTTTGCACTTGGCTAGCCGCTAAAATAGTTGATAACGAAAAGCCTGTTGATATAAGCCATTTATCATTTTTTGCGTTAATTAAGACTGTAGATAAATCATAGACAGTGTAAGACTTCAAAAGCTCATTTATTTGCTTCCTTACCTGCTTTTCATTGTAGCAAGGTTTTTCAGTTTTCACGATACCAGCTCTATACAATTCCGCATACAAAACAAGGTATTGAGTTATGAGAAAATCATAAGAAGACAAGTCTGACGATTTTTCACTTTTCGGCTCTGCCGATATGTTTATATCAGTGTTTATATCTGTGTTTATATCTGTATATATACAATCTCTTTTTTCTGTATCTTTGATTGTACCATTTTTGGATTTTCCATTATCCATTTTTTGTATATTGGAATGTACAGAATTTTGTATATTGGATTCGTATAAAGAGAGTGCAAAATCTGTTAATGTATAGCTTTTTGTGCGGTCGTATTTATGGAATTGACCGCTTAAAAGCAAGCCATCTTTATTTTCCATTTCGCGCAAAAGCTGTGCTATTTTACGCTCTTTTATGTACGGAAATAACTCCGCAAATGCTTCTGCCGTGTTAAAAGTATAAGCCTTTCCATTGTGGATATTTTTCTTATTTGCAAGATTTTTCTTAATCCAAAAATAGAAGTTTTCAAGCAAAACAGCCTTTTCGATTCCGTATTTTTTCGCTATCTCAACGTTAAAACTATGATTCATTTTTCACTCCTAAAATACAGTATACAGTAAAAGATAAAAAGAGGGTATAAACTACCCTCTTAATTCCCGTACCTTTTCACCTGCTGAAAAGGTCATTTGTGAAGTATGATAATCGCCTTTTAGCTCCTTTGAAATACAAGCCACTTCTTGCTCATTCAAAAGCGCAGTTTTCCCGTTCTGCATTTTTTCGGGAAACAGTTTTGAAACAACACGATAAACCGCTGAATATGACACATTCAGAATGTCTGCAATATTACGAATTGTCATAAAATCTGTGCCTTTAATTTGCTTTTGAACATCTGTATTATTCGCAATATCTTTTGAAACCATTGCAATTTCTTGCTTATTCAAAAGAGTTGTTTTGCCGTGATGCATTTTCATAGGCATAATGCGACGAATACAGTTTTTTACTGTATCTGTTGACACACCTAAAGCTTCCGCAATCTCTTTTACTGTCATAACTTGCTTTTCTGTGCAAGTCTGTAAATCGTTCATAAAAAGAACCTCCAAAAAAATAAAAAGACTTACTATCTATCCTAGTTGGTAATCAGCCTATCCTTACAACCATAAAAAAAGGATACTAAGACAGATAATAAGTCTTTCTATAAGTTTGAGAATGGTTTTTATGTGTGTCGGGTTGACTAAGTCCGATAGAAGTAACATACACTATTTCGATAAAAATGTAAATACTTTTGACGAAAAAAGACAAAAAAAAGGCGGTGTGCGATTACACCGCCAATGCAAAAAAAATGCAAATATGATAATGAACCTGTAGCTTTTTGATTTTTGAGAGGCTTGCTACAAGATTGTAGTATATATTTTAATCTCTCTTTAGTCAATTAGTTTTTATTATTTTCTCAATCGTGATTACACAATGCGGATTGTCTTTTTCGTATTTATCAATAATTTCTTTGTGCGGAATTATTTTCCAGCTGTCATCGGGGAGAATATCAACATCTACAAGTAAATCAAGAATTGACGATAATTGATTATCACTATCACGTCGTCTGTAATCACCGTGATAAAAGGTAACAATCAATTTTATTTGTTCCGTTGGTAGCACTTTATAATACTGCTGTCTTTTGATTTGTTTCATAGCGTCATTATGCCATTCTGTATATCTCTTGCTAGGAAAGCTCCTCCCGCTTCTAGTATTGATACGGCTGTTCTTTTTTGACGGCGTTTCTCCCTCTAGTGTAATTGTGTAGTTATTCATTCTTGCCCTCCAAAAAAAATAAGTTGTCAAGGTTACTGACAACTTAAGTTGTGCTTATTTGCTATTCCATACAATCCACGCAATTAAAAGCCCTAGTAATTCCATAAACGCTCCTTATAGTATTTTACTTGACGGCAAAAATCTCAACGCACCTAATAGATTTTCTTTTGTGCGCAAGATGATTTTTGCGCCGTCTTGTTTTATTCCGTTTTGTTCAAAAACAATCAAATCCCCGCTCATTTCCGCAAGTAAAATTGCGACGTGTCCGTATTGGTTTGTCTTTGTGCTGTTCCATACAAGCACATCGCCTGTTTTGTATTTCGGGGCTTTTCTCTCTTCGACGAGCGAAAAATACTTTTGTTCTTTTGGCATTTTGAAGTAGTCCAAAAACAAGTCTTTCGCTCCATTTACGCCGCCTGTGTGTTCGATATTCAGCACATCTTTGCAGTACTGACGGAATACATCAACACACTGCGCACCATAGGCTTTATCGTAATCGATAGTTTTTCCGTTATACAATTGTACAAACTCTTTTAATGTCATTCTTTTACTCCTTCTATAATTTTTTCTACGCTATCACCCCACACTTCCCATTTCTGTACCAGTGTTTCATAGTAGATAATTACATCGGCATAATCCTGCACAGTTTCAACAGGCGGGAGTATTTCTCTTTGCGGTTTTGGCGGCAGTATGACAATTTCAGTTGTTTTGCAACCGCTTATTATTGCTATCGATAACAGCGTTAATAATATCTGCAATCTCGTTATCTGTTTTTGCATTTTTGACATCACGTTTTAGCTCCTTGCTACTTCTTTCTATCCTGGCTATTTCTGCGGCGTGTGTTGCAAGGTATGCACTATTTCTTTTTTGCTTTTCTAGCTCTTTTTGTGCTTCCTTATACTTCTTGTAATACAACAGCCCGATTTTGCCCAAAACCAAAATGCATACGCCTAACACAGCAAAGCAAAAAACTAAAACTTTTGTCATAAGCACCTCTATTCACATAATAACCCGATTATGCTACTTGTCAAGTCTTTTTTTAATCCGTGTTTTGTTTCGTTCATACAGTGTATTATTTTTCCGCCATACCGATAGACGCCGTGAAAATAATAAAAGCACTTATTACGCACTGTATTATATAACAAGACTTCTATTTTTTTTCCGCCTACTGTAAACGTTTTATAGTTATCTTTTTTTTCTGCATACTCTTTTAATTTCATTTCTCACCTACAATTTCGTCAAACAGCTTTATTCTTTCTTCCGTCGTTTGCATTTCTGTTTTTACATTGCCTGTAAGATTGATTTTCTGACCCTCTGTTGCTTCCCTTAATTCTTTTAAGAGTGATACTGCGGGGCTTCCTCCTGTTGCAATAATCTTTTTCATACACTCATTTACAAGCTCTGAACCTGTAATCTGTTTCACGCCGTCACCAGCTTTTACGTTGTATTTTTTCATTAGAAAATCAGCATAAATCTGCGACATCAATACTTTTCTAGCGTGATTTTCTTTTCTTTTTGCTGCACCCTTTAATTGTCTTTCTCTAGCGTTTTCGGGTGTGCAAGGTTTTAACTTTGACGGATTACCACCTGCCATATTTTACCACCTCCCTGCAATATTCTTGTTAAAATCCTAATTGCAATAATTCATTTCGCTTTAACCGAGGTCTATCCCACGAAGGCTCCCAAGTTGACACTGTCTCATCCTGTTCAGCCCACTCATCTTTTCCCTTGCTGATTAAATCAACCGCCTCTAAGGTCATATCAACACCTAAGGGGAATAAGTGCCGCCACAGCTCGTGATAGTCCCATTTTTTATTTATCCATAATGTTTTTTGCAGAAGGATTTCTCCGCCGTCACATTTTTGTCCTAAGCGGTATATTGTCCCGCCTGTTATATAGTCTCCCATATGAATAGTCCATCGCACGGCGTCCTGCCCTCTGTGCCGTGGCAATAAGGACGGGTGAAAGCCTATGCCGCCGAACTTGCATTTTTCGAGACACTTATCACTAATCATCCAATGCGAATGTGCCGAAATAATAAGCTCCGTGCCCTCTGGAATATCGCTCGAGCGTAATTTATCGCAGTCAGAAATAACGGGGATATTATGAAGCATGGCAAAGCCTACAACCTTGTCCTTATATTGCTTTTGAGGAGGAGGAGCAACTCCCACAATTTCGTGCCCTGCCTCGTAAAGCCTTTTTACAACTTCCCTACCAAACTCTTTTTGTCCGCAAACAAAGATTTTCATTTCTTCTCCCCCCCGTGTCTCCGATGTACTTAAAGCCTTGAACCGCCCGAAAGTGCCCTCCGTACCCGGCACTAGCTACGGTATTGCCTTTTTTTACTTGTGATTTTTTAATAGAAGCCGCACTCCTCTTTTTATCGCCGCCAAACAAAACAGCAGAGACTTGTGTCCACTTTTTACTGTGCCTTAAATAACCGCAAAGCTGAGGATGTGAAGTATGAAAATATGTCACATACTTATGCCCGCCTCTTCCGTTTCCCTCAAGATGATATTGTGCAATAAAGTTTAAAAACCTAGAGCCGACACCCGCCCCCTGCCACTCTGGCATTGTAACAAGCCTTGTCGCTCTATATCCTTTGACTTCAAAGCGGGGAGTTACAACAATATGGCACGCTAGCTCTCCGTCTACCGTTCCGATAAAGTGCTGTGCTGCGACAGGCTCTGGAAGATTTAAATAATAATGCGGCTTATAAAATTGCCAGTAATATGAGTTGACCTGCCATATATCGAGGTTAATTTTTGGTCGTTGCCGAAGTACCCCCCTTTCGAATGTTTTCGATTTCGTATCGATTACCCAGTCTGGCTGAATCCAATCGAGAATGTCATAATGAGGTGTCAATAAAACAACCTTGCCTTTTGGATTCCCTCGCCGCCACGCTTTCTGAAATGCCTGTGAGCCTATTTTTGCAATCTGTCGGTCAATAACAGATGTGAACTCGTCAATTACAATTTCATTCGGCTTTTCACAAATAATCTTTGCAAGACCCGCACGGAACTGTTCGCCGTTTGATAATACCCTGAACGGTCTTAGCCATGAGGGAACAGAACCTAAGCCGACATTCGCAAGTGCTCCAGTAACTTCGTTGAAGTCCCCCCCCCCCGCTATGTCATCAATAATCGGTTTATCGGGACTCCATCCTTGCGTATAGTCATAGATTTTATTCGAGCCGAATATCTGCTTGCCGATTGAAGTTTTGCCGCTTCCTGATGGCCCGACTACAACGCCAATATTCCAGTCACCCGACAAATCAACGTTGTCGATTACAAGGTCAAAATTGCAGCCGTTTTCTGCATTAAAAAGGCTCTTAACCCTTGCGGCTCTATAAGAATTAAAATCAGAAACTCTATTATGTACTTCGATTGTCATACGCATACCACCTTACAAGTATATCCCTCGTTATTTAATTTGTTATAAACCAACTCCTGCTCAGACTCATTCTGGCAGATGACAATTACACCATATTGATTTTGATAATTAAAATCACTTTCCGAAGTGTTTGTTTCGTCTGTATTTTCATTATCGTTTACGCTATCCGAAAAGTCTATAACAGTATCAGACAGCGCAATTTCCTCAAAATTCAAATCAATATCATCGGCAAATTCTAGCACGCTTTCTTTTGTCATTTTTCCGTATGTAGAGTTTAAGCGCAATAATTTTTCTTTTGCTTCTTTTCTGTCTTTTGCCTGTATGTAAACCACTGGTAAATCGGGTATGACATAGCCGTCTTTCTGCATTTTGCATAATGTAGAAAACCTACCGTGTCCATCCAAAATATAATTTTTGCCCTCATTCTTCCACACAAAAAAAGGAAATGAAAAGCCATATTTGATAATAGATAGTTTAATTTTGTCATAATCGACATCTGTACGAGATTTCAAACCGCCCTGAAATTCTGTCATTTCTGCAAGGTTTAATTTATCTTTTGTTTCGCATTTGATTTCTATCGTTTCCATACTTATACCTACTAAAACCCGCCCAATCCCTGCTTTTGGCAAAAATTAGACGGGTTTAATTATACGGGTGAATTGAGATACTTTATCTTACTCCATAAACCTTATTTTGTCAATATTTTTTTATGATAGGATAATTTGCTTGATTTCTGCATAGCTTTTGTTTTCAGTAATCAACGCTTGCACTAGATTTTCTTTTCTAGCAATCTTTTCAAGCATATCAGCCGATAAAGTATTTCTATCGACTTTAGACGGCAGCCCAAGAGATTTATTTATCAATTTTGAATAGTTGCTATAAGCAAATCTCTTTTCATTCGGATTATCTGTCTTTTCGCAGATTTCCGTTTTTATTGTGTCGGCTAAACTTCTTCTTATAAGTTTTCCCTCTGCCCTGTATTGTCCGTGCTTTCTAATTGATGGTAAAACTTCCCCAGTTACCCACGCTCTAAAGACAATAGCCGCTTGCTTCCTACTTGCAAAAATAAGTTCATAAAGCCATTGTTCGGGAATAACTGTAATTTGTGTATGAGTCTTGCCCTCTTGCAGAGAAATTGTCCTTGCTTTTGGGCTATGGTTTGAAACCTTACCCCGTTTTTCTTCCCAATCCTCTACAACTTCCATTCTTTGCTTTAATTGCTTAATAGCCGTTGAACTGTCTTTGATTCCCAAACATCTACAAACTTGCCCTGCTAAAAACCAAGGCTCACCGTCTTTGTCAATAAAGCCCCGAAAACTTCCTAAGACTTCGTTTTCAAATGTCATTAATTCTGTGGATTTCATTTTCTCACCTCGTAAAAGTTTTGATTTACGGCTTAATCATTGTTTACGCAACTTTCAGCCGTTACAGATTTACACTGTATAAAATATTATACATCAATAAAATTTTTATTACAAGTAAAAAAAGGCTTCTCACGAATGAAAAGCCTAACTTACTCTCCGATGGAATAAATGATAAACGCTGTTGTAAATATACAAAGGTATGACTTAAATGTCAAGTCTATAGCAAAAAAAAAGCCCGTCTTTCAATTTCTTATCCCAAGTGTTGCGCCATAAGGGAATTCAGAATTAAAAAAAAGGCTTTTTCTTTCCTAAGCGTGCTTTTATTATACACAGTTAATTTTTTTTAGTCAATAAAGTTTTCAAGCAAGGCGGGTTATTTTCCCCGCCTTGCTTGTTATAACTGATTTATTGTAAAACCCTCAAAAGGTTTTGCAACATCAATAGTTGCGTGAGCTTCGCAATACTCACCAACCCACGCTTTTGTATCATTGTAGCAAGCGCAAAGTTTTTCAAAAAGATAATTTTCGATAGCACCAGTATCGACCTTATCAATATCAAAATCTTTGTTACAAGATTTCATTGTATCTTTAAGAATTGATACGCTGTTGATTTCAAACGTATAAATCTTGCCACGTTTAACAATGCTATAATTAACATTGAAAACAAAAAAATCAATATTAATTCCGTCGATTTCATAATCGATGAAAATCGCCTGTGTGTAATACTTATGTACAACCTTTTTCATTGGTGTACCTCCTGCACTGCTTTATGTTTATATAATACTATACTTCTTTTCTTTTGTCAATACTTTTTTTTTCAAAAAAAATACAAAAAAAAACAGCGTAATGTTGGCGCAATACGCTGTAAGATGTTCATAAACTTTTATAGGAGACCTATGAGATAGTCTTATTATGTTATTTTTCATATCTTTTGTCAAGAAAAAAGCCTTACCCACTTGCACTGGATAAGGCACTACTTAAAGACAAACGCATACTGCTAAGGAGTCTATGAATAATAAAAGATAAAGCTATTTTTTTTTGTCAATAAGTATTACATTTTTCTAAAAAGAATTTTAACTGCTATATTAACTCTTTTTCTCAAACAAAGAGAATTAATATATTTTGCGAATTCTTTTGATATATATTTCTGAATATTTCTACGCCTGCTACTCATATAAAAAAGTGGTTATTCAAGCGATACCACAAAACGCCTAAAGCATTTACAGAGGTTGACTACAAACCACCAGTAAGCCCTATCGGCAGAGTCGAACTGCCTAAAACCTTTATAGAGCGTCTAATACTATTTCTTTTCTAATTTTAGTTGCTTTTCCTGCAGAAATGAAGTCAATCCGATTTTCACTCCGATAGAAATGCAACTAGAAAGAGAAATAAAACCAAAAATGTAAATTCCGACAAACATCAAAATCTCTTTGATTTCCATTTCAACCCTCATTTAGTAGTATATACTACTTTTTATTACAAGTCAATACTTTTTATAATTATTTTTTGTTTTCTTTTAACAAATAAAGCTGTCTTATTTTTCGACGAATAAAAGTCACCTTTTCTCTGTATATTTCACGGCTTACTCTTGCATTAAAAACGCCCCGTAAGTTTTCATTGCACTCATACCGATAGAATACCTTTTCCCAATAGTACAGATAAAATAAAAAGTATCTAAACTTCTTATCAATCCACTTTTCAGACTTTTTCTTTAGAGTCTGTTGTTTTATCATTCTATCCCGCCCTGTTTAAGATAGTCTATAAGTCGCTCTAAATCCCTTGCATTGTGATTTAGCAACGATACTAAAAAATTATAATCGGTAAATCCTGCGCTCAATAATGTTGCAGTATCTACCAAACTAGACAAACAACGCTTAAAGTCGGGTTCGTCAATATCTTTTATTTCAAGGCAATATTTCATTTATCACCCCTCTATCTTTTTCGCTGTTTCGTACCCTTGCATAAACGCTATCTCTACTTGTCTTCGAGAATAGTATTTCTTGCCGTCTTTAGTTACTGACTCAGCTACACCATATTCGTCGAACCACTGTTTAGCCTTTTGTTTCAAATCGTGCAAAAAAACTTCTTTTTCTATAGCCTTTTCCCAATTCAAATTTCTTGCCATTTCCACATCATAAGCAGTCCATTCAGCACTATCCATTTTTCACCTCAAAATAAAACTTCTTATCCCAATCGTGAAAAGTTATCATTCCATAGCGTTCAGCAACTTTCACGATGTAAATCTTTCGTATGCGTTCAATCAAACCACCTAAAAATATATTCCGCCACGTCTCTAATCCTGTAGCTCGTTTGTAATGATTGCACAATCTGCAAGCTGGATTGTAATTGCTCAAGCTGTTTTCACCGCCTAATCTCTGCGGCACAATATGGTCAACCTGCATATCTTTCAATGCGATTTTCTGCCCACAATATGCACACCTTCCATTGTACTTGCCATACACGGCAAGTCGTTCTCGCTTTTTCATTCTTCTACTCCGCACAGTGTACCATCTAAAAACGTGAACTCTGCGAGTAAATCCGCAAACGTATATGTAACACTGTCAACACTTACAGCAACGGAAATATCATCGTTAAAAGCTGTAATCAACATTGTGCAATTTGCAAATTTGCGTTTTACCCATATCAACGGCATTGCATAACTTGGTACATTTACAGCTGTTTTTGTGTGCCAAAAATTGCACAATTCTTTACAATCCTTGAATGGACGGTACTTCTTTTCTTTTGGTTGTCCGACGACAGGGCGGTAATAGCCTTGCGTCCAATCTGGTTCTTCTCCGTCATTTTCGATACGAATATAAGGGTGATTTGGGTTATACGGAGTTACTTCAACAGCTTCCCCCTCTTTCCACGCCCTGTATGCTTCTACATTGCGTGCGGGGCATACAAGATATGCAAGTACATACCAAATTTTTCCCCAGTCGTTATCCTCAGAAATAAAACGCATAACTTCGTCTTCTTTTTGTATGTCAAAAAGTTTACCGAAGCCTATATCATTATTAACACGCTCTTTTAACGCACTTAAAGTATCTGCAAAAACGCACAAATCACCCTTGTGTAAGTCCTCGGCATTGACTGCCGTGTATACTCTTGACTTATCAAAATCCATAAATCACTCCTTATTCATAAGGCTAAAACAAATCACTTTGTTTTGTCTTTTCAACAAACCTAATACACTCACTTGCACATCTTACTCCATCATTGTTTACACTCTGATAACTTCGAAAAATACCGTCATTCTTTAACATACAGGCTTGTTCACTGAATGTTTGTAATTCGTTTGAAATATCTTTTCGATTACAGCGAAATTCATTCCACACTAAAGGGGTTCCGTTTTGGTCTTTTGACTCTACACGGAAAAGCCCTATAAACCTTTTGCAATCTCTACAAGTCTTCATAGCTCAAATCTCCTCTACAAAAGCCCTTGCATTACCTTTAATAGCAAAATTATTCTCTTTTTCTATAGCCGCATATTCTGCTTCTTTTTCTGTTGTAAAACGAATTGCGTCTATAGAATATAAAGATGTTCCGTATTGTGTAATATACAGACATTTTAATTTATCGAATATCTGTACAAAAACACCTGCGACATATTTTTTAGTCATAGCTTAAACCCATAGTCTTCAATTTGTTTAACCTGTTTATGCACATTTTCTCTATGGTCTTTGTGGCAATCAAAACACGTTACAACATTACGACGTACTGGATAAGACCAGTATCGCATTTGTACGTCTTTGATTTTGCCACAGATTTCACATTTGCCTATCATCAAAAAAAATCCCCATAACCATAAGAGCAACGATTTTGCACAAAATCATAAGCTCTTTCTTTTGTCTTAAAAGTACGACTTACAACCTTATCAGCGTAATCTTGCATAGCAAACTTTCTTGCATTTTCAATGCTTCTGAACGCTGCTGTAAAAGTCTGCCAATTACCCATTCTCTTGAAATTGACTGTGTAAACTGTCATATAAGCCCCCTGTAATGCTTTATATCTTTATAATATCATATCTCTTTTCTTTTGTCAATACTTTTTTTTATTTTTTTATCTCAATATCTACAAAATAACCGTTTACATCTAAACCATATTCTAAAGCGTCTTTTATGGCTTCGTAATCAGATTTAATTAACGCCATTAACTGCCTGTAATTTTTGCAAAGAATACACTCATTACTTTTAATATTTATCGCCATATACATAATAGCTCCCTCCTATTTGTTTACTTCATAAAAAGCTCTTGCAAAACATTGAGAGCAAAGGCTTCTTAAATCTACGTCAGTCTTAATGTATTCGACAAACGGCGCAAACTCTGAAATAAATCTAATTGCATTTTTATGTTGAAACGCTAAAGCGGGTTTTGTGTCCCCTCTCTTTGCTCTTATATACAATTCTTTTATTTTATTAGGCACTTTTTCAAAATCCTTGTATTTCTTTTCGGGTATGTTGAAATTACCCCATAGAGCCGTCTTCTTTGTCCACGGTGAGCCATATTCCCACGGTTGATATACAAGTTTTGGCTTACCTAAAATATCTTTTAACGCCCCTGTAGCTGGATTTTCTAACACCCAAAAAGACGGCTTTAATTCTGTTATAATACGTAAGCAATGATTTACTAAAATCATACCATTTTTAACGCTTTTAGGCTGCCCCCCCCGTCTAGCTCTTGATAAATCAGTACAAACAGGATTAGCAATAATTCCGTGTACTTTCTCAACGCCAAAATCACGCAAAAGTGTTTCTTTCGTCAAGTTTTCTACACCGTATTTTTTGCCGATACGAATAACCCGATAATCACTATCGCATTGATACGGATATGAATCTGAACCTAAGTCAGCGCATAAATGTAAGATTATTTTTAGCATAAAACTCCCTCAAACACTCTAAAAAAAAATACGGTTTTAGTGCTGTTTTAGTACGTTCGATAAGACTTGAAATCAACTAAACCGCCTTATGAATATCAAAGCACCCGCTTAACCGCAAAGCTACACCTTAATAGGTGTTATGATTAAAAGTGATTTACTCCTTGCTCTTCTTAAAGAGCTATTGCAAGTTGTTCTTTTTTTCTGTAAAGAGTGTGTGCTTTACATTAGCCATAGAGCGAATGAAACGGACGTAGACGACGCTCTATATAGCAAGAAGTCCCCCGCTAAGATATAAAACAGTCAACGACTGCTATATTCACGCTTGCTCGGAATATTTACTTTCTAACCATTGCGCACCTGCTTTTGTACACATCAATTTTGAGTACGCAATCTTTTTTCCGTCTGGTTTCTCATACTTACCATTGCGATAAGCAAAATACTGCCTGTAACGGAAATATGCAAAATAACTTTTCACGCCGTCAGTCGTCTTTTCGTAGATAATTCCGTCATCTTTAAGGCGTGTGAAAATCTTTTGCGCTCCTAGTCCGTATTTTTCTAAATGCTTACCAACAGCACCGATTTCAACCAATCCTGTGCAATCTGCAAAATCATCAAACCATTTTGCTTTTGGTTCGACAATGGCAAGTCGTTGTTTCTGCACTTCGTTCTCGGCTTTGAGAGCTTCTGTTTTTGCCGTCAACATCGCAATCATCGCTTCTGTCGCTTGCTTGTAATTTTGCAACACTTCAAGCTCTGTGCTTGCCTTGTCGATTTGACGGCTTGCAAGATTGTGATGTTTTGCAATCTCTTGCTTTATTGCAGTTACCTGTCTTTCGTTAAAAAGATAGCCCCCCTGTGAGTTTTTAGAAACTCCGCCCAGTACTGAACCGAGTTTTTCCACAGCTCTTTTTACTGTAGATTCACCGACATTCAACGCCTCTGCAACCTGTGCTGTTGTCATAACTCCATAGCCTTTTTGATTTTTCAAAGCTGGCGTTAAGTCGGTAGAAGCATTTTCAACTGTTGAATTGAACTCAACACTTCGATTGTTTGAAGTATGCAACTTCATATAATCAAGCAAGATTGTTACTTCTGCCTGTGTCCAATATGTCGCCTTGCCGTGCTCAATCTGTTTGTTTAGCAAGCACTTTCTTGCATTTGCTAAAACAACATCTTTTGTTGTATTCAATGCTTCTGCAAGCTCTTTTGTTGTTACAAGCTGTGCTTCGCTCTCTCTTGCGAACTCAAAAGCTCTTTGATTCATCTTTGCAAGCTCTTTTGTAGTTACGAGCTTTTCTGTTGCAACACTAGGCACGCCAAATAACTCATTCATAGCTACTCCTCCTTAACATCAATACAATAGCCTTTTATCGAACTTCCTGTTTCTATAGCGTCTTTTATTGTTTCTTGACTGACGTTTAAGAGCTTTTTCACCAGTGCAATATTCCTGCAAGTTGCCGTTTCACCACTCTCTAAGCTCCATACGATATATGTCATAGCTCACACTCTCTTTGCGTTCTTTGCCATACAGTTATTTAACTCTTTTTCTACATCAATGCCGTTGTAATGTGCTGTAATCAATGCGCATACAATCACGTCCATAAGCTCACTTGAAAAAGCTCTTTTGCATTTAATAAGATTTGTTTCATTGTTTTCGTCATACTTACATTCGCACCAACGAATATACGCTTCGGTAGCTTCTACTACTTCGCCCGCAGTGTGTTTCTGCATTGCGATTGTGTCTTGAGGACTTGTCTTGCAAGTTCCCGCTCTGTATCGTTTCTGTGCTATTAAATACGCTTTCTTTGCAACTTCATTCAAATCTATCATTCTTTTTCTCCTTATTTTTCTCCAAAAGTCTATCGAAAAAATCCCTTGCAAATCTGTACTTTGTTTCGTCTTTTGCCGTTATGTAGAAAAACTGGTTTAACGTTGCAAGTAATGCAGCTTCGACAACTTCGGTATCACTCATTGGCTTGTCTGAATTGATTACTGTAACCCTAAATGGTGCGCCATTCAAAGATACCTTTTCACATACTTGCGTTACAGGCTTCCGCTTGTACTCTTTTACTGTACACATTCCGTTCACTGTCATTTTGCTTCTTCCTTCAAAAAGCGTTCAAATGCATTGTTTTCAAAGTCGTTCATATAAAGCTGAAACACTTCTACATTCAAGGCTTGCGCAAGTTGTAGACACGTTCTAAGCTCTATATTCGAATACTGATTTTCTATCTCTCGTATAGTTGACCTATTCAAATGTGCTTTACTTGCAAGTGCCTTCTTTGTCAATCCTGCTTTTAGGCGGTATTTCGTTACATTTGCCGCAAAAATTTTATTCAACCCTTTAACTGTCATTTTTCATTCTCCAAAAAACGTTCAAGCCCCTCACTTATCTCGTTATCAATAAACAGCTGGTACGGCTCTACATTCAAGGCTTCACAAATGCGCATAAATAAGTCTGGGCGGGGAAATCTTGCCCCTCTCTCGATTAGCTGCACTGTTTGTGTCCACACATCAAGCTCTAGCGCAAAATGATACTGCTTTATCCCTGCCTTACGACGATATTTTTTGACGTTCGAACCGAAAACCTTCTTTAATTCTTCATACGTCATTTTTTTTTCCTCTAAAAAAAATTGTGTTTATTTCGATTGTTTTAGTACGCTTGTTTACCCGTTACAAAACAAGTATCAAAACCGACGCCGAAACACCACGGCTATGTGCTATCTTCTCCACTAGCACAGGTGGCTTATCGGCTCTTATTCACGCATTCTTGTACAAACGCCCTTAACTCTTGGTAATGGCTTTTGTATTCCACTTTCATTCTCTCACTCCTAGCCACTTTTCTATCTCGCCCGCTGGCACGCCGTTAGCATACTTTGCTTTTATTTCTGCCAATCGTTCGGGGCTATTTTCGTAAGTCATACCGCTTACTCTTTTTCGCCCCCCTGCTCTCCTACTCACAGCGGCTAAATCCTCTTGCATTTTAGGTATGTCAGTTTCTAGCCATAAAAATTTTTTATTTTTGCCCGTGGCTTTCCTGCTTCTTTGTGGTACTATAACAGCATAGATATCTAAAAAGTCAGTTACTCTTGTTTCACTGATACCCATTACAGCCGATAACTCTTTTGCCGTAAGCAATCGACAGGGAAAAGACGCTATGAACTTTTCGTATTCCGTCGATTCTTTTGGTTTTGACTTCCTGCCTTTTTTGCCTAACTTAGAGCGGATAAAATCGATATCGCTCTCTGAAAAATGTATCTTGCCTCTTGAGATTCCGGGAACGTGTTTTATACAACCAATTCCGTATCTTTTACGATACATAAGTACATTATTACGCGTAGTTTTCAGAATATCCGCTACTTCAACTGCGGTGTATAGTCTTTCCTGTTCGCACATTCCCATATCCACTTCAAACACTTTCGTCATTCTCATCATCTGTATCGAGTTCTGTCAGCAAGTTTAATGCTGTCAAAAGACATTCCGCAATAGCGTCTGAAGTCGTATCAATATTGCATTTCACTGCAACCAAGCGGGCGGCTTCTATCAAGTTCCACGCTCTACCGAGCTTTTGTCTATCACTCTTATTCATTGTAAATCCCCCTATAAATCCCAAGAATAAAAAATCTCTTTACCGTCTTTTCTGTCAAAAATAGGTTCATTCTTTTCTTGCAAAATAGATATATTAAGTTTTATTACTTCTATATCGCAATTCAAAATATAAGCCATTTTTTCGGCGGTAAACTCTTTACTACTTTCTTTCTGTAATAAATCAATAATCAAATTTCTTATTGATTCAGTTTTGTTTTTTTCTTTGTACTTTTCTTTTAATTTTTCAATCGGGCTTTCTTTTGTGTTTTCGATTTTTCGTTCACACGGAATTTCAAAACCTTGCTTTAACTTAAAAATATCTTCTTGCGTAAAGCCATACACATAGCCTGTAGGTACTTTCCAACGTTGTATGTTAAACAGTCCAATCTTTTTAGATGCCTGATTGTAAACTGTCCTATAACATAGACCCAACATATCAGCCACCTCTTGCATTGTGTAGTACCGTATAAACTGCCTCACAAAACTCATTTTTTAAGTCCCTCCCTACTTTTTATATACACTTTTTTTTACATACATCTTTACTCAGCTCTCTCTTTCTTTATTTTTCTGAATAGCAAGAGATAGCATTTTTTCCATATCAATACCACAATGATGTGCAATCAAAAGCACATAAACAACCACATCTGCAAGTTCTAACCCTAGCTCTTTGCACAAATGGTCTTTTAAAGGTTTTCCCAAATTCCCGCCACCAGTCCAATAAGCATAGTTAGAAAACGCTTCTTGCACTTCCAAAACTTCCCCCGCACACCCTTTAAGAAGTCCGAATGTATCATCGGGATTTGGCACATTATGCCCTGCATTACACCTTTTAACTGTAATGTCATAACACTCTTTTGCTGTTTCTTTTAAATCAATCATTTTTGCAACTCCTAAATTATACAGTGCAATAAATATGATTATCGCACTGTATTTGTTTTGTTATTGATACTGTCTAGGCTGTTGTTGATAGCCGTTGTACTGCCTGTTTTGCGACTGTTGATACTGTCTAGGCTGTTGCTGTTGTGCATTAGGATTCATTGTCATATCCAATGCGTCAGCTTCCACGATTTCAAAACAATTCTGATACAAGTATCTTTTTAGATATGTTTCACTTGCTCCAGTATTCTGTACTTCGTGACAACCTTTAAGGCTTGCGCTTGCCATAGGACTTGAAAAAACAATCTTTTCATTAGGCTTTTCAATATCCACAAAATCAAGTGTAGCAACTTCTTTTGTGAAATTAACAATACAAGCAAATTTCAACTCTTTTGCGAGCTTGTTAATAACAGGCAAGATGTCAGAAAGTTCATAGTAAGTATACCCTGCATAAGTATTCTTACCCGATTTCTTAACATTCGCACTCTGAAAACGAATTCTAGCTTCGTTTAACTTCTCATAGATGTTCATTTAGAACCCCCTGTATGCTTTAGTATGTCTTTATTCTACAGTATCTAATAACTTTTGTCAATACTTTTTTATCTTTTTTTTCTTATTTTTCTTTTCTAGGTCTACCGCGTTTCTCAATAAGAATTCTTAATTGTGGCGGCAAAACCTTATATTCTATATACCGACTGCGAGAAAACCCTAATTTTGCACTCTCTTTGTCGATATATTCCAATTGCTCTGCTCTTAAGTAGATTGACACTTTTTTCCCGTCAATCTTTTCTTTACTTGACATATTTCACCTCCAAAAACATTTTTTATTACAGTTACCGCCCACGGAATAGGCGATAACTGTAAATCTCTCTTAAAAGGGTATATCTTCAAAATCCTCGTAAGGATAAGGCGTTGCCTGTTGTTGATTTTGCGACTGCTGCGGGGCTTGCTGTTGATAGTTACCCTGCTGTGTTTGCGGTTGATTCTGCATAGGCTGTTGGTATTGCTGTTGATAATTACCCTGTGGCTGTTGGTTAGTTTTATCAATCAAAGTTACAGAATTAGCAACCACATATGTTTTATTTTGGTTGCTACCGTCTTTTGCTTGATAGCTTTTTTGCACGATATAGCCATTAACAGCAATACGCTTCCCCTTGCCGCTGTATCTTTTGATACTTTCTGCAAGATTTCCCCATACTTCAATACCGATAAAAGACGTTTCCTCTTTCCAATCATTACCGTCTTTTACATTGCGATTAACAGCTATGGAGAAAATTGAATGTGCAATATTATTTTGCGTGTATCGCACTTCAATATCCCTTGTCAAACGCCCCATCAGATTTACTGAATTCAAATCACTCATAAAAACCTCTTTATCTACAAGCCCTTAAAAAAAATAAGGGCTGTAAAAATTACAAAAAAATCAACTTGTCTTTTCTGATAATGCGAAAAGTAGGCAAGTTTTGAAAAAACACTACGCAAGATGTTTCACTCATTTCGTAAACATTGCCATAGCCGAAAACCTTATGATAAACTATCATTTTCGCCCTCCTTTTTCGCTTTAATACGAAAACCTTTGGCACGTTGATACCACATCAACGCTTCCGCATACTTCAAACGCCCCTGCTCATATCTTGCACGTTTTTCGCAAAAGTCAGCCTTTCTCAATAACTCACTCATATATAGCTCCTTAGCATTTTTTTTCTGCAATGCTTTATAATTACATTATACACCTTATTTTCTTTTTGTCAATACTTTTTTTTTTAGAAAAAAAATGTTATTTACTACTTTCTTTTTCTTATGCTTTCTCCAATCAAAGGAATGTATACACCCGATTCACTCATTCTATCCGCAGACGCTTCTCCGACAATCTCGTTAAAATCGTCGTTACTTCC
>JAZKYR010000154.1:0-1793 GCA_045612245.1 Agathobacter sp.
CAAACCTTAAGATGAGATTTCCCATTCCTATAAGGAAGTAAGACACCAGAAGGATGATCTGGTAGATAGGTCAGGTGTGTAAGTGGAGTGATCCATTGAGCTAACTGATACTAATAAGTCGAGGGCTTGACCAAGCGAGAAGAAAGAAGCGAAGGTTGGAAGAGTTTGAGATGAAAGAGAAGAGATAAGTTATACATTGTGGCAGTTTTGAGGGAACCTTGGTAAGAGGTTTCTGAAAGATAAATAGAGAAAAAGATCCTGGTGATAATGGCGGAGGGGTCACACCTGTTCCCATTCCGAACACAGGAGTTAAGTCCTCCAGCGCCGATGGTACTGCATATTCTTTTTGTGGGAGAGTAGGTCATTGCCGGGATTGAGTGAAGAAGAGCTAATCGTTTGATTAGCTCTTCTTCTTTGCTCTGAATGAGGGTATGTGATACTAAAGAATAATGCAAAATGTTGTTATATTTAATTAGCAGAGTTGGTTTGAAATATTGATTGCAAAATTAAAAGTTTCATGGTATCATGAAACCTGATATAGTTGAAATGTAACTAATTAAGGACTGATTCGATGGAAATCGTATTTGGTATTCTAGCATTTATATTATTTATGCTGTATGATTTGGAACAGGCGCGGATTCTGCCGCTGCAGTTACACAAATTTACACAGTTTTTTTTTGTAATAGGTTTTTTGTTACTACTGGTATCGACAGCAGTGGCAGTTTGGCACGCGGCTCAGAGTCTTTCTGAGTGGAGTATTTTACAGACAGTTTTTTTAGTTATGACTGCATTGTTTTTCTTGTTACTGATATACACGCTTTTTTTTGCGTTACCTTTCGAAGAAACCTATGTAACACAGAATGGCTGCAAAACCTATGACCGAGGCATGTATGCGTTATGTCGTCATCCTGGTGTGTTGTGGTTTACAGGATGTTATCTTTTTTTATGGATGACTTTTGGTGGTAAAGAATTGTTACTATTGGCAATGATAAATTGTTTACTGAACTTTCTTTATGTAGTGCTACAAGATGGGGTTACATTTCCACGTGTGTTTACTGATTATAACATTTATAAACAGCGTGTGCCGTTTTTGATTCCAACGGTTAAAAGCATTCAGATGTGTATTCAAACATGGAAAAATTAAATTGTGTTTGCTTGATTATATTGATTATAATTTTTTTGTGATTCTATTTTAGAAAGCCGGTGACCGGGTTGAAATTTGAACAAAAATTGAAAAGTTTGTCTCAGGAAGAGATTTGGCAGGAATATTGCGGCTTTCTTGATTTAACGATGGAAGAGTATATGCAGATTCAGAATCGTCTGATGGAGGAGCAGATTTTCTTATGGAGTCGATGTGCTCTTGGACAGCGATTCCTGCAGGGAAAAGAAATTCATTCGATAGATGAGTTTCGCCGTATGATTCCATTAACTACGTACGAAGATTACGCGGATGTACTCTTGCCGAAACAGGGGAATATGCTGCCGGACGATCCGATTATCTGGATTCAGACAACCTGGGAAGGCGGCCGTCATCCAATTAAGGTTGCTCCATATACCAAAAGTATGCTGGATACCTACCGGAACAATGTACTGGCCTGCATGATTCTTTCTACAACTGAGACAAAAGGGAAATTTGACGTAACTGTAAAAGATACTTTCTTGTATGGACTGGCGCCTCTTCCGTATGCGACTGGTCTGTTTCCGCTTGCCTTAAATGATGAGATTAATATCGAGTTCCTTCCATCTGTAAAAGAAGCAGTACAGATGTCGTTTAGTGAACGTAATAAAAAAGG